>JAJQEJ010000034.1 GCA_021201735.1 Oscillospiraceae bacterium | reverse complement strand
GAGGTTTTTTGACAGGCTGAGGCACGCACAATTACCCGGGTAATTGTGCGTGCCTTGTTCTACCGACGCAGTAGAGGAGCAGGGTGACCACTGCGACGAGCAGCTCCGTGACGGGAAAGGCTAGAAAGACCCCTGTCATGGCAAGGACGGAGGAGAGCAGAAGCGCCATTGGGATAATTACAAAGAAACCGCGCAGCATGGAGACGACATGCGCCGAAAGGGTGCGTTCCGTCGAGGTAAAGTAAGTTGAGAGGATAATATTAAACCCCACGAAGAGGCAGGCGGTAAAGTAGATGCGCATACCGGGCAGCGCAAGGTCCCGCAGGTGGGCATTTTGTTCTTTGTTGAAGGCCCCCACAATCTCCGGCGCGCCAAAAAACATGAGCAGATAGACCAGAACGGAAAGGACGGTGGCGGTGATCAGGGCGTAGCGCAGGAGGGCCTGCACGTCGCTGCGCTTTCCCGCGCCATAGCCCTGCCCCATCAGGGGCTGAATTCCCTGTGCAATGCCGGTATAGACGGCCACCACGGCGAGGGAAATGTTTGCGATGATCCCGTAAGCGGCGACGCCGGTGGTTCCCTCCAGACGCAGTGTAATGGCGTTAAAGATCAGAACCACAATGCCGGAGGAAAGCTCTGTCGTCAGAGAGGGGATGCCGCTTGCAGCCAGCTTTGTCATGTGCCGAGGGGATGGTTTGCCCTTTGCAACATGAAAGCTGTTCCGTTTTGCCGCAAAAAATGGCGACAAAATGAGGAGGCTGATGCAGGGGGCGATGCCGGTGGCAAGCGCTGCGCCGAAGATGCCCATATCATATGGGAAAATAAAAATGTAGTCTAAAACAATATTGGAAAGGCTACCGATGAGCATGGCGAGCATGGAGCGCTGGGGTGCGCCGTCGTTGCGCACAAAGCATAAAAGCAGATTGTTGAGGATAAACATGGGGCCAAACAGAAGGATTACCTGCACATAGGTTTTTGTGTTGTGGAATACCGCGTCATTTGCGCCGATCAGCGTGGTGATGGGCCCCGCGCAGGTAACGCCAAGGATAAGAAAGAGGGCCCCGAGGCACAGCGCAAGGAGCAGTGCGGCGGAAAACATGCGTGAGCCGCCTTGCGCGTTCTTTTTCCCCTTCATAATGGAAAATCTGGTTGCACCGCCCATCCCAACCAGCAAGCCGCACCCGTGGATGAGGCTATACACCGGTACTGCGATATTGAGCGCTGCCAGCCCGTTCGCGCCAAGCGCGCGCGAGACGAAGAAGGTGTCCGCCAAAATGTAAATGGAGATGCCAAGCATACCGGCCACATTGGAACAGGTATATTTCCCAAACGTCCGGAAGGATATGTCCATCACTACCTCCGCATAGAATAAGGCCGTCAGTGCTTCCTGTCCCGCTGATAGGAAGCCTGACGTCCAGTCTTGCTGGCGATTATACCACATATAGTTCCATTGTCAAGCCCGATATTTTGGCCGCGCAATGACCTGTGCGGCATAGATGCTGTGGTGCCCGGTCACATAATAGCCGATGACGGCGGCGATGATGAAGTAAGGCAGCGGCGCGAGGCCGAACAGCTCCAAGCCCATGACGATGGTGGTGAGCGGGACATTGGCGGCGTTTCCAAACACACAGACGTATCCGAGCGCCGCGAGCAGGGCGGGGGAGACGCGCAGGAGCTGCGCAAGATATCCACCGGTTGCCGCGCCGATATCAAAGAGCGGTGTTGCCTCTCCGCCCTGAAAGCCCGCCCCCAGAGACAGAATGGTCAGGATGAATTTTAGTACCGGGTCATACCAGTGCGTCTGCCCTTGGAATCCGGCGTCGATCATCCATGTGCTTAGCCCGCCATATGGTACGCCTCGGGTGAGCAGGAGAACGGCCAAGAGCACCAGGGCGGACACCAGCGCACGGAGATAGATATTGGGCAGCCAAGCTGCGTAAAGCCGCTTGACGGCGTGGACAAGGATGGCGAAAAAGCGGGCGATCAGACCAAACAGCACGGAAGCTGCGAGCACGGCAAGCAGCAGCCGCAGGTGAAACGAATCCTGTACCCCGATTGCATAGCGCGCATGAGAAATGCCGCAGAGCTTTGTCACGATGTCCGCCGTAAAGGAGGCGAGCAGGCAGGGGATCGCAAACTTGTAATGGAGCTTTCCGACCGCGTAGAGTTCCATGCCAAAGAAGGCACCGGCAAGGGGTGTGCCGAATACTGAGCTGAATCCGGCACTCACACCGGCAAAAATGAGCATCTTTTTTTCGATGCCGGTCTGCTTGCCGAGTGCGGCAATTTTGTGCCCGAGCACGCCGCCCATCTGTACGGCGGTGCCCTCACGCCCGACGGACGCGCCCGCCAGATGGGAAAGCCCTGTGAACAGGAATGCGAGCACACCCATGCGTTCAGGGACGAAGGTCTCCTCCTGCTGCATGCTTTCGATGATCAGGTTGTTACCCGCGAGGCTTCCTTTTCCAAATCTGTGATACACAGACGCAGTGACAACACCCAGCAGCGGGAGGGTCCAAAACAGCCAGCCATGCGTCTCGCGTAAAGAGGTCACGGTGTCCAGCATGGCGAGAAACAGCGCGGAGATAAGCCCCATGCAGATACCAATTAATACGACACATAGCAATATTTTTATCCATCTGATCATACACAACACCTCAAATGGGGCATAAAAAAGCTGATGCCCCTGCAAATGATGCAGAAGTCATCAGCTTAAATATATAAGCGGTTTAGCGGCTGGCAGATGCCAGCTGTCACGGGAGAACCTCATTCCCTTGGTCACCAGAATACCATAAACACTTGGCCCGGGTCAAGTGTTTTATGTGCAAAGATGAACCACTCCTAATGACAAAATTCGTCAAGATATTTTTATATAAAGTGGCAGTTACCCCTTGCGCGAGGGTAGATATTGTGTTATACTACAAAAAGTATGATGTTGTTCGATCGGAGTGGGGCTTGGCCCCGCTCTTTTTAATTGAACAAGGGAAAGTGGTGAACGGATGCGTGGCGAAGGTAACTGATCTTGTCGCGGCGCTGGCCGCACCCATTGTGCAGCAGCAGGGCTGTACACTCTGGGATGTGGAGTATAGCAAAGAGGCGGGCACGTGGTATCTGCGGGTCTATATTGATAAAGCGGGCGGGGTATCCATCGCCGACTGTGAGGCGGTGAGCCGGCCGCTGTCCGACAAGCTCGACGAGGCCGACCCCATTGAAGGGTCCTATACCTTTGAGGTGTCCTCCGCCGGGGCGGACAGGGCGCTGAAGAAGTCGGAGCATTTTGCGGCCTTTCTCGGCGCGCAGGTGGAGGTGCGCCTTTACCGTGCGGTGGACGGACGCAAAGAATATACCGGTGCGCTCGCGGCCTTTGACGCGGGCGATGTGACGATTGAAACCGCGTCGGGCACAGTGCGCTTTTTGAAAAAGGATGTGGCGCAGACGCGCTTGTATGTTACAATTTAGGGAAAGGAGACGGGTGACACAATGGCGAAGAAGAGTGCAAAGGTTCAAAAGACGAATGAGCTGGACGGCGCGGAGTTTTTCGCGGCCATTTCGCTGATTGAAAAGGAAAAGGGAATCCCCAAGGGATACATGATGGACAAGATCAGCCAGGCGCTCATTTCTGCATATAAAAAAGATCACGAGGGCATTGAGGATAACGTAGTGGTAGAGGGCGACGAGGTAAAGGGCGAGGTGCGTATGTACGTCAAGAAGGACGTCGTGGAGGTTGTCGATAACCCCAGCACCGAGATCGGTCTGGACGAAGCACGCGAAAAGCTGCCCCTCGCGGCGCTGGGCGATGTGGTGCGCATTGAGATCAAAACCCGCGATTTTGGGCGGATTGCCGCCCAAACCGCGCGGCAGGTGATCATTCAGGGGATGCGCGAGGCAGAGCGCGGGATCATCTATGAAGAGTTTAGTTCCAAAGAGCACGAGATACTGACCGGTGTAGTGATTCGGGTGGATCCGCGATCCGGCTCCATTTCAGTGCGTATCAGCTCCGGCAATGAGACGACGGAGGCATACCTCTCCGCAGGGGAACAGGTGCCCGGTGAAACCTATCGTGAGGGTGACCGCCTGCGCGTCTATATTGTGGAGGTTCGCAGCTCCACCAAAGGGCCGCAGGTGCTTGTTTCCCGCACGCATCCAGGACTCGTAAAGCGCCTGTTTGAGCTGGAGGTGCCGGAAATCTATGAGGGCACGGTGGAGATCAAATCCGTCTCTCGCGAGGCGGGCAACCGAACAAAACTGGCTGTCTGGTCGAACGACCCCAATGTCGATGCCATCGGCGCGTGCGTTGGCCCGCGTGTGCAGCGCGTCAACAGCGTGGTTGAGGAGCTAAAGGGCGAAAAAATAGATATCATTAGATACAGCGAAAATCCGGTGGAGTACATTGCGGCGGCCCTTGCCCCCGCCGATGTGCTGGAAGTGATTGTGCATGAGGAAAGCCACAGCTGCCGCGTGCGGGTGCCGGACGACCAGATTTCCCTTGCCATCGGCAAAGAGGGACAAAACGTCCGTCTTGCGGCGCGGCTCACCGGGTGGAAAATCGACATCAAGGCCTTGTCCGAGGCGGAGAACAAGACCGGGGATGCCGCTGAGGATGAAGCGCTGATTCTGGAAGACGAGCCGGAGGCCACCGGAAAGGAAGTGCTGTGATATGCCGAAGAAAGTGCCTCTGCGCCAATGCATCGGCTGCCGTGAGATGAAGCCGAAGCGGGAGCTGATCCGTGTGGTCAAGTCGCCGGAGGGAGAGATATCACTGGACTTCAAAGGGAAAAAACCCGGCAGGGGTGCATATCTGTGCCAAGACACAGCGTGCCTGAAGCGGGCGCGCAAGGCAAAAGCGCTGGAGCGCGCGTTCTCTGCGGCAATACCGGAGGAAGTTTATGAGGGACTGCTCGCGCAGATGGAAGAGGAGGCGGTACAGGGTGATGCGTAATTTATGCGGCCTGCTCGGGATCGCGAAAAAGGCGGGGCGGCTGGAGATTGGCGAGGAGCCGGTCGGTGGTGCCGCCCGTGCCCGCAAGGCAAAGCTGATCCTGCTTGCGTCGGACGCGGCGGATAACAGCGCGCGCCGTGCCGCGCGCTTTGCGGAGGCAGGCGCGGTGCCATGCGTCAAGGTTCCGCTGACCAAGGCGGAGCTGGGCGGGAGCTTGGGGCGCGCCTCCTGCGCGATGCTGGCGATCACCGACACGGGCTTTGCAGCCGCTGTGGCGGGACAGCTCGCGGCGGCAAACGGGGCGGAGTACGGTGCGCTCGCCGAGACGCTGGGCGGCAGCGCGGACAAGGAGAAGCGGCGGCGGCAGGAGCAGCTGCGGCACGAGAAGAATAAGAAGAAAGCAAAGCCATGGGTGCCGCCGCCCGAAAAGCGGGCGCAGACCAGGCAGCCCACGGCGGAGCGGGCGAAGATGCCGCGCGGCGTGATCAGGATCAAACGAAATGACGTATCGTAGTGTGTATAGAAGCACAAGAGAACAGGACTTGTTCCAATAAGAAAGCATAAATATTTGAATTTATGTTTTCCTATTGGCGCAAGTCCCACTAGTGGAGGTGGATTATTTGCTGAACAAATATCGAGTACACGAGCTTGCCAAGGATTTTGGCAAAAATTCGAAGGAGATAGCCGACGTTTTGACGCAATACGCGACAAAGCCGAAAAATCACATGCAGGTGTTGGAGGATAAAGAACTATCCCTTGTCTTTGAGTATCTGACGCAGAAGAATCAGGTGGAGGATATCGAGAGCATTTTTGCCGATACCTACCGGGAGCCTGTGCAGGAAAAGAGCGCGCCCGCCGCGCCGAAGGAGGCGGAAAAAGCCGCGCCTGCCCCGGTGACGCCCCAAAAAGCTGATCAGCCAAAGCAGGTCGGCGCTGCAAAGCCGCAGCAACCGCAGCAGCAGGGCGGACAGAGTGCGCGAAAAGCGGCCGGAGCGCCGCCCCCCATATCGGCGGGCGGACAGACGCAGCAGTCTGCCCCTGTCGCGCAGGGACAGACGCCGGGCAGCAAGGTGCCGACCAAGCGCGTGGTGGACACCCGCAAGGGTGGCAACGTCAATATGGCAAAGTATGACGAGCGGCTGGAGTCCTTCACCTCGGAGCGCACCCAGATGCAGGCGGGAAAGCAGAAGTTTAATAACCGCGCCGCAAACCAGCGCAAGAACCAGAACTTTGGCAATAAGCGCCGTCAGGAGGAGCAGGAGAAAATGCGCCGCCTCCAGCTTGAGATCATCAAGAAGACGCCGCTCAAGGTCATGATTCCGGATGAAATCGGCGTGGGTGAGCTGGCGTCCCGCATGAAAAAGACCGGTGCCGAGGTGGTCAAGCAGCTTATGAAGTTGGGCGTGATGGCGTCCATGTCCGATATCATTGACTACGACACCGCCGCGCTGGTCGCTATGGAGTGCGGCTGCAAGGTGGAAAAGGAAGTCATCGTCACCATTGAGGAAAAGCTCATCGACAGTGCCGAGGACAGGGAAGAGGACCTCATCTCCCGCGCCCCCGTGGTGGTGGTTATGGGCCACGTTGACCACGGCAAGACCTCCCTGCTCGACCGGATTCGCAAGGCCGACGTCGCCTCCGGCGAGGCGGGCGGCATCACGCAGCACATCGGCGCGTATCAGGTGCAGGTGAACGGCAAGCCCATCACCTTCCTGGATACGCCGGGGCATGAGGCGTTTACCGCCATGCGCGCGCGCGGCGCGATGGTCACCGATATCGCGATTCTGGTTGTGGCGGCGGACGACGGCATTATGCCACAGACCATCGAGTCCATCAACCACGCGAAAGCCGCGGAAATCCCCATCGTGGTTGCGGTCAACAAGATCGACAAGCCCGAGGCGAATATTGAGCGCATTAAGCAGCAGCTGACCGAGTACGGTCTGGTCTCGGAGGACTGGGGCGGCGACACGATTATCTGCCCGATCTCCGCAAAGAGTGGCGAGGGGATTGAAAACCTGCTCGAAATGCTGACCCTCACCGCCGAGATGCGTGAGCTCAAAGCAAACCCAAACCGCACCGCCCACGGTGTGGTCATCGAGGCGAAGCTCGACAAGGGGAGAGGCCCCGTGGCGACCCTTCTGGTTCAGAACGGCACGCTCCATCAGGGCGACGTGATCATCGCGGGGACCGCCGTCGGGCGCGTGCGCGCAATGACCGACGCGAAGGGGAAGAAGCTGCTTGAGGCGGGTCCATCCGTGCCGGTTGAGATCATTGGCATGGGCGAGGTGCCCGGCGCGGGCGACGACTTCCACGCGGTCGATGACGAGCGCATGGCCCGGGAGCTGGTCGAGCAGCGCAAGCACGAGCAGAAAAAGTCCGTGTCCGGTGCGATGCCCAAGGTCAGCCTGGAGGATCTCTTCAGCCAGATCAAAGAGGGCGAGATGAAGAACCTCAACGTCATCGTCAAGGCCGACGTACAGGGCTCCGCCGAGGCGATCAAGGCGAGTCTGGAGAAGATTACAAACGCGGAGGTGCGCGTCGCGGTGATTCACTGCGCCGTCGGCGCCATCAGCGAGAGCGATATTATGCTTGCCGCCACATCCAATGCCATTGTCGTCGGGTTCAATGTACGGCCGGATAACAACGCAAGGGACTCCGCCGCGCGCAACCACGTCGATGTGCGCATGTACCGCGTGATTTACGAGTGCATCGACGAGATTGAGGCGGCGATGAAGGGAATGCTTACCCCGAAATTCCGCGAGGTTGCCCTCGGTCAGGCCGAGGTGCGCGAGGTGTACAAAATCACGGGTGCCGGCATTATTGCAGGCTGCTATGTGATCGACGGAAAGATCGTCCGCAACGCCCAGATTCGCCTGCTGCGCGACAACATTGTCATCCATGAGGGGGCCATCGCCTCCCTGCGCCGGTTTAAAGACGACCAGAAGGAGGTCGCGCAGGGCTACGAATGCGGCATCGGCATTGAAAAATATGGCGATATCAAGGTGGGCGACGTCATAGAGGCGTTTACCATGGAGCAAATCGAGGTATAATACCATTCCACCGAAAGGAGGCAGGTCATGGCAAATCATCGCATCGGGCGCATCAACGAGGAGATTCAACGGGAACTCTCCGCGTGTATCCGCACGGTAAAAGACCCCCGCGTGCAGGGGCTT
Source organism: Oscillospiraceae bacterium (assembly GCA_021201735.1). Lineage (GTDB taxonomy): Bacteria > Bacillota > Clostridia > Oscillospirales > Oscillospiraceae > JAJQEJ01. The sequence continues at coordinate 95,227 of JAJQEJ010000034.1, read as the reverse complement.
GTGTCGGTCACCGCGGTGGAGACAACGCCGGATCTGCGGTACGCAAAGGTGTATGTCAGCATTTTGGAGCGAGAGAAGGCACCGGAGGTCATGAAGGGCCTGAAATCCGCAGCCGGTTATCTCCGGCGGGAGCTGGCTGTGCTCGCCCTGCGCTACACACCGGAGCTGGTGTTTGTGCAGGACGACTCCATCGACAAGGGCGCGCATATTCTCACGCTTTTGGAAAACCTGGATAAATAATATCAAAGGGAAAACGACCATCATGGCGCGTTTTCCCTTTTGATACTACAACTAGTATGGCACCACATATATGGAGGTATCGCATGGACTATCAGCAAGCAGCGGGGCTGCTCAGGGAGAAAGACAATATTCTGATTGTAACACACCGCCTGCCGGATGGGGACACCATCGGCTGCGGCGTCGGGCTGTGCCGCATGCTGCGCAGCATCGGGAAGACGGCATGGTTGCTGGCAAACAGCGACACGTCGGGGCTCTTTACCCCCTATATGGCGGGTCTGATCGCCCCAGAGGGCTATACGCCGTCCTATATCGTGACGGTGGACATTGCCGACCCGTCTCTCTTTCCGCGGGAGATGGCACCGTATGCGGCACGGGGGGTGGATATCTCCTTCGACCACCACATCTCACATGCCGGGTTCGGGCGTGAGAACTGCGTGGATGCAGCGCGCGCGGCATGCGGTGAACTGATCTATGATGTCTGCCGGACACTCGGTGCGGTGACGGCGGACGTTGCCTCGCCGCTCTATGTGGCGGTGGCCACCGATACCGGCTGCTTTCAGTATGGTAACACCACACCGGAAACCCACCACGTCGCGGCGGCACTGATGGAGACCGGAATCGACTTCAAGACGCTCAACAAGCGCCATTTCCGAACCAAGAGCCTGCGCCGCCTGAAGATTGAAAGCAGCCTTGTCGACGGGATGGACTGCCGGGATGACGGCAGGACGGCAGTGGCAACCATCAGCCTCGCCATGCTCACCGATATCGGCGCGACGCAGGAGGATTTGGAGGATATTTCCGCCTTTATCGGGCAGGCGGAGGGTGTGACGGTGTCAATCACCCTGCGCGAAATGAAGCCGGACGAGTGGAAGATCTCCGTGCGTACCGCCAACGGCCTGAGTGCAAGCGAGGCGTGCGCCCTGCTCGGCGGCGGAGGGCACCATGCGGCTGCCGGCTGCACCGTCATAGGGACGGCACAAGAGGCGAAGGACGCCATACTTGGCGCGATTGCGGAAGTGCGTGCGCATGGCTAACGGCATGCTGGTGATCGACAAGCCGGAGGGGTGGACGTCCCACGACGTGGTGGCAAAGTGCCGCCGCCTTCTGGCGGAGCGGCGGATTGGACACGCCGGGACACTCGACCCGATGGCGACCGGCGTGCTGCCCATTTTTGTCGGGCGCGCCACACGCGCTGTGGAGTTTGCCGCTGCGGAGGGGAAGGAATACCTCGCCGGTCTGCGGCTGGGGCTCACGACCGATACGCAGGACACCACGGGGCAGGTGCTGACGCAGACTGAGGCCGATGTGACGCGGGAGACGCTGGAGGGCGCGCTTGCCGCGTTCCGGGGTGATATTATGCAGGTGCCGCCCATGTACTCTGCGCTCAAGCGCGACGGGAGGAAGCTCTATGAGCTGGCCCGCGCGGGCAAGGCCGTGGAGCGCACGGCGCGGCCCGTGACGATTTCGGCGCTGGAGATCGTCGCACAGACGGCACCGGATACCTATACCCTGCGCGTCGCCTGCTCCAAGGGGACGTATGTGCGCACGCTCTGTCACGATATCGGACAGGCGCTCGGCTGCGGCGGGGTGATGTGTATGCTGCGCCGGACAAAGGCGGCTGGCTTCACGCTCGAACAGGCGGTAGCATTGCCTGCGCTGGAGAAACTTGCGGCGCAGGGGGAAGCGCAGAACCTGCTCTTGCCGGTGGATACTTATTTTGGCCGCCATCCCGCCGTGACAGTCGGCGGGCAGGCACTGAAGCAGGCGCGCAACGGTGCCGCCTTTTCCTGCGCCGTGCCGGACGGGCTGTGGCGGGTGTACGGCGATGACGGGGAATTTCTGCTCCTGGGCAAATGCACCGGCGGCAGTATGACGACGATAAAAAGTTTTTTTGAGGTGTAATTGGCTGTGATGAGACAAGAGACTGCCGCGCGTGTGATCGCGCTGGGCTTTTTTGACGGGGTACATCTGGGACACGGTGCACTGTTGCGCCGTGCGGCTGAGGTTTCGGCGGAAAAGGGGGCACGCCCCGCCGTGCTGACCTTTGACCGGCATCCGTCGGCGCTTCTCGGTGGAGAGGATGTGCGGCTGCTCACGTCGCTATCCGACCGCGCGTATCTGATGCGGCGGTATTTTGGCATTGACGAGATGCTCGTGATGCCCTTTGACGAGCGGGTCATGCATATGCCGTGGGAGTCTTTCCTGACCGATTATCTGGTGCGGGAGCACGGCGCGGCATATCTCGTCGCGGGGCACGACTACCGTTTCGGCTATCACGGAGAAGGGACCACACCGCGCTTGTTGGAGAAATGCAGCGCCCTCGGGATCGGCTGCGATATCATCCCGGCGGTGATGCTGGATGGGATTACGGTCTCTTCCAGCTATATCCGCACACTGATTACGGCTGGGGACATGGAGGGCGCGCGCCGCTTTCTGGGCCATCCGCATATTCTGGGCGGCACGGTAGCGACGGGAAAAAAGCTGGGTACCAAGCTCGGTTTTCCGACCGTCAATTTGCACGTTGCGCCCGATGTGATCATCCCGCCCTTCGGCGGCTACGCGACGCGCGTGATCCTGCCGGACGGAGAGAGCCGCCCGGCGGTCACCAATGTCGGCGTCCGCCCCACCGTGGACGATGGGGATGCGGTGACGGTGGAGACGTATATTCTCAATTACGACGGCGACCTCTACGGCGCGGAGCTGAATCTGGAATTCTATCACTACCTGCGCCCGGAGGAAAAATTTTCATCTCTCGACGTACTCAAAGAGGAGATTCAGCGCAACGTAGATCAGGTTGCCGCGTATTTTGAGGCGGGATATTAAAGATCAGAAGGTGCCATTACCGGAGCGAAGCGCAACGGTAATGGCACCTTTTGTTATGTTGAAAGATGCGAATCATTTAACAGCGACGGCCTCAATTTCGAACAGCCCGCCCTTGGGGAGCGCGCCCGCCTGCACGCAGGAGCGCGCGGGCGCATCGCCGGGGAAAAAGGCGGCGTACACGTCGTTGATGGCGGCAAAATCCGCGATATCGGCGAGGAAAATGGTGGTTTTTACCACATCGCGAAAATCCATGCCCGCCGCGTTTAAGACCGCGCCGAGGTTTTCGAGCGCCTGCCGCGCTTGCGCGGCGACTCCGTCCGCAAGTGCTCCGGTTGTTGGGATGAGGCCGAGCTGACCCGAGGTATAGAGGGTATTGCCTGCCAGCTTTGCGTGGCAGTAAGGCCCCACCGCGGCGGGAGCGTTGGGCGCGTGAATGGTCTGGTTCATGATGTGTCATCCTCCTAAAATAATGTGGTGGTTTATGCTTCCGCCTGATGCGGGATAATCTTCTTAATACAGTATTGATATGCCGCGATCAGCGCAAGGGTAATGAGGCTGCCGGTCACAACGCACAAAATGCGCGCTTGGATGGTGGACATGGAAATCTGCCCTTCCGCAAAGCTGTACAGAAGCAGTACCTGGGTTGTTGTGAAGATGTTCATGACCGTATAGTTTCTTGGCGCGCAATACTCGATCACGCCGTTGAGTATGACGACCATCACCATTCTGACATAGACATCCAAATTCAGCATCATAAGCAATATGCCGACAAACATGCCGATTGTGCCGCCGAGGATGCGAAAGATGCCTCGTTTGAAAATGGCACTGCTCTCCTCACCGAGTAAAACGGCGGCGCAGGAGACCAATATCCAGTGCCCGTTGCTGTTGCTGAAGAGCGTCGCGGTATAGGCCGCGACGAACAGAATCAGCGAGTAAAAGACCGCCTTGAGCGGTATAAAGGCGTCTTCCGCCACGGCGCTGCGATACTTTTGCGGGAGGCTTGTTTTTTCTTTTTTGGGCGCGCGGACATGCCACGGCAGTCGCATACAGACCGAAATCAACAGGCCGACAAGAATGGAAATGGCCCAGCCGATGCAGATATAGAGGCCGTTGCCCAATACATCCGACGCTCTGTAATGTATTGAGGTGCCTGTGGCAAAGAGCATGAGGGCAAAGAACAATCTGGGCTTTGGTATGCGGAATGTTTTGTCCATCATAAAACAGATAAAATGAAAGATTGCAATGGTAAAGGGCACGAGGTACAGGGCAGACGACTCAAACGTTCCGAGCAGAAAGGAGACAAGCAGTATGGCTCCGTGGAGTGTGATGGCCTTGAGATTGTAGGATACGGAGATGGGCTTGAAGTGCAGATAGGCAAACGCGCCGTATAAGCCGACCTGACGAATCAGCAAATCATCTGTGAAAATTGCCAGAAGACATACGATTCCCATTGTCATGCATGCGCCGAGGGGTTTTAAATCAATCGGCTTTTTGATTGCGGCGGCCGTTTCCAAGACGCATTCCTCCTATGATATTTTCATTTTACATTGATTTCACAGAAAAAGAAAGGGGTTACTGTTTGGTATCTGCGGCGTCTTCCAGCAAAAGGGTATATTTTCTTCCCACCGGGCAAAAATGGAAGAGACTAGGTTGTAGACAATGTCTACAACCTCAGAGGCATTTTTGCAATAAAACCGTTATATTATTGCAAAAATGCCGCCTGCGGGCGGTTTTATTGCATGCGAAAGACACCCCTGATGGGTTTCTTTCACACTATCTTCCGTTCCGTCTTACAAGTCGGCTTTTTTGTTTGAAGTCGGAGACTATACCTTGTGATAGGAGGCCAAAAAATGGAGCGGGATTTTATAATGTTCGGCGCGCGCGCCGCCCGGGCAATAGAGCTGGAGGGAGAAACGTCCGGCAGGCATGTGGCGCGCGAAATGAAACGCGCACTGAGGGAACTGTCCTATCAGCGCGCCCGCTGGAATCGAGAGGCGACCCCGACGCAGGCGGTGGAGTGGCTGCTTGACAACTGGTATATTGCTCAGCGGGAGGGATTGGAGAGCGCGCGGTGCCTCAAAAAGGCCAAGCGTCAGCGCTTTTCCCGCAAAGAAAGCGTTGTGGTTCCTTATGTATATACCCTCTCCAGCGCCCTGTTGGAGGAGGGTATGGCGCTGGGGATGGAGGAGATATCAAAATTTCTGGAGGGGGTGCAGGAGGAGCAGCCGCTCTCTGAGGATGAGCTCGCGGCGTTCTTCCCCGCGCTGCGCGGGGCGATTGTCATCCGTCTGGCCGAACACAGCCGCCGTCTGGGAAACAGGGAGGACAGCGCGCTGCTCCGGCAGATGGAGGATACCTTTACCCTCCTGCGCACCCTGAGCGCGCCGAATTTATTTTTGGTGCTGGAGGGGTGCAGCCTGCCGGAGCGGATTTTTTCCGGGGACCCCGCCGGGGCGTATTGCGATATGGACGACGAGAGTCGCCGCCGTTACCGGCGCAGGGTCTGTCTTCTCGCGCGCAAGCACGGCATGACAGAGGAGGCCGCCGCGCGCAAGGTGCTGGAGCTCGCGCAAAACAGCACGGGGGACGCGCGCCACGTCGGGTGGTACCTCTTCCGCATGCCGCTCGGGCATCCGCCCAGGCAGATCGACGGCACGGTATATATCAGCGGCATTGTCCTGCCGTCCCTGCTGCTTACCCTGCTGCTGGCGGTCTGGCTGCACAGCTGGGTGGTCGCCGTGCTGCTGGTGCTCCCGCTTTCGGATATTGTGAAGCATGTCATCGACTTTTTCAGTGTCCATCTGGTGCGCCCGCGCCCCGTGAACCGGATGCGCCTGAAGGACGGCATTCCGCCGGAGGGGACGACCCTCTGCGTAATCGCGGGCCTGCTGTCCTCGGCGGAGAGCGCGTCGGAATACGCGATGCTTTTGGAGCGGTACAGGCTTGCCAACCGCGACGCGGGGGAAAACCTGCTCATGGGCCTGCTCGCCGACCTGCCCGACAGGAAAAAGCCGATGAACAGCGCGGACCGCAAAAATCTGGCCGAGGCAAAGCGGACGATTGACGCGCTCAATCAGAAATACGGCGGCGGGTATTACCTCTTCTTTCGGGAGCCGCAGTTTCAAAAGGTGGATGAGATTTATCAGGGCTGGGAGCGTAAGCGCGGCGCGCTGCTGGAGCTTTGCCGCCTGCTGCGCCGCAAGAAAAGCGGGCTGCGCGTCGAGTGCGGAAGCCCGGGCGCGCTGCGGCCGGTGCGCTTTGTCATCACCCTCGATTCCGATACCGCCCTCACGGTGAGTGCGGCGCGGGAGATGGCGGGGGCTATGCTCCATCCCCTCAACAGGCCGGTGATCGACCGCCGCCGCAATGTGGTGACGGCGGGGTACGGCCTCCTGCAGCCGCGCATCAGCGTGGCGCTGGGGGCGGCAAACCGCTCGCAGTTTTCCCGGATTTTCGCCGGGCAGGGCGGGGTTGACCCATACGGCGGGACGTGCAGCGACGTGTATCACGATCTGTTCGATGAGGCGACCTTTACCGGTAAGGGGATTTTCGATGTGGACGCGTTTCTGACCTGTCTGGACGGGCGCTTTCCAGAAAACCGCATCCTCTCCCACGACCTGCTGGAGGGATCGTACCTGCGGGCGGGGCTATTGGGGGAAGTGGAGCTCACCGACGGGTTCCCGTATAAGGTGACATCCTATTTCGCCCGCCAGCACCGCTGGGTGCGCGGGGATTGGCAGTTGCTACCGTGGCTCGGCGCGGCAGTCAGAAACCAGCATGGGACGACGGAGAAAAACCCCATGACGCCCATTGCCAAGTGGAAGATATGCGACAATCTGCGCCGCAGTCTGGTTCCGATCTGCACTCTGCTTGCGCTGCTGCTCGGCATGTGCCTGCACGGGACGGATTTCGGTGTGGCGGCGGGGGTTGCGATACTTGCCGCCGTCTCCAATCTGCTGCTGAGCGGCGCGGAGCTCGCGTGGCGGCGGGGTGCGGGGATGCGCGCGCGCTACCACGCGACCATCATCGCGGGGTTTGGCGGCGTGATTTTGCAGACCCTCTTGCAACTGCTCTTTCTCCCGTATCAGGCGTGGATTAACCTGAGCGCCATCGTGGTTACGCTCTGGCGGAGCTTTGTCTCCGGGCGGCATCTCCTCACATGGGTCACGGCGGCGGACGCAGAGCGCAGCGCGGGGGACGGCGTCTGGGCGCACTACCGCAGGCAGCTTCCCGTCGTCGTGATCGGCGCGGCGGCGATCTGGTTTTCCCAGTTGCCGGTGGGCGCGGCTGTGGGCTTAATCTGGATGCTCTCGCCCATTTTTTCGTGGCTGCTCAGCCGCCCCATTCAGGAGCTGCGGAGCATTTCCACGGCCGACCGCGCATTTTTCCTCCATCAGGGCGCGCAGATCTGGCGCTACTTTTCCGATTTTCTGCGCGCGGAGGATCACTACCTGCCGCCGGACAACTGGCAGGAGGAGCCGCCCGCGGGGCTGGCCCGGCGCACCTCGCCCACCAACATCGGCATGGCGCTGCTGTGCTGCATGTCGGCGGCGGATCTCGACTATATTTCACAGGGGGAGGCCGTTTCCCTCATCACACATATGCTGGACACGATGGAGGGCCTTGCGAAGTGGAATGGACACTTTTACAACTGGTATGATACGGAAAAGGCGCAGCCGCTCCACCCGCGCTATGTGTCTACAGTGGATGGAGGTAACCTCTGCGCCTGCCTCATTGCCCTGCGCGAGGGGCTATATGCATGGGGCGAGGGGGAGCTCGCGCGGCGGGCGGAGGCGCTTTCGGACGCCATGGACTTTTCCCTCCTCTACGACAAAAGCAGACGGCTCTTCACCATCGGCTACGACGTCAAGCGGGAGGCGTACACCGAGGGGTGGTACGACCTGCTCGCGAGCGAGGCGCGCCAGACGAGCTATATCGCCGTCGCGCGCGGCGAGGTGGATTCGCGCCATTGGCGGCAGCTGGGCAGGATGCTGCTGGGGGAGAATCACTACAGCGGCCTTGCCTCCTGGACAGGTACCATGTTTGAGTATTTCATGCCGCACCTCCTGATGCCGGTAGAGCAGAACAGCTTTTTATACGAAGCCCTGTCCTTTTGTGTCTATGCCCAGAAGCGCAGCGCTGACCGGCGGCGTATTCCGTGGGGGATTTCCGAGTCCGCGTTCTACGCATTTGACGCCGCGATGAACTATCAATATAAGGCACACGGCGTGCAGGCGCTCGGACTCAAACGGGATTTGGAGTCGGAGACGGTGGTTGCGCCGTACGCCACCTTTCTCACCCTGCCCATTGCGCCGGGGAGCGCGGGGCGGAACCTGCGACGCCTGCGGCTGCTTTGCGGGGAGGGAAAGTACGGGCTGTATGAGGCGCTCGACTTTACCCCCGCGCGCCTTACGGGTAAACGGAATTTTGAGGTGGTGCGCTCCTACATGTCGCACCACCTCGGGATGAGCCTTGTCGCAATCAACAACGCACTCAATGACAATATCATGCAGGAGCGCTTTATGCGCGACTGCAGCATGTCCGCATATCGGGAGCTGTTGCAGGAGCGAATTCCGGTGGGCGCGCCCGTGCTCAGGAATCCCCAGCAGGACATTCAGGAGCGGCCCCGCCGCTATGCGCCCGCCGTGCTCGCGCGTGAGGGGGACTGGAGCGGTATAGGCCGCCCCGAGTGCCACCTGCTCTCGAACGGCCTCTGTCATGTCCTGTGCGCCGCGGACGGCAGCAACCGCGCCGCGTGGAAGGGACTGCAATTGACCGGCGGGGGCGGGGTGCGCTTTTTCGTATCCGGCAAGGATCGTTTCGGGAATCTCACGCCCAACCACTGGCGCTTTGACGGCGGCGCGTCGTGGACGGCGAAAGAGAACGGCCTTTCCCTCTCGGCGCATCTGGAGGTGCCGGAGGGCTGCGGCGGAGAGGTCTGGGAGGTCTCGGTGCGCTGGAACACGCAGGGGAAATTTCGTGGGGAGCTTGCGCTCTATCTGGAGCCGCTGCTCGCCGCGCAACGGGACTTTGACGCCCACCCGGCGTTCTCCAAGCTGTTTCTGGAGAGCGCGGACACGGGCGACGGCGTCGTCTTCACCCGCAGGCCGCGCAGGGAGGGGGAGACTGCCCCCGCCTGTGCGGTGATATGGGGCGCGATTGACGCGACGTTCGACACCGACCGCGCCCTGGCGCTGGGCAGAGGCGGCCTGCGCGCGATGGAGCAGGCGCTGAAAGCGCCCGCGCACGGCTCCGTCGGGGCGGTGCTGGACCCCTGCCTGCTCCTGCGCATTCCCGTTGCGCTCGCCCAAAACGAGACGAAGAGATTTCGCATTATCCTGCACGCGGGTGAGGGGCAGGAGGAGGCGCTCACCCGGGCACGCCGCCTGTACCAGCAGAAGGGTTTTGCAGAAAACGTCACCCTCGCGCGCCAGATGAGCATTTGCAGGCTCACCGAGGAGGCGGGGAGAGCGGCGTTCACCCTCCTGAAGGGCTTGGTGTATCCTGCGAAAAAGCCGGAGTATGAACAGCAAATGCTCTGGAAATACGGCATTTCAGGGGACTATCCCCTCGCCGTCCTGACGGTCGGCAGTCTGCGGCAGGCGGAGGAGTGCGTGGGCTGGCTCGGCATCCACCGCTTTTTGTGCGGGTGCGGTTTCCCGTTCGACCTCGCGGTGCTGCTCGACGAGGGGGGCGATTACCGCCGCCCTCTGCGCAACAGTATGGTAGATCGGATGAAGCTTCTAAAATGGGAGGGGCGCATCGGCGCGCGGGCCGGTGTGCACTTTGTGGATGACGGAGCAGAGCTGTTGCAGGCCGCCTGCGTCCACATTGGCGCGGAGGAGCCAGAGGGGGAGACAAGCGGGATGCTCCGCCCGAACGTCTTTACCCTGCGGGCGGGGATACCGGATTGGAAGTACCTGCCCGACGGCAGTGTACAGCTCACACTCGACGGCACACTGCCGCCGCTGGGCTGGAGCCAGATGCTCTCCAATGGCGACTTTGGCTGGATGCCGGACGAGACCGGCTGCGGCAACCTGTGGCTGCAAAACGCGCGGGAGCAGCAGGTCACCCCGTGGTGCAACGATCCCCTGCAGATCGGCGGGCCGGAATACTGGTGCCACGGAACGGCGGACGGCGTGCGCTCCCTCTTTGCCGACGCGGACGGCATCCCCTGCACCGTGACCTACGGGCCGGGCTTCGCGCGGTGGATCAAGCGTTTTCCGCAGGGGGAGATCAAGACGACAGCCTTTGTGCCAAAGGAGCGGGCGGAGCGGGTACTCCTTATTGAAACGGACGGGGGTGCCGCCGACATCCTGTATCAGACCGAGGCCGGTCGCAGGGTCTTCCACATCAGCGGTGCCGCCGCCTTTGTGACAACGGCGGAAAAGACGTCGCCGGAGGATTTCGGGGTCTACAAGCGCCTCTGTAATGAGACGGTGATGCACTGGAACAGGACGGTTTCCGCGCTCAAGGTGCATACGGAAAACGAACATTTAAACCGATACCTGGGCGGATGGGCGCTCTATCAGGTGATCGCCTGCCGCCTGCTCGGCCGCACCTCGCGCTACCAGAACGGCGGGGCGTTCGGCTTTCGCGACCAGCTGCAGGATGCCTGCGCGACACTCCTGCTGCATGAGGGATATGCGCGCGGGCAGATTGTGAAGGCGTGCGCCCACCAGTTTCTGGAGGGGGACGTGCAGCACTGGTGGCATGAGCCGGAGGGGAAGGGGGTGCGCACCCGCATCACGGACGACCTGCTCTGGCTCCCCTATGTGCTCTCGCAGTATCTGGAAAAACAGGGGAAGTGGGACATTCTGGAGGAGATTGTACCCTATCTGGAATCCCCCGCCCTTGCGGACGGGGAGGAGGAGCGCTACGAGCAGCCGGCGGTCTCCGATACCACAGAGACGGTGTACCGCCACGCCCTGCGTGCCATAGACTGCGTCCTCACCCGGGGCACCGGGGCGCACGGGCTGCTGCTCATGGGGACGGGGGACTGGAACGACGGCATGAACCGCGTGGGGCGCGAGGGGAAAGGCGAGAGCGTCTGGCTGACGTGGTTTGCGTCTCATGTATTAGAGGCGTTTTCCTCCGTCTGCGAAAAGCAGGGGGACGCAGATGTTGCTGCGCAATACCGCACAGTGTCGCACCAGCTTGCCGCTGCCGCGGAAAACGCGTGGGATGGGGATTGGTTTCTGCGCGGCTATTACGATAGCGGCGCGCCGCTGGGGAGCAAAACCTCCGACGAGTGCCGCATTGACTCCATTGCACAGAGCTGGGCCGCTATGGTTTCCATTACAGATACGGAAAAACGAGAGCGGGCGCTCCGGCAGGCGGCGGCGCAGCTCTGGGATAGGAAAAACGGCGTGGTCGCCCTGTTCACACCACCCTTTTCTGACGGGGAGCAGGACCCGGGGTATATCAAGGGCTACCTGCCCGGCGTGCGGGAAAACGGCGGGCAGTACACCCACGGCGCGGTCTGGCTTGCGATGGGGTGTTTTCGCGCGGGGCTAATAGACGAGGGGTATGGCATTTTATCGGATATTCTGCCGGGCGGGCATCCGCTGGACGTGTACAAGGCCGAGCCGTATGTCCTCGCCGCCGACGTGTACACCAATCCGCAGCACATCGGGCGGGCGGGCTGGAGCTGGTACACCGGCGCGGCGGGCTGGTATTACCGCGTCGCAACAGAGGAGCTGCTGGGCTTCCGCCTGCGCGCGGGGCGGCTCTTTCTCGAGCCGCATTTGCCCGGCTGTTGGACGGGCTTTCAGGCCCATTGGCGCATGGAGCACGCGAGCCTGCACATCGAGGTGCGGCGCGGAGAAAAGAAGGCGCTGCTTGATGGGAAGGACGCCGCCGACGGCGTACCGCTGCACGCGCTGGAGGGGGAGCACACGCTGGAGGTCTGGACGGAGTAAAATTTTATTGCTTTTTTCGTGATATGGGCTGTAATTTGGAAGAGAAACCATGTATAATAGCGGTATTGTTATAAAGGGAAGGAATGGTAATTGTCGTGCTGAATATGACCAGCCGTGGGCTGTCGCAGGGCGTACACCTGACGGCACTGCACACGGAAAAATTCAAATCGAGCTTTCTTTCAATACAGCTGCTTGCGCCGCTTGCCGCCGATACCGCCTCACGTTTTGCCTTGCTGCCGTCGGTGCTGCGCAGGGGTACGGCGCGCTACCCGGATATGCAGTCTCTTGCCGCGGCGCTTGATGCGCTTTACGGCGGGAGCATCGATCCGTTTGTCCGGAAGAAAGGGGATACGCAGATGATTTCCCTTGTCGGGACGTTTCTGGACGATGCGTATACCGGAGGGGAGCGCCTGCTCGAGCCCTTCGCCGCGCTGATGGGGGATATGCTGCTGGGTCCGGCGCTGGAAAAGGGACGCTTCCGCCCGGATTATTTTGAGAGTGAAAAGCGCAACCTGATCAATGAGATCAAAGGCCAGATGAATGACAAGCGCCGGTATGCGCAAAACCGCGTGATTGAGGAGATGTGCGCGGGGGAGCCCTTCGGCGTGCATGAGCTGGGGACGGCGGAGGAGGCCGGGGCAATCTCTCTGGACGACCTCTGGACGGCCTATCAGGATCTGCTCCAGAACGCCGGTATAGAAGTGTTCTACTGCGGTTCAGCGGAGCCGGAACGGGTGGAGGAGGCGCTGCGCGCGGCGCTCCAGGATCTGCCGGAGGGCAAGGCGCGCTATGCGCCCGCGCGGCCACAGCAGGCGGGGCCGCCGCAGACCCCGCGCTTTGTAGAGGAGAAGCTGGACGTCACACAGGGCAAGCTCACGATGGGTTTTCGCACCGGCGTCACGATGGTGGATGCACAGTATCCCGCGCTCGTGCTGCTCAATGCGGTCTACGGCGGGACGGCGACGTCCAAGCTCTTCATGCACGTGCGCGAGGAGCTCTCCCTCTGCTATTACGCGAGCTCCAGCCTGCTGGGTACAACGGGGCTTATGCTGGTCAATTCCGGGATTGAGTTTCAGCAGTTCGAACGGGCGAAAGAGGAGATTTTGCGCCAGCTCCAGGCATGCAAGGACGGCGATTTTGATGCAAACGAGCTGGAGGGCGCGCGCCGCGCAGCCGTGAGCGCCTGCCGGGCGCTGACCGATTCGCTCCATCAGCTGGAGGATTACTGGCTCAAGCAGGCGGTTACGGACGGGCAGGAAGCGCCGGAGGCCTTTATCGGGCGGCTGGAAGCGGTGACACGGGACGAGGTGATCGCCTGTGCGCGGAACATTCAGCTTGATACGGTATATTTCTTAAACGGGAAGGAGGCGTGAGACGGTGGAGCAGAGAGAATATAAGCGCCTTGGCGAGACGGTGATTCACACGGTGCTCTCAAACGGGCTCAATATCTATGTAGACCGGAAAAAAGAATATCAGAAGAGCTACGCCTTCTTTGCCACCCGCTACGGCGGCATGGATATGAAGTTTCAGCTGGACGGCAAGTGGCAGGACACCCCCGCCGGCGTCGCGCACTTTTTGGAGCACAAGATGTTTGACACTGAGGACGGGAACGCCTTACAGGCGCTCGCCCTCAACGGTGCACAGCCCAATGCCTTCACGAGCAATGCCATCACGGGTTATTTCTTTGAGAGCACCGAGCAGTTTGAAGAGAATCTAAAAATTCTTCTCTCCTTCGTCTCCATCCCATGGTTCACGCAGGAGAGCGTGGACAAGGAGCAGGGGATCATCGGGCAGGAAATCCGCATGATTGAGGATAACCCGGAGTGGCAGGTCTACATGCAGATGCTCTCCGCCCTCTATGCACACCATCCCATCACCGTACCCATCGCGGGCAGCGAGGAGTCCATTTCCCACATCACGGCAGACACGCTCTACCACTGCCACAAGGCATTTTACCAGCCGGGGAATATGGTGCTCTGTGTGGCGGGGGACGTAGACCCCGTTCGGCTTGCCGCCATTGCGGAAGAAATTCTGCCGAAAGAGCCGGGGGATAAGGCACCGCGCGATTACGGCGCACTGGAGCCGGAGGGTGCCGTCAAGGCGCTTGTCAAAATGGAGATGGAGGTTGCAGCGCCTCTCTTCCAGATCGGGTTTAAGGCGGACGCGCCGGTGAAAGAGGAGGGGGCGCTCCGGCAACAGCTTGTCTGCTCGCTCGCGTGCGACGCGCTCGCCGGTACATCAAGCCCACTCTATGCGCGGATGTATGAAGAAGGGATCATCAACGGCACGTTCGGCTATGACTATGAGGAGCAGCCCGGCTGCGCGTTTTTTGTCTTCGGCGGAGAGAGCGACGCGTATGAGCTGGTGTACGAGGCCGTGCTTGCCGAGGCGGAGCGCATCGCGCGGGAAGGTATTGATGACGCGCTCTGGGGCCGCCTCAAGAAAGCGGCGTACGGGCAGCTGGTGCGCAGGCTCAATTCCTTTGAGAGCATCTGCGTGCAGATGGCGCAGGCGCATTTTGACGGATATGATTATCTCCAGTTTCCGCAGGTGTTCGACGCTATCCAGAAGTCCGACGCGGAGCAGGTTATCACCCGCTTTATCACGCGCGCGCGCGCCGGTATGGCGGTAATCCTGCCGAGGGAGGGTGCGGACGGGTGCATATAGTCTCCTTCCCGGGGCTCGGTATCGGCGAGATCACGATTAACCGTGTGGCTTTTCACATCGGGAGCTGGCCGGTATACTGGTACGGCATCATCATCGCCATCGGGTTTTTCCTCGCGATACTCTATTGCTGCCGCGTCGCGCCCCGTTTCGGCATCAAGCAGGACGATGTGGTTGACATGCTGTTTTTCGCCGTCCCCATCGGCATTGTGGGCGCGCGGCTGTACTATATTATATTTTACTATTCTCAGTTTCAAAAGGCGGACGGCAGCCCGGATTTCCTGCAAATGCTGCGCATCTGGGACGGAGGGCTTGCCATCTATGGCGGCGTGATCGCGGCGGTTGCGACCCTGCTCATTTTTTGCCTGATACGGAAAATCCGCTTTCTGGCGTTTGCCGATCTGGGGATGCTGGGCTTTCTCATCGGCCAGTGCGTCGGGCGCTGGGGTAATTTCATGAACGCGGAGGCATACGGGGCGGAGACTACTCTTCCGTGGCGCATGGGTATTACAACGTCCAACGGTGCTGTGACGCAGTATATGGAGGTTCACCCCACCTTTTTTTATGAATCGATCTGGAATCTGGTCGGATTTTTGCTCTTGAGTACGGTGGCGAAAAAACGGCGTAAATTTGACGGGCAGATTTTTGCCGGGTACTTTCTCTGGTACGGCATCGGGCGGTTCTGGATTGAGGGACTGCGCACCGACAGTCTCTATTTTTTCAATACCCCTATCCGTGTCTCGCAGGCGGTCGCTATTCTGACCGCGCTGCTTGCGCTCCTGTTTCTCATCTTCCATCTGGTCCTCAAAAAGCATACGCCGCAGCAGCTCTGGGTCAACCAGGTGGCTGCGGCGGCGGACAAGCAGGAGGCGTGCCGTGTCGCCCTTGTGTTCCCC
Source organism: Oscillospiraceae bacterium (assembly GCA_021201735.1). Lineage (GTDB taxonomy): Bacteria > Bacillota > Clostridia > Oscillospirales > Oscillospiraceae > JAJQEJ01. The sequence continues at coordinate 79,683 of JAJQEJ010000034.1, read as the reverse complement.
GCCGGGGTGGAGGACGCCAGAGCCTGGGCGGACGGCTTTCACAGCGAGGGGAGCTATACAGAGGAATACGCCATGCCGGAGGACGCGAGTCCCGACGCGGTGTCCGAAATTCTTATCACACTCAAAGAGCGCGACGATCTGACCGATGTGCTTGTCTGGCATCCGGACGATTCCTCCGCATCTGTATAGCTGCGTTTAGGGGGTCATATTTTCAAAGATGATATTGTCGCAATACTTCTTTGCTATCTGCATATCCTGCGCATTGCGCACCACCCAGCCGAGTACGCACAGGCGCTTTCTGGCCTTCTCCACCTGTTTGTTCGGCAGATCGTGAATGTTGTACGAGATGAAATCGGGGGAGCTCAAAGAATTTAGCATCAGGTTGCGCAGCACGAGTTTGGCGGTGCCAATGAGCGCTTCCCCTTTGAAGTGCGACGCAATTTGCCCCCGTAACATCTGCGGGCTGTGCTTTTTAAAGTACTGCAGGGAAAAAGGGTCAAATGAGGCGACGGCAAATTCACCGTCGTAGTTTTTGAGGATGGCATGGAGTGTTTCCTCTAATTTCCCTGCTTTCCCTGTGTTCTTAATTTCAATCACAATGGGGACGCGGCCGTTTACCGCATCCAGAACCTCAACGAGCCGTGGTATCTTACAGGCGGTATCGGATAAACACAGTGCGCTCAGCTCAGATAGGGTTGCATCCTGAATAAGGTAGCGCTGCCCCGTCATTCTGTAGGTGCCCGCATCGTGAAAAACGACAATTTCCCCATCCTGCGTCAGACGCACGTCCAATTCAATCCCATAATGATGGTCTGCCGCCGCCAGAAAAGCCGGGATAGAATTTTCCGGGACGCCTGTACGGTGCAGCCCCCTGTGCGCGATGGGCGTCTGGTAAAGCCAATGATTTCGGTTCATAAAATCCTCCTTGGCGGATATCGTAAATGTTGGGGCTGTAGCAAAATACGCTACAGCCCCTCATTATGGATTAGTCCGGCGGTAGCTTCCGGACCCTCGTCTGAATACCGCAACTGCTACAGCGCATAGTTTCATTTGATTCCATTGCATTGTCGAATGTCATCTCGTCATCCGCAAAGGAAACGGATGGCGTCGGGTCATCTTCTAGGTATGATATAAGGTTGCTGGAATGATAGATTTTCATACTGGCACCTGTTCTTTCAAAGTCTTTTGCCCCGTGGAATGGTACATTACAATATATGCGGCGGGCGGGAAAGCGCGTGCAACGAAACGGCTTTTTTGTTATCTATATAGGTGAAGTAGTAAAGGTGTGATTGACGACCAGATCATCGCGGAAGCCGATACGAAGTCATTGGCGCGTAAGCGCAGTAAACATACGTGGGACAGAGGTGGCCGCCAGTTGCGGCGGTATTGCCATTCGAGTCAAAGCGAACGGGAATGTCAGAATTATCTTGGGGAATGAGGAGTTCATGCCGTATGTACTGTCATAAGGAAGGAGTGTCCAAGGAACCGTGTAAACGGAATAATCCTGAAATAAAAATATAATACTAAAATAGCTTTTACCTGTGCGGAGGATAGGGCAACGCGGAGGCGCGACCGGAGCACTGTACGGGGTTTGGCGGGGCGGCGGTTTTACAGATGGGAATCGCCGTTTTCTAACCGCCGCCCCGCCAAACCAAGGCGATAAACCTCGGGACACTGAGGGCAGCGCCATCAGGGTCAGGACGCTCGGCCAGCGTGAATCCTGTCAAAAATATCAAGCCCTTAAACACATAGCACAGTATGGATTTTATGGATATGAAACTCGACTGTTAGCAGATTGTTAGCAGATTGTTAGCAGATTGTTAGCAGATTGTTAGCAGATTGTTAGCAGATTTGCTTTCATTTCGGTCTAACTTGTCCATGACATGCGGTTTTGTTGGCAGATTAAAATTGCAGTTATTGAATCCTTTGTTAGCAGATTTCACCTTTACCGCTCCCCTCATCAAGCATTTGCTAACACAAAAGAAAAGGCTGAAACCTCAAGAAACCTTGAAATTTCAACCCCTGATGGTGTCCCAGAAGGGATTCGAACCCCCGGCCTTCCCCTTAGGAGGGGGACGCTCTATCCAGCTGAGCTACTGAGACCTATATCAAAAATAAGATAATTAATAAGTTTTCACAGAGGAATGGGCGAGTGCTCTACCACTTGTTTAGGAGGCGATCGCTCTATCCTGCTGAGCTACGGGCATATATTAAGTTTTCGGGACAGCGTGCGTTTGCTCATGATACGCATACGCTACGCACTGCGGTATTGGGGCACATATAAAATTCCGGGATTGAGAATTGACACAGGTTTTATTTTACCCAGATTATTGGGCGATGTCAACGTGAAAATGTCCCAAAGACCGCGGGAGGATGATATGGCTATTGTATTTCCGGTGGGGAAGAGGCGATGCCGTGCGACTGAATATATGCCCCAAAGAGCTCTGGCGTAAGGGCTTTGCTAAAATACCAGCCTTGGAAGCGCTGGCAGCCGATATCACGCAGCATGGCTAACTGCGCCTCCGATTCCACACCTTCTGCGACCAGCTCAACACCGAGCTGGTCACATAGATCCATCGTGGTGCGGACAATTTGCCGACTGTATTCACTGGTTTCCAGCGTCTGCACGAGGGAAATATCCAGCTTTACAATATTGGCATAGAAGTCACGCAGATAGAGAAGGGAGGAGCTGCCCATTCCGAAGTCGTCAATGGAGATGTTCACGCCAAGCCCATTTATCTTCTCCATACAGCTGCGTGTTGCAACCCCCTGATCCAATGCGGCATGCTCTGTCAGCTCGAGCTCGATATATTGCGGTGGAAGCCCTGTTTCTGAAATCAGATGAGCGACTTGATCCGCGAGGGCAAGGTCGTATTTCAGCTGCAGTGGCGAGAGATTGATGGAAAGTTTGATCAAAATACCCTCGTCATGCCATTGTTTGAGCTGTGCAAAGGACATTTTGAGAACCCAAGCGCCAAGCGCAACGGTAAGCCCTGCCTCTTCGGCGATGCCAAGCGTGACACAGGGCGGAATTTCACCGTATTTTGGATGGTGCCAGCGCAGCAGTGCCTCGGCACCGAAGACGGTGCCATCGGAGAAGTTTTTCGGTTGGAATGCAATAGAAAGGCCGACATCTTTTTCGGCCCCTGCTAAAGTGGCGCGAATTTCCGTGGCGAGTGCGCGGGCGACGACACCATGTTCATCTCTGCGCTCAAGCATCATTGGCAGATTCTCCAGAGTAGCGGCGGTATAGTCGCGGATAAGCGCCTCGAAAATTCTTGCGTTATTGCGTGCGACCTGCTTTTCGTAAAGCCGGACGAAGGGGAAGTACATACAGACGGAAAGCAGGAGGTTGACGGCTTGCAGGATGATCCCCGCGACGGATCCGGTGCTGGTATAACCGGAAATGAATATGGGGGTGGTCCAGGTGACATCCGCGATGGTAAGCGGAACAAGCCCTGATGCAAACGCAATGTAGCTCGAAACAGTCAGTACAACCGGGCTGAGCAGGAATGGGATCAGATAATAGGGGTTAAAGATAACGGGAAGCCCGTAGACCAGAATTTCATTGATATTAAAAATGGCTGGCAGGACAGAGATTTTGGCTATGCCGCTTGCTTTGCTGACCCGTCCGGCAAGGATCAGCGCAATCAGCAGACCCAGGGTGCAGCCGGCACCGCCTAGAAACACAAAGACATCTAAAAACTGTTTGGTAAAAATCTCAGTTGGCATAAGCCCCGCGGCGACGGCGGAGATATTTACCTCACTCGCTGAGGCAAAAAGATTCTGGGAGACATTTTCCAGCACATTGGTGCCGTGAATCCCGAAAAACCACATGATATGGGAGAGCAGGCAATATAAAATAACGACCCAGAGAGACTGCCCACCCTGGAACAAAGTGCGCAACAGGTTGTTGCCGAAACCCAAGACCGCAGCCGAACCGTTAAAATAGTTGTACAGTACGCGCACCAAGGCAAAGCAGCCAATTGTCATGATAGCCGGAAAGATACTTGATATGGAGGAATGGAGTATGGCATCCGCGTCATAGAAATATGCTGTTTTCCGGTGCGGAAGGTGGGAGGAGAAGAAAAAGAAAAGATAGCATGCAATCAGGCCAATGACGATTGCGCGGAAAATACCGGTTGGTCCTGCCTGCCGCTCCGGGAGAATGATATCGAGCCCGGGCGCAAAAATGATGTAACAGGAAAGCGCCGTGATGCACGGGATGATCAGGTTTTGCCGGTTGCCTCTATCTTTGTCAATATCTTTTGCGAGTGCATAGCTGATGGAGAGAAGCGTTGTCACAGACATGATGCGGTAGGTGCCTTTGTGAATTAGCAGGCACAGCTCGCGCCAGTTTTCACCGAACAGGCCGGTTAAGGCGTCACTGAACTGCACGATTGGTAAATTCAGCAGGACAAGCATGAATGAGCCAATCATGATCAGCGGCATATTGTAGAGCAGTCCCTGGCGGACAACCTTCACGATTTGATTTTCTGAAATACGCAGGAAAATAGAATCCAGTCTTGAAAAGTACTTCAAAAAAATATCATCTCTCTAACCGGCATATTTGCGTTTTGCGGAGTGAATCATAATCAAATTGTATATGTATAAGGATAACATGACACAACAAAAATTTCAATGGACAAATGTCGGCGGTATCGATCAGATCAGCGCTTGTGTTTGCAGGCAGAGTTTGCTATAATGACGTAATAAGAAATGGAAACTTGCGTGACTGCGCCTGAAACACAGATTTTTCGGACATACTAAGAATTGCCAAAGGAGACCGGATTGTGGGGTCCATTCAGAATTTTGTAAATCAAATGGATTGGGATGCGCTGATTAGGCTTATCATCAGCGCGATTGCCTGTCTGCTCTGCATTACGGTGCATGAGCTCTGCCACGGTCTGGCAGCCTACCGGCTTGGCGACCCGACCGCCAAAAACGCCGGTCGGCTGACACTCAACCCGATTAAGCACCTGGATATTGTCGGCCTCGTAATGATGCTGGTTGCTAAGGTTGGGTGGGCAAAGCCGGTGCCGGTCAACATGAATTATTTTAAAAACCCGAAGAGAGGGATGGCGCTTACCGCGCTGGCGGGGCCGCTGTCAAATTTCATTACCGGGTTTATCTCGCTTGCGCTACTCTCGTTGATGATTCATTTCCCTTTGCGCTCGTTACCGAACACGGTTCTATCGCTTCTTGTTTCTTTTCTCGCCAGCGTCACGATTTTCAGCATTGGCATGGGCGTGTTTAACTTGATTCCGATTTCGCCGCTCGACGGGTCGAAAATATTCTTTTCCTTTTTGCCCGACAGAATATACTACGGCATTTTGAAGTATGAGCGGTATGTAATGATCGTTTTGGTGCTGCTTACGTTCTTCGGCTTTCTGAGCCGACCACTGAGCTTTTTGATCAACGGCGTCCTGCGTGGTTATTGCGCTGCGCTTGATGTCCCGGCGCAGCTGTTTGGGGTGATGTAGTATCGAAACGCCAATTTTTCATTTGGAGAAGGTTGTGCGGGCAAAGCAGGAGGACATGGAGGATTTCAGCGGGCCGCTGGATCTGATTCTCAGCCTGCTCAGCAAGAACAAAATGGAGATATCCGATATCAAAATCACCCTGATTCTGGAGCAGTATCTGGCTTGGATGGATCAGCGCAAGGCGCTCGACTTGGAAGTCGCGAGCGTGTTTGTGAGTATGGCGGCGCATCTGGTTTATATCAAGACACGGATGCTCCTGTCGGTGGGAGATGAGGAAATACTCAGCGAGATGGAGCAGCTGATGGCGGCACTGGAGGAGCGTCGCCGCAATGAAGGCTTTGCAAAGGTAAAGCAGGTGATTCCGGCGCTATCAAGCCGCTATGCGACGGGTCAGGATTATATCCCAAAACTGCCGGAGCCGCTCACGGTGGACAAGACCTACCGGTACGAGCACAAGCCGGAGGATCTGACGGGGGCGATACGCGCAGTTCTGGCAAAGACAGACAACAAGCTTCCGCCGCCCATGTCTGCCTTTGAGGGGATTGTCGGGCGTGAGCCGTATCCGGTGACGGACAAGGCAGGAGAGATTCTCCGCAAGCTGCTCAAAGCCGGGGTGACCGGGTTTCGCGCGCTCTTTCATGGCAGCCGCAGCCGCTCTGAGATTGTCGCAACCTTCATCGCCGTGCTGGAGCTCTGCAAGGCGCGGCGCATCAGCCTTGCCGGGACGCAGGAGGACTGCACGGTCACCTGTACAGATGAGGCCGGGACGGATAAGCTGGAAGTGACTGTGGATACATATTGAGTTTGAGCGACGCGGAAGGGGGTGTTTTGTATGGAAGTCAAGGAGCTGGAATCGACCATCGAGGGGATTTTGTTTGCCGCGGGGGACGCGGTAGAGACGGGGCGTATCTGCGCGGTGCTTGAAGTGGACAAGCCTACGGTGGACGCCGTCTGCAAGCGACTCGCGGATTACTACAGGTACGAGCGCCGTGGTATCCGCCTGCTCAAGCTGGAGGATGCATACCAGATCTGTTCCGCCCCTGAATTCGCCGAAGTCATTCGCCGGACGCTGGAGACGAGAAAGCCGCCGCGCCTCTCGCAGGCGGCGTTGGAGGTCTTGTCTGTTATCGCCTATTACCAGCCGACGACGCGCGCGTATATTGACCAGATGCGCGGGGTGGACAGCGCCTATACGGTAGGGCTGCTGCTGGAGCGTGAGCTCATAGAGACGTGCGGTCAGCTGGCGGTGCCGGGCCGCCCGAACCTCTACTGCACGACACAGTGCTTTCTGCGTACCTTTGGTTTTTCCTCGCTGGAGGAGCTGCCGGAGCTGCCCGATGTACCCCGGGAAGACGGCCAGGTTACGATGGAAATGCAGGCCACGGTTGAGCGCTTGCGCATGGAGCAGGAGACTGCGGAAGACACCTCTGCCGTATTGTTGGAGGAGGTGCCGCAAAGCCGATGACGTTTCTTTTTTGGCTGCTGGTCATTCTCCTTGTGATTGTCATTTTGCTGGTTTTGCTCACGCTCGTTCCGCCGCGCGTGGAGGTCACCTACCGTGAGGGACAACTGGGTGTTATACTGCGGATTCGGCCCTTGCGCATCACACTGCGCAGTGCGGACGCGCAAAAGCGAGCGGCGAAAAAGGAGAAAAAAGAGCGAAAAAAGCAGAAGAAGCTGGAAAAACAAAAGGGAAAGCCGAAAAAAGCAGCAAAAGCCCCGCAGGAGCGTACCGTTCCGCTCTCCAGAATCGCCCTCAAGGCGGCGGAGTTTTATCGTGGACGGCAGGGAATTCCGGTGGATACGCTGCATTTGGATGTCCTCATCGGCGGAGAAGACCCTGCATCGGCGGCAATTCTGTTTGGCGTTTCCCAGTCGGCGCTGGGTATGATCTGGCCCATTTTGGAGCAAAATCTGGAGGTAAAGGATCGGCGTATCCGCACCCAGCTGGATTTCATGGCGGAAAAGACGACCCTGCACGACGCATATATAGTGGCTCCCATTCCGTTATTTCGCGTTTTGCGCACACTGATTCAGACACTGACGTGGCTTGTGGCAGAGCGGAATAGAATAAAGCAGGAACGTGAAAGTTCGTATACAAGAAAGGATTGAGCAGGTATGGAACAGGACAAAAGACATCCGATTGGCGATCTCACGCAGACGATGATAGAAAAAATCCGAGAGATGGTTGATGTGAATACCATCATGGGTGAACCCGTACAGGCGCAGGGCGTGACCGTTGTGCCGGTCTCTACGGTCAGCATTGGCTTTGCCTCCGGCGGCAGTGATTTCACAACGAAGAGCCAAAAGCCGGATGGGGACAACTCCTTCGGCGGCGGAAGCGGCGCCGGGATCAAGATGACGCCGGTCGGTTTCCTGGTGATCACGGAGGACACCGTGAAGTTTTTGCCGGTGGAAGCACCGTCCGGCGGCGCGCTTGAGCGCATTGTGGATATCGCCCCGGAACTGCTGAAGAAGGCGACCGATTTTATCGAAAAACAAAAGGAAAAGAAGGAATCAAAGAATACAACCCAGATGTAACGCCAACAGGTGATATCCGGCATGGCAAAGGGTGCCGTCCTTTTGCCGTGCCGGATATTTGGCGCAAAGGCTGTCAATAATAACGTCATCTATTTTTTGAGGTGATGTTATTTGAAGCGGACGATATGCGCTGTGCTGATTGCTGCGGTTTTATTCGCGGCTTCTCCCACGCAGGCGCTTGCCGCGAATGTGACGGTTTCCGCGCAGGCGGCGATTTTAATTGAGGCGGATACCGGACGGATTCTCTATGAGAAGAACGCCGATGCGCAGCGCTCCATTGCGAGCACCACAAAGCTGATGACCGCGCTTGTAGTCGCCGAGCGGGGCCTGGACATGCAGCAAAAGGTGGTCATAAAGCCGGAGTGGACGGGTGCGGAGGGGACGTCGCTCTATCTCAAGGCGAATGATGAGATCACAGTGGAAGCGCTGCTTTACGGCCTGCTGCTGCAGTCCGGAAATGACGCGGCAATCGCCCTTGCCGGGTACTGCGCAGGGGACGTGGATACATTTGTTTCCTGGATGAATTTGAAGGCGGAGGATCTGGAGATGACGCACTCCCACTTCGAAAATCCAAACGGACTGGATGACGAGGGGCACTATTCCACCGCGTCTGATATGGCCATTTTGGCGCAGGCGGTCATGCATAACAAAACCCTCGCGGCAATCGTCGGGACAAAGAGTATCACAGTGGACGGGTGGAGCTTTGTCAACCACAACAAGCTCCTCTGGCGGTATGACGGCTGCATCGGCCTAAAAACCGGATACACAGGTGACGCGGGGCGGACGCTGGTATCCTGCGCGGAGCGGGACGGACTGCGGCTGATTGCTGTTACCCTCGGCGCGCCCGACGACTGGAATGACCACAGCAAGCTGTTCGACTATGGCTTTTCCAACTATACCTCCTTTGGCATGGCGCTCGCGGGGCGTACGGTGCGCACCCTGCCTGTGACGGGTAGCGTCAACCGTTTTGTCTCCGTCATCACGGAGGAGGACGCCTACTATCCGCTGACGGAGGAGGAGGATCTGACGGCAAAGATCAAGCTTCCCGCGCAGGTGCAGGCACCTGTGAAAAAGGGTGAGATTGCAGGTTCACTGGATTTTTATCTCGACGGCGTATTGATTGGCAGCACATATCTGGTCTATGCACAGGATGTGCAGGACGATCTGGCGGGCGGCAACGGCTTTTTTAAGCGGTTGGAGCAGATTTTTTACCCCAAGGGGAAAGAGACTTCGCTCTCCCGCTTTTTGGAATTGACACTACAGGAAAACGGAATGACGTGAGGTGAGCGCTGATGCAGGAGCGGTTGCAAAAGATTCTGTCGGCACGCGGGATTGCATCCCGCCGCGCGGCGGAGGAATATATCACAGCCGGACGCGTGGCGGTCAACGGGGCTGCCGCGCAGTTGGGCGACAAGGCGGACCCGGAGCGGGACGTTATCACAGTAGACGGCAGGCCTCTGCCCCGTGCGGGGGCCTATACATACATCATGCTCCATAAGCCCGCCGGGTATATCAGTTCTTGCGCGGACGAGCGGGGCCGGAAGACCGTGCTCACCCTTGTGGCGGACTGTGGCAAGCGGGTCTGGCCCGTCGGCAGATTGGATCAGTACTCGGAAGGGCTGCTGCTGCTGACCGATGACGGTGATTTCACAAACCGTCTCACGCATCCGCGCCACGAGGTGGAAAAGGAATACCACGTGACCGTGCGCGGAGATATTGCGCGCGCGCTCCCCGTGCTACGTTCGGAAATGACACTGGACGAAGTCCGCCTGCGTCCGGCCCGTGTGCGGGTGCTGGAAGAGGGCGATCAGGATGGCTTGTTATCCATCACCATCCATGAGGGAAAGAACCGGCAAGTACGGCGGATCTGTGCCGCGGCGGGGCTAAAGGTATTGCGGCTGGTGCGGGTACGGGAAGGTTCGCTTCCGCTCGGCGCGCTTCCGCGCGGCAAGTGGCGGGCGTTGACTGCGGAGGAAGTAGCGCGGCTAAAGGGCATGGATGCATTATGAATTTGCAGGGAAAGTGGTTTTTTCTTGCAAAATGATTGATTTTCCCTGCCGTTACCGTTATGATAGGAACAGATCGAAACACGAGATGGATACGAGGTGACCGCGTTGGCAAAGGATATCTTATCGGCAATTCAGGCGAACATGCCCAGGTTTTCAAAGGGGCAGAAGCTCATCGCAAATTACATTCTCGCCTCCTATGATAAAGCGGCATTTATGACGGCAAGCCGATTGGGGCAGACGGTGCAGGTCAGTGAATCAACCGTGGTGCGTTTTGCCGCTGAGCTGGATTATGACGGCTATCCCGCCATGCAGAGGGCGCTGCAGGAGATGATACGCGGTAAGCTGACCGCCGTGCAGCGCCTTGAGGTGGCGAACGACCGCCTGGGCGAGCGGGAGGTATTGCCGATGGTGATGCAATCAGATATTGAAAAAATACGCATGACGCTGGAGGAGACAAGCCGCGCACATTTTGAGCAGGCGGTCAACCACATTCTCTCGGCGCGCAGGATCTATATTCTGGGCGTGCGCTCCGCGAGTGCCATCGCCTCTTTTCTGGGCTTTTACTTCCACCTGATTTTTCAGGATGTGACCACGGTGCATACTGTATGCAACAGTGAGATTTTTGAGCAGATTTTCCGCATCGGCCATGGGGACGTAATGATCGGCATTAGCTTTCCGCGCTACTCAAGCCAGACGGTGCGCGCCATGCAGTATGCAAGCGACAAGGGCGCGACGATTTTGTCCATTACCGACAGCGAGGCGTCGCCGCTCGCGGCGATCGCCGACTGCAACCTGCTGGCTAAAAGCGATATGGCGTCGTTTGTCGACTCGCTCGTCGCGCCGCTCAGCCTCGTGAACGCCCTCATTGTGGCGGTGGGCCAGCGCAAGCACGGCGAAATTGCCGGGACGTTTGAGGAGCTCGAGCGCATCTGGGATCAATACGATGTATATGAAAAAGCAAAGGCGGAGGATACTTGAAGGCGGATATCATTGTCATAGGCGGCGGCGCGGCGGGGTGTATGGCGGCGCTGTCGGCTGCGGAGGAGGGAGCCAAAGTCCTCCTGCTTGAGCGCAACCAAAAGTTGGGGCGAAAACTCTATATCACGGGGAAGGGCCGCTGCAACCTCACCAACAACTGTCCGCCGCAGCAGGTGTTGGAGCAGACACCGCGTAATGGCCGCTTTTTACATAGTGCGGTCACAAAATTCCCGCCGTCGGAGGTGATGGCGTTTTTTGAGCGCCTTGGGGTGCCGCTCAAGACGGAGCGCGGCGGGCGGGTGTTCCCGCAGTCGGACCGGGCGGCGGACATCATTGATGCGCTGCTGCTGGCACTGCGCCGCGCGGGCGTGTCCATTGTGCAGGACCGGGCTATGTCGCTGCTGCTGGATGCGGGAGCGGTCACGGGGGTACGCGGGGAGTACGGCACCTATCCGGCGCGTACCGTCATTCTCGCAACGGGCGGCATGTCCTATCCGCTGACCGGCGCCACGGGTGACGGGTACGATATGGCGCGCGCGGCGGGGCATTCCATATTGCCGCCCAAGCCGTCGCTGGTACCGTTGGGTGCCAAGGGGGATATCTGTGCGCGGATGCAGGGACTCTCCTTGCGCAACGTGGCGGTGCGCGTCAAAACCCGGAAGAATAAAGTGATTTTTTCAGAGCAGGGAGAGCTGCTCGTCACCCATTTTGGCCTTTCCGGACCGCTGATCTTATCGGCGAGCGCGCATATGCGGGATTTCGAGACGGAAACCTACCGCGTGTGCATTGACTTAAAACCGGCGCTGGACGAGCAGACGCTGGAGCAGCGTCTGCTGCGGGAGCTTGCGGCGCAGCCGAACCGGAATGTTGTTCATATACTCGAAACCCTTGCGCCGCGCCTTTTGGTGCCTGTCCTGTCGGAGTTGAGCGGCATCGCGCAGGACACCAAGGCCAATATGGTGACGAAGGAGGCGCGCAGGCGGCTGCTGGCGGTTTTGAAAAATATAGAACTTGAAATTGCCGAACCGAGGCCGCTCGAAGAGGCGGTCATCACCTCCGGCGGGGTGCAGGTGACGGAAGTCAATCCCGGCACCATGGCGTCGAAAAAGACCGGCGGGCTGTACCTGTGTGGCGAGGTGCTCGATGTGGACGCCTATACCGGCGGATATAATCTGCAAATCGCGTGGTGTACCGGAAGAACGGCGGGCCTTGCGGCGGCCAAAGCAGAGAAAAACGGGGGAACAGAGCATGGAGTATAAGAGTATCGCATTGGACGGGCCTTCGGGCGCGGGGAAATCGACCCTTGCAAAAAGATTAGCCGAGGAACTCGGGTTTTTATATGTTGACACCGGCGCGATTTACCGGACGGCGGGCCTTTACGCACAGCGCAAGGGGATTGCGCCGTCCGAGGCGCAGAAGATAGCGGAATTTCTCCCTGTGCTTCATATTACCCTCTCACATGGAGACGACCACCGCCAGCATATGTATCTGGACGGGGAGGATGTGTCGGACTTGATCCGTCGGCACGAGATATCCCAATACGCAGCCGCGGTCTCCGCCGTACCGGCGGTGCGGGCATTTTTGCTGGAACAGCAGCGCGCGCTTGCGCAGAATCATCATGTTGTGATGGACGGCAGGGATATTGGGACGGTGGTGCTGCCACATGCCGATGTCAAAATCTTTTTAACCGCCTCCCCCGAGGCGCGCGCCCGGCGGCGGTTTGATGAACTGCGCGAGCGCGGGCAGGATGTCTCGTATGAGACGGTTTTGCGCGATATCTTAGCGCGTGACGAGGCGGACACGACCCGTGCCGACGCGCCATTGAAGCAGGCGGACGATGCGGTGCTGATTGACACGACGGAAATCAATCTGGATGCGGCACTGGCGCGATTAATGCAAACCGTAAGGGAGCGGCTACCGTGACGGCAGATACAACAGAATTGGTGCAAAAAACATGTTACCCAATCGTCTATCCGTTTTTTAATCTGGTACACCCCTGCCGCGTCATCGGGCGGGAGCATATTCCGGCGGGCGGCGCGCTGATCTGTGCCAATCACAGCAGCTATGCCGACCCCGTCATGCTCTGCTTTGTGTTCCGGCGGCGATATCCGCTGCACTTTATGGCAAAGGCGGAGCTGATGCGCGTGCCGTTTCTGGGGGCCATTATCCGCGCGTTGGGCGTGTTTGGTGTGGAGCGGGGCGCATCGGATATCGGGGCGGTCAAGCAGTCGATGAAGCTGCTGAGAGACGGGAGAAAGCTTGTGATCTTTCCGGAGGGAACGCGCAGTAAGGACGGAGAGATTGCCGAGGCCAAAACGGGGGCTGCGATGATCGCCATGCGAAGCGGCGTGCCGATGCTGCCGGTTTACATACCGCAGAAGAAGCATTGGTTTCGCAGAACAACGGTGGTGATCGGGGCACCGTATCAGCCTGAAATTGCGGGGAGAAAACCGACACAGGAGGAGTATCAGCATGCCTCCGAGGAGCTGATGCACCGTATTCGGAGCTTAAAGGAGCTGGCGGTATGAAATTGGAATTGGCGCAATCCGCCGGATTTTGCTACGGCGTGCGCCGCGCCATCGACATGGCGGAGGCGGCGGCGCACGCGGGTACGCCCTGCGTGATGCTCGGGCATATCATCCACAATGAGCATGCGATACAGGCCCTGACCTCGCAGGGGATTGCCGTGGTGCAGACACCGGATGAGATTCCGCCGGGGCATGCCGCGATCCTGCGCTCACACGGGGAGAGCAAGGCGGTGCATGACGCGTTGTCGGCACAGGGGCTCACGGTGATCGACTCGACCTGTCCCAACGTCTCACACATTCACCGGCTGGTGCAGCAGGCGGATGCGGAAGGGAGGAGAACGCTTATTTTCGGCGAGGCGGCGCACCCGGAGGTGCAGGCGATTGCGGGCTGGTGCAGGGAGCCGGTTATGATCTCCGATGTACAGGCGCTTACCGCATGGCTGGAAGAAGCGCCGGAACGGAAGCATTCTCCGCTGATTTTCGTCTCGCAGACGACCGCCGCGCAGGACATATGGAATACTTGCGCAGAAAAAGCAAAAAAAGAGTGTACAAATATCAAAATATTTGATACAATATGTCATGCTACCTGTAAGCGGCAGACAGAGGCAAAGCAACTTGCCGCGCGCTGTGACGCAATGATTATCATAGGCGGACGGGAAAGTGCAAACACCAAACGTCTGTATGAACTCTGCAACGCGCTGTGTCCCCACGTCGTGTGGATTACCGGCGCAGAGCAATTGCAACCTTCCGCCCTACGGGGGAAGGCTATGATCGGCATCACCGCAGGGGCGTCCACGCCCGGGTGGATTATTAAGGAGGTCTATGACAAAATGAGTGACGAAATTATGGAGATCGAGGAATCCTTTGCGGAACTGCTGGAAAAGTCGATCAAAACTTTAAATACGGGGGACAAGGTTGTCGGTGTTGTGACAGGGATTTCCCCGACTGAGGTCTATGTAGACCTTGGAACCAAGTATGCTGGATATATTCCGCTTGCCGAGTTGACCGATGATCCGACCGCGAAGGTGGAGGATTTGGTTTCCATCGGCAGCGAAATTGAGACCTATGTGACGCGTGTCAACGATCAGGAGGGTGTGATTACCCTTTCCAAGAAGCGCCTTGACGCGGTGAAGAACTGGGATCTTGTCGAGCAGGCGCTGGACGACGGCACGATCATGGAAGGCATTGTCACCGAGGAGAACAAGGGCGGTGTTGTCGCCCAGGTGAAGGGCGTGCGCGTCTTTATCCCTGCGTCGCAGACAGGTCTCCCGCGCGACATGCCGATGACGCCGCTGCTCAAGCAGAAGGTGCGTCTGCGCATCAAAGAGGTCAACCGCGCCCGCCGCCGTGTGGTCGGCTCCATCAATGATGTCACAAAAGAGGAGCGCGCGGCCAAGGCGGCTGAGGTCTGGGCGAGCATTGAAGAGGGCAAGCACTATGATGGCGTTGTCAAGTCCATGACGTCTTATGGTTCGTTCGTCGATGTCGGCGGTGTGGACGGAATGGTGCACATCTCCGAGATGTCCTGGAGCCGCATCAAGACACCGTCGGAAATCATGAAGGTCGGCGATGTGGTTAACGTCTATGTCATCTCTTTTGATCCGGAGAAAAAGAAAATTTCACTCGGTATGAAGGATCGCGGGGAAGAGCCGTGGAAGAAATTTGTCGCCACCTACGGCATCGGCGATACGGCAAACGTGAAGGTGGTCAAGCTGATGACCTTTGGCGCGTTTGCAGAGATTGTGCCGGGTGTGGACGGACTGATCCACATCTCTCAGATCGCGGATCATCGCATTGATAAGCCGGGCGATGTATTATCCGAAGGCCAGATGGTCGACGTCAAGATAACCGATATTGACTTTGAGCATAAAAAAGTCTCTCTCTCCATCCGCGCCTTGATTGAGGAGGCGCAGCGCACCAATCAAGGCGACGAGGGTGACAGCGTTGTCGCGACGTCCGAAGCGGGTACTACCGAGGTTGCGCCGGCGTTTTCCGAGGAGCAGGAGAGCGATGCAGAGCCGGCGGTAGAGCGTGTGGATGCGACACACGAAACAGAAACAGAAGAATAAGAAGCCATTCAAGTACCGTCCTATGCGTGTGCGTCGGGCGGTACTTTTGTGTCCAGAATGTAAAATGAGAAAAATTCATGTCCCCTCCCTTGCCAATCGAATCGGATTCCTTTATAATTGTAATAATCATTTTGGATGCGGGAATGGAGTTGCGGCTTGATGGATACAGTCGTGCAATTTTTTCAATATTTTATGGAGAAAATACCATCTATCAATGTGTTTGACATCATTGATATCTTGATTATCACCTTTATTATCTATAAAGTGATTATGCTCATCCGCAGAACCAGCTCCGCATCGGTTGCAAAAGGAATCATTATTTTTGTCATCGCACTGGGTATTTCTCAACTTGCCAGGCTCAGCACCGTCAATTTTCTACTGACGAAGGTGGTGGAATGGGGTGTTTTGGCGCTGGTCATTTTATTTCAGCCGGAAATCCGCCGCTTTTTGGAGCGGGTGGGACGGGGCGGCTGGGGCAAGCTGTTTATCACCAGTGAGGCCAGCATAGATGAAATGGAAAACGCCGTGACGCAGACGGTGGAGGCATATACCGCGTTATCCAAGTCGAAAACCGGCGCGCTGATGGTCTTTGAGCGGAAGAATCTGCTCACCGATGCCATTAAGACGGGGACGGCACTCGACTGCGCCGTTAATAGTGAGCTGCTAAAGAATATCTTTTGGAATAAGGCACCCATGCACGACGGCGCGGTCATCGTGCGGGACGGGCGAATCGTCGGCGCGGGCTGCATGCTGCCCCTTTCGGGGAATGTGAACCTGTCACGTGATCTGGGGATGCGCCACCGTGCCGGTATCGGCATGAGCGAGCAATCCGACGCGCTGGTCGCCATCGTATCGGAGGAAACCGGGTCCATCTCGGTCGCGGTGGGTGGGAGCTTAAAGCGTCACCTCGCGCCCGCGACCTTGGAACAGCTGCTGCGCAATGAGCTTTTGCCGCAGGAAGAGGACGCAGAGGGGCAGAAGTTCAAGTTCTCCAACTTGTTTCGCCAGAGAAAGGGGGAAAAGCGCGGTGCCGACAGTGAAAAAAAGCACTAGATTAATCTATATCCTCCTCTCGCTCTTTTTTGCTATCCTGCTTTGGGTATATGTGGGGGACACGGTGAATCCGGATAAAATTGATACGCTGCGTAATATCCCGGTTGTATATAACGGACTGGATGCGCTTGAGGACCGCGGGCTGATGATCACGGAAGGTGCCAATCAGACGGTCAGCGCCAGTCTACAGGCAAAGCGCACGGTTTTTACTGAGCTGACAAGTGAGAATGTCTCCGTCACGGTCAATGTCGGGGATATCACCGAGGTGGGCGTCAAAACGGTGAGCGCCTACTCCCTGACCTTTCCGCGCACGGTATCCAGCGAGCCAATTACCGTGCGCAGTCGCAGCCCGGAGACGATTACCTACACGGTAGTCAAGCGGGCAACCCGAGAGATTGAAGTGCGCGGGAACTTCAACGGCAGTGTGGCGGATGGCTACCAGAAGGGGGAGTTCACCTTCAGCCCGAAGGTCATCACCGTTTCCGGGCCGGAGGACGTGGTCAACTCGATTGACTGCGCGCTTGTGACCTTGTCACAGGAGGACCTGGCTGAGACCTATGCCGCGCAGACGCCGTTTACGTTGGTTGACCAGAACGGCGACAGCGTGGATACGACCTATGTGGAGATGGATGCCGACGCGGTGTATACCACATTGCAGGTCGGGATTATCAAAGAGGTGCCGCTTACCGTCAATCTGATCAGCGGCGGCGGCGCAACCGAGGAAGATGTGGTGGTGACCATTGAGCCGGCGACCATTGTGGTCAGCGGCGACCAGGACGACGTGGAGGCGCTTTCCAGCATTTCGCTCGGAGACATTGATCTGGCCAAAGTGATCGGCACCGACACGCAGACGAGAAAGATAGAGCTTTCGCCGGAGCTCACCAACGTCAGCGGTGTGAGTGAGGCGACCGTGACGGTGAGTATTGACGGTCTCACTACGCGCATTCTGGATGTGGATAATATTACGTTTATCAATATTCCAACCGGATATTCTGCGTCGTCTGTGACACAGAGCCTTTCCATCAGCATCCGCGGTAAGGCGGAGACGGTGGAACAAATTGTGCCGTCCCAGTTGCGGATTGTCGCGGACTTAACCGGCATGGAGGGGACGACGGGCAATCAGACAGTTCCGGTTAAGATATACCTCGACGGGACGAGCGATGTCGGCGCGGTCGGCGATTATACCATTGTGGTCACAATTAGCAAGTAGGACAGAAAGCAGGGGGGAGCACTTATGTTACAGACAGCTAGGGTCACACGACTGCTAGCCGACGGGCGGGCGGAGATCTCCGTCAAGCGGCAGTCCGCCTGCGGGCATGACTGTGCCAAATGCGGCGGCGGCTGCGCGGAGCTTACGGTTATGCCGACTGTAACGGTGACGGCGGAAAATCCCGTCCGCGCCGCCGTCGGAGACAGCGTTTCGGTGGAGTCCACAACGCGGGCGGTGCTCGGCGCGGCAGCGGTTGTCTACCTCCTTCCGCTTGTCCTCTTCTTCGTGGGCTACTTTATTGCGTACGCGTTGGAGGCGGGCGGAGGGGTATCCGCGGCATTCGGCGTGATCGGGTTTGCCGCCGGCGCAATCTGCGCAATTGTATTCGACCGGCGGGTGAAAAAGCGGCGGGGTATCGTGTTTCGCATCCTGCAGATTGAACGGGACACATAGCGCGGATGTTTGGATATGTCAGGCCATGCCGCGCGGAGCTGAAGATGTGGGAGAACGACGCCTATCAGGGCGTCTACTGCGGCCTCTGCCACACCATCGGCAAGCGGCATGGCTTTTGGGGCCGTATGCTGCTCAACTATGATTTTGTATTCCTGAGTGTCCTGCTTACGCCGCAGACCGAACGTCCGACGCTCGAGAAAAAGCGCTGCCCCGCGCGGCTTTACTGTACCCGGCGCAACTGCGTCACCCCTTCGGCGGGCATGGACTGCGCGGCGGATGAGAGCACCGTTCTGGCCTACTGGAAACTGCGCGATACCGTCGCGGACGCCCCATTTTGGAAGCGGCAGGGGGCACGGCTGCTGACACTGCTCTTTCGCCCCGCCTATCGGCGCGCGGCGGGCGCAGTGCCTGCGTTCGACGCGCTGACGGAGGAATCCCTCGCCGCGCTGCGTGTACTGGAGGAGGAGGGCTGCCCCTCGCTTGACCGGACAGCGGACGCGTTTGCCTCCATTCTGCGCGCCGCCGCGCCAACCACAGGCGATGTGGCGCGGGATCGCGCAATGGGAGAGCTTTTATATCATGTTGGACGCTGGATCTACCTGCTGGATGCGTGGGATGATATGGAGGAGGACAAAAAAAACGGCGCATATAACCCGATTTTGGCCCGCTATGGGGACGACGGCGCGGGACGTGGGGAAGACATTCGCCTGACCCTGCGCCATTCCTGCAATTTAGCGCGCTCCGCTTTTCAGCTGCTTGATATGGGTAGCTGGAAGGAACTGGTGGAAAATATCCTTTACCTCGGCCTGCCGTCTATGGAGGAAGCTGTCTTCTCCGGGGAGCGCAGACGAGCAAGAAAGACATTTAGGAGATATCATACATGAGCGATCCATATTCTGTACTTGGCGTTGACCCGGGCGCGAGCGACGATGAGATTAAACGCGCGTACCGGGAACTGGCACGCAAATATCACCCGGACAATTACCAGAACAATCCCCTTTCTGATCTCGCCGAGGAGAAGATGAAGGAAGTCAATGAGGCATATGAGGCCATCAACCGCCAGCGATCGTCCAGCGGGGGCGGCTACGGCGCGTCCTACGGCGCAGGGGGGCAGAGAAGCCAGCACCAATATACGCATAGCGGGGGCGGCACCATATACGCCCAAGTGCGGCAGGCGGTCAATTTTGGCGATCTGACCCGCGCGGAGCAGCTTTTACGCACCGTGTCGACGCAGGATGCCGAATGGCACTTTCTGTCCGGTGCCATTGCGTACCGCAAGGGTTGGCTGGATGAAGCAATGCAGCAATACCAGACCGCCTGCTCTATGGACCCGGGAAACGCGGAATACCGGCAGGCGCTGCTCATGATGCAGTCCGGCGGCTCTGCCTATCAGCCTTATGGCTACAACGGTTCGGGCGCGGGTGCCTGCGAATGCTGCTCTGCCTGCCTGTGCCTCAATTGCCTGTGCGGAGGGTGTGGGTGATGCGCAGAAAAGCTGGTTCAAAAGCCTTTCCGGTGGCGGCGTCCGGCATCATTGCGGCGCTCTCCCTGCTGGTGCTGTATTTCTCGGCGATTACCCCCGTGGCACAGGCGGGGCTTGTGGCGGTTGCGGGCGTGATTGTGGGGTGCATTGTGGTTTCGGTGGGTCTTATGGCCGGGCTCTGCGGCTATGTTGTTGTGAGCCTGTTGGGGCTGCTGCTTGTGCCGGAAAAGGGCTGTGTGCTGCTTTTTATCCTGTTTTTCGGGCTATATCCCATATTAAAAAGCCTCTTTGAGCGGCATCTTCGCGTCGCGGCCTGGCCGCTGAAGTTTGCGTTTTTTAACGCCATGCTGCTCCTGTTGTGGTTCGCGCTGCGCACGATCCTTCTGCCGTTTCTTCCCGCGCGGCTGGATGCGCTGCCAATTTTACTCATTGTCGGAAACCTGGCGTTTCTCATCTACGATATCGGCTTTTCCAGGCTGATGACTTTTTATGCCGTTCGGGTGGATCGAGTATTGCATCGGCATACATAATATGATACAATATAGCATTACGAAATGGGAGGCATTTGCTTGGTCAAGAGCATGACGGGCTACGGCAGAGGAGATTCCACACCGGAGGGGCGCACGGTCACTGTGGAGGTGCGCGCCGTCAACAACCGCTATCTGGATTGCGCGGTCAAGCTGCCCCGGCTGTACCTCTACGCGGAGGATGCCATTAAAAACGAGGTGCAAGAAAACGTCTCACGCGGCAAGGTGGAGGTCATCGTCACCATGGGCGGCGGCGGGGACGGAGCAGCAGCGGTATCCGTCAACCGCCCGCTTGCGGAGAGCTACGTGCAGGCCTTGTCCCAGCTGCGAGAGATGTACGAGTTTCGGGACGATATTACCCTGTCCCTCCTCACGCGGTTTCCAAATGTGATTGTGCCGGAACCGCTGCAGGACGACGCAAAGCAGATGCAGCCCTATATTCTAACTGCCCTGCGTACTGCACTCACAGATTTTAACGCGATGCGCGCGGCGGAGGGGGCACGGCTTGCGCAGGATGTGCTGGAACACGCGGAGACGCTTGCGGGAATGCTGGCGCTGGTGGAGGCGCGCGCGCCCGGCGTTGTTGCGGATTATCGTGCGCGGCTGGAGGCGAAGCTGTGCGAGCTGCTCCAGCATGAGCAGATTGACGAGAGCCGGATCGTGACCGAGGCCGCGATTTTTGCCGACAAAGCGGCGACGGATGAAGAGACGGTACGCCTGCACAGCCACCTCGCACAGCTGTGTGAGCTACTGGAGACGGACGGCGCGGTGGGGCGGAAGCTCGACTTTCTGATTCAGGAGTTTAACCGCGAGGTCAATACCATCGGTTCCAAGAGCAATGATATCGAGACCACCCGCCTGGTGGTCGATATGAAGGCGGAGATTGAAAAAATCCGAGAACAGATTCAAAACATAGAGTAGGGGGCGATTTCTTGAAGCTGATTAATATTGGATTTGGCAATATTGTCTCCGCAGGCCGCGTGATTGCGATTGTCAGCCCGGAATCCGCCCCCATCAAGCGTATGGTGCAGGAAGCGCGCGACAGCGGGAGCCTCATTGACGCGACCTACGGGCGGCGCACCCGCGCTGTTTTGATGATGGACAGCAATCACATCATTCTCTCCGCCCTCCAGCCGGAGACGGTGGCAAGCCGCCTGAGCGGCAAGGGAGGAGAGCGTGCCGAGGAGGAGGAAGAGCCGTGAAGAAGAAACAGCGGGGACAGCTGATTGTCCTCTCCGGCCCCTCTGGTGTCGGGAAAAGCACTGTGATTGCGGAGCTGCTCAGCTTGCGCGACGACATCCATTTTTCCGTGTCATTTACCACGCGCACGCCGCGCACCGGCGAGGCGGACGGCGTGAACTACAGCTTTGTGACGCGGGAACACTTTGAGGGGATGATCGCAGGAAATGAGCTGTTAGAGTACGCGGAATATGTCAATAATTATTACGGCACCTCCCTCAAAGTGATCAACGAAAAGCTGGACGAGGGCATTGACGTGCTGCTCGACATCGAGGTAAAAGGCGCGGCGGCAGTCAAAACAAAGTGCCCGGAAGCCGTACTGATTTTTATTATCCCGCCTTCCTTTGAAGAACTGTCGCGCCGCCTGAAAAACCGCAATTCAGATGAGGATGACGTCATTGCGTCCCGCCTACAGACCGCGCGGGAGGAGTACAGAGAGATCCCACACTACGACTACCTTGTGGTGAACGATAAGGTGTCCGCCGCCGCGCTTGAGCTTGAGGCGATTCTCACCGCGGAGGCATGCCGCACAAAAAACAGACTGAATCTGATTGAAGGAGTTTGATTGTTATGATGCTCTATCCGCCGATGGATGATTTACTGGAGAGGATTCCAAGCCGTTATATGCTTGTGAATGTGGTCGCGCACCGCGCAAGACAGATTGCAAATGAGATGAAGGACGAATTGTATCCCGCCGATGTAAAACCTGTCTCGCTCGCCATTGAGGAAGTGGCGAAAGGCGTTTGCATACCGCAGGAAGAGGAGTAGTACGCATGGGAAACCGCTGATTTTGTCTGTATGCAAGCGGATGAAATCAGCGGTTTTGCAAGGCGTGCGGGAGGAAGGAAAAGCCCATGATTGCGAAAGTGGCGCTGGGCGCCGCGACCTTTGCCATTGATAAGCCGTACGACTACCTGATCCCTGCCGCGTTCATACCGGTATTACAAGCGGGTATGCGGGTGCTCGTCCCCTTTGGTGCGGGCAACCGGCGCACGGAGGGGCTGGTGCTTGCCGTCACGGAGCAGGGGCCGGAAAAACCGGTACGGCTCAAGTCGGTGGTCGCGGTGCTGGATGACGCCCCTGTTTTGGATGAGGGGGCGCAAAAGCTTGCCCTCTGGATGCGGGAACAGTATTTTTGCACCGTCTATGAGGCGGCGCGCGCGATGCTCCCGACCGGCCTGCACTTTTCCATTCAGGAGCGCTACCGTGTGGCCGATGGGGTAGACAGGGAGCAGGCGTATGCAGCCGCCGGACGCGCGGGGAAAGAAGTTAAAATCTTAGACATGCTCTATGCTTGCGGCGGTGAGGCGGAGGAGAAGACCATCCACAACGCGTTCGCCGGGAGAGAGGTCGCGACCTCGCTCAAGCGTCTGGTGGAGAAAGGCGTCCTGACGCGCGAGGTGCAGATGCACCGCGAGATTAAGGATAAGACAGAGCAGTTTGCCACCCTGCTTCTTCCGCCGGAGGAGGCGATGCATACCGCCGAGCGGAGACGCCGCGCCGCGCCGCTACAGTATAGTGTGATAAAGACCTTGTGCGCGGTCGGCGGGGTATCAGCCAAGGAGCTCTGCTATTTCACCGGTGCGACACAGGCGACCCTGCGCGCGATGGAGAAAAAAGGAATTCTGGCCCTGACGCGGCAGGAGGTCCTGCGCAGTGCGGTGACCAAGCTGCCACCGTCGCCCGCGCCATTACCACAGCTCAATGAAGAGCAGGAGGCCGCCTTCTCCGCGCTCGTAGCGCTGACAGAAGAGGGACAGCCAAACGCAGTGCTCCTCTATGGCGTGACAGGCAGTGGGAAAACGCAGGTCTACATCCGGCTCATTTCCCACGTCCTTGCACAGAATAAGACAGCCATTGTGATGGTGCCGGAAATATCGCTCACTCCGCAGCTTTTGCAGCTGTTTGTCGCCCATTTCGGGCGCGATGTCGCGGTGCTCCACAGCAGCCTCGCGGGAGGGAAGCGCTACGATGAGTGGAAGCGCGCGCGCGACGGCAAGGCACGGGTGGTCATCGGAACCCGCTCGGCGGTGTTCGCGCCGCTCAAAAATGTCGGTCTTATTATTTTGGACGAGGAGCAGGAGGCGGCCTATAAATCGGAGCAGACCCCGCGCTACCACGCGCGGGAGGTGGCGAAATACCGCTGTACGCAGAGTGGGGGGCTATTGCTGCTCGGATCCGCCACGCCGTCGGTCGAGACGATGTACGAGGCGCGGGAAGGACACTACCGCCTGCTCACGCTCAAGACGCGGTACAACCGACAGGCACTGCCCGCCGTCCTGCTTGCGGATATGCGGCAGGAGCTGCGCGCGGGGAACGGCACCTGCCTGAGCGTGCCGCTGCGGCGGGCGCTCCAGGAGAATCTGGACGTGGGGGAGCAGAGCATCCTCTTTCTCAACCGGCGGGGCGCGAACCGGATGGTGACATGCGGGGAGTGCGGCACGGTGCCCTCCTGTCCCCGCTGTTCCGTGTATCTCACCTATCATTCCGCCAACCACCGCCTGATGTGCCACTACTGCGGCCATTCGGAGACGGCACCGCACGTCTGTCCCACGTGCGGCGGCATTCTGGATTATATCGGCGTCGGCACGCAGCGCCTCGTGACAGAGCTTACGGAGGTCTTTCCGGATACGGAAATCATGCGCATGGACGCCGACATCATCTCCGCGACCCAGACGCACGAGAAGATGTTCGCCCGGTTTCGCAAGGAGAAGATACCCATTCTGGTCGGGACACAGATGGTGGCCAAAGGGCTGGATTTTGAAAATGTGACGCTGGTCGGGGTGATCTCCGCCGACGCGTCACTCTATGTGGACGATTACCGCGCGGCGGAGCGCACGTTTTCCCTGCTCACGCAGGTGGTCGGCAGGGCGGGGCGGGGCGCAAAGCGCGGGCGGGCGGTGATTCAGACCTTTACGCCGGATAACGACGTCATCACCTGCGCCGCGGCACAGGAATACGACGCTTTTTATGAGGAAGAAATTACCGCGCGCCGCCTGCGCGGCGTGCCGCCGTTTCAGGATCTCTTCATCATCACCGCGTCGGCTGCCGAGGAGACGGCAGCGCTGCGGGCCTGCGCCCGTGTGCGCCGCACGCTTGAGACGTGGTGCGCCGAGGACGCATACTGCGATATCACCATGCAAATTCTGGGCCCCGCGCCCGCCGGTATCGCCAAGATCAACGATAGATACCGCTACCGCCTCACGCTGCGCTGCAATAATACAAAACAGGTACGCAATCTGCTCGCCCACCTTCTGCGCTGCGCGCAGGCGGATAAAGAGAATAAAGGGGTTACGCTGTTTGCGGACAAAAATCCGCTTGATGGATAAAAGCGGACGCTACAGGAAAGGAAAATATACCACTATGTCTATTCGTACCATCCTCACCCAGGACGCGCCGGAGCTGTCCAAAAAATGTCATCCCATCACGAATTTTAACGACCGCCTCTTTGATCTGCTGGGCGATTTGAAGCAGACGCTGACCGACGCAAACGGCGCGGGGCTTGCGGCCCCCCAGATTGGAATCCTGCGCCGGGTCGCCCTTGTGCTGGACGACGATGAGACGTATCTTGAGCTGATTAACCCGGTTGTGCTGGAGATGGACGGTGAGCAATCGGGGTATGAAGGCTGCCTGAGCGTCCCCGGCCTGTGGGGCGTCGTAAAGCGCCCAATGCACGTGAAAATCCGTGCGCAGGACAGGCACGGCAACGCGTTTGAGCTGGAGCGCGAGGGGATGACCGCCCGCTGCTTCTGCCATGAAATCGAGCATCTGGACGGCGTGCTCTTTACCGCGCATACAGACAAGCTCTACACCAGCGAGGAAGTGGACAAACAGCTCGAGGAAGAAAAGAAAAAGGAAAAACCGGAAAAGGTGCGACAGACGAAGGGGTGAGGGTGTGAGAATCTTATTCATGGGCACCCCGGACTTTGCCGTTCCCAGTCTGGAGGCGCTTGCAACGGCGTCGGAGCATACCGTCTGCGGCGTCTTTTCTCAGCCGGATAAGCCGAAAAATCGGGGGATGAAGTACCTGCCCACCCCCGTGAAGGTGTGCGCCGAGCGCTTTGGCATCCCCGTCTACCAGCCGGAAAAACTCCGCGACGGCACGGCGCTCAACATTGTCAAGACGCTGGAGCCGGAGCTGATCGTGGTGGCAGCATACGGGCGCATCTTGCCGCTGGAAATACTGGAGTACCCACACTATGGCTGCATCAACGTCCACTCGTCCCTCCTGCCGAAATACCGGGGGGCCGCCCCCATCAACTGGGCGATTCTGAACGGGGACGAGACCACAGGGGTGACCATTATGGACATGGCGGAGGAGCTCGACGCGGGGGACATTATATTGCAGGAGGAGACACCCATCGGTGCGGAGGAAAATGCGGGTGAACTGTACACACGGCTTGCTGTCATGGGTGGAGCGCTGCTAAAAAAAGCGGTGGCGCAGATTGCGGAGGGCACCGCCGTGCACAAAGCGCAGGCGCACGATGAACGCACCCTTGCGCCTATGCTTTCCAAAGAACTTTCGCCTGTGGACTGGAACAAAAGCGCAAAGGAAATTCACTGTCAGATACGGGGCCTGCTTCCTTGGCCCGCCGCGACGACGGATGTGATTTCCGGCGCACCGATGAAGCTCTTTGCCTCCCGCGTGGAGGGGGAACGGAGTGGGAAGTCGCCGGGTACCATTCTGCATGCCGACAAGCGCGGCATTGCGCTTTCCTGCGGCGGCGGGTCGGTGCTGCGTATCACGGAGCTGCAGCCGGGCGGCGGCAAGCGGATGGCGGCGGCGGACTACTTACGCGGGCATCCCATCCAGACGGGATAGAAGGGGAAGGATATGGCGGAACAATCGGCGCGCGAGCTTGCGCTTTTGGCGCTCTCCGCGTGTGAAAAGCAGGGGGCCTGGTCGGACGGCTTTTTAAAGCACGCTCTGCGGGATGCCGAATTGGAGCCGCGCGACGCCGCGCTCTGCACCCAGCTCTGCTACGGCGTGCTGCAGCATAAGCTGCTGCTGGACTGGCATATCGCGCGCATATCCTCCGTCCCGCCGGACAAGCTGGAGGACAGGGTGCTGCAGAGCCTGCGCATCGGCATCTATCAGATGCACTTTCTCACCCGCGTGCCGAGCAGCGCGGCGGTCAATGAGTCCGTGAAGCTTGCGCGCAAGTACGCGAGAAACCCGCGCGCGGCGGGGCTGGTGAACGCCGTGCTGCGCAAAATATCGGCGGAGGCGGAGCCGTCGGTGCCGTCTGACCCCGCGATACGCTACAGCCATCCAACGTGGCTTGCGGATACCTTTGCCCAGCTTTTGGGGACGGAGGAAGCGGCGCGCCTGATGGCGGCAAATAACACGCCGCCGCCGATGACGGTGCAGGTCAACACCTGCAAAATTGGCGCGGAACAGCTGACCGAACAGCTGCGTGCCGGCGGCGTGACCGTAACGGCCCATCCGTGGCTGCGCGACTGTCTGCTCCTGTCGGACACGGGGAACATTGAGCGCTTGCCCGCGTTCCAGTCCGGGGACTTTTATGTGCAGGACGCGGCGGCGCGCCTTGCGGTATGCGCAGCGGGTGCAGAACCCGGCATACGTGTGCTGGACGCCTGCGCCGCACCTGGAGGGAAGTCCTTTGCCGCTGCAATCGCAATGCGGGATCAGGGAGAAATTCTCTCCTGCGACATTCATCCGCATAAGCTGACGCTGATTGCGGCGGGCACCCAGCGGCTGGGGCTTTCGGCGATTCGCGCGGAACTGCGCAGTGCAAAAGAGTTTTATCCCGCGCTGGAAGATGCGTTTGATCTTGTGATTGTGGATGTGCCCTGTTCGGGGCTCGGCATTATCCGGAAAAAGCCGGATATCCGCTATAAGCAGCCGGAGCCGTTGGAACATTTGCCGGCCGTGCAGTCCGCGATTCTGCAAAACGTCGCGCGCTACGTCAAACCCGGCGGGGTGCTGCTGTATGCGACCTGTACGCTGCTTCCGCGCGAGAATGAAGACGTGGTGCAGGCATTTCTCGCGGAGAATCCAAATTTCAGCGCGGAGGGTTTTACGCTCCCCGCGCCGGTCGGCGCGCAGGAGTCGGGCATGCTGACCCTCTGGCCGCATATCCACGGTACGGACGGGTTCTTTTTTGCAAAATTGCGCCGCAAAACCGGAAGGGGAAGCCGATGACCGATTTAAAATCCATGAATCCGGAGGAGATGGCGGCGTTTTTTCAGACGCTGGGCGAGCCGTCCTTTCGTGCAAAGCAGTGCTTTCGCTGGGTACAGGGCGGCATTCCCTCCATTGAGGAGATGAGCAATCTTCCGAAGGCACTGCGCGAGACGCTGCGCCGGAACTGCATATACGATGTACCGGAGATTGCACGTAAGCAGGTGTCCGCGCTGGATGGAACGGCGAAATATCTGTGGCGGCTCGCGGACGGCAACTGCATTGAATCGGTTTGGATGCAGTACCAGCATGGGAATACTGTATGTATCTCCTCACAGGTTGGCTGCCGCATGGGCTGTGCCCTCTGTGCTTCCACGCTCGGCGGAAAGGTGCGGGATCTCACAGCGGGGGAGATGGTCGACCAGGTGCGCTATACCGCGCTGGACGCCGGGGCGGAGGTGTCGAACATTGTACTCATGGGAATCGGAGAGCCGCTCGACAATTTCGAGCACGTCCTGCGGTTTCTGGAGCTGATCAACAGGCCGGAGGGGATGCACATCGGCATGCGCCATATCTCCCTTTCCACATGCGGGCTCACAGAACAAATTGACAAACTGGCACAGTATAAGTTACAATTAACATTGTCGGTGTCGCTTCACGCGCCGGACGACGAGACGAGGAGCAGGCTGATGCCGGTAAACCGCGGCGTCGGCGTGGCGCGGCTGATGGAATCCTGCCGCAACTATTTCGCGGTGACCGGCAGACGGATATCCTATGAGTACGCGATGATTGACGAGGTCAACGACCACGACTGGCAGGCGGATCTGCTCGCGCGTTTGCTGAAGGGTACGCCCGGGCACGTCAATTTGATCCCGCTCAACGAGGTAGAGGAGAGTCCGCTTGTGCCGAGCCGCCGCGTGGCACAGTTTCAAAAGCGCTTGGAAGGGCACGGGGTTACCGTAACCGTGCGCCGCAAGCTGGGCAGAGATATTGATGCGTCCTGCGGGCAGCTGCGCCGCAGGGAAATTGAACAGTCTGAGAGGCAATGAGCATGATAAAACTATGGGGGACAACGGATAAGGGCGCAGTTCGACAGCAGAACCAGGACGGATATTCTGCCGAGCAATACGGCGACAGTCTGGCGGCTGCCGTTGTCTGTGACGGCATGGGCGGCGCGCGCGCCGGCAATGTCGCAAGTGCAATTGCGGTTGCGACCTTTGTATCCGAGATGGAGCGGCTCAAGCAGTGCCCGCCGGAGGCGCCGGAGGCGCTTCTGAAGCAGGTGGCGATCAGTGCGAACCGCGCGGTACATACCCAGGCGTCGGAGAATATCGCGTATGCCGGTATGGGGACGACCATGGTCGCGGCCATTGTCACGGACGAGTGCGCCTATCTGCTCAACATCGGCGACAGCAGGGCGTATTATATCGGCAAGGAAGGCATTTCACGCATCACTCGCGACCACTCCTATGTGGAGGATCTGGTCGCGCGGGGTGATATTACAAGAGAAGAGGCGCGGTATCATCCGCAGAAAAACCTGATCACAAGGGCGCTCGGCTCCATGCCGAATGTCCGGTCGGATTCGTTTGAGCAAAAGCTGTCGGCGGGGGATTATATTCTCCTCTGCTCCGACGGGCTGTCGAACGTCCTGACCGATCAGGAAATTCTCTATGAAGTTTTGCACGGTGGAGAGCCGGAGAGCTGCTGCTTGCGCCTGATTGAACTGGTACTTGAGCGCGGCGCGCCGGATAACGTAACCGCCGTGCTCATAGAACGTTCTTAAGGGGGTAATGGACTATGGATCAGTACATAGGGAAATTACTCGATAACCGGTATGAAATATTGGAGAAGGTCGGCTCCGGCGGGATGGCGGTTGTGTATAAGGCGCGCTGCCACCGACTCAACCGGCTGGTAGCCATTAAGATTCTCAAGGA
The DNA here is from genome assembly GCA_021201735.1 of Oscillospiraceae bacterium. Classification (GTDB taxonomy): domain Bacteria; phylum Bacillota; class Clostridia; order Oscillospirales; family Oscillospiraceae; genus JAJQEJ01. The sequence goes on along the minus strand of JAJQEJ010000034.1, from coordinate 50,031 downwards.
GGATCTCGCGCAGGACGCGGAGTTTAAGCGCCGCTTTCACGACGAATCTCAGGCCGTTGCAATGCTCTCCCACCCGAATATTGTCTCGGTTTATGATGTATCCCGCTCGGCGGATATCGACTATATCGTCATGGAGCTCATTGACGGTATTACGCTCAAGCAGTATATGCAGAAGCGGGGTGGGAAGCTCTCGTGGCAGGAAGCGCTACACTTTATCATCCAGATTATGAAGGGGCTTTCCCACGCGCACAGCCGCGGCATCATCCACCGGGATATCAAGCCCCATAACATCATGGTGCTCCGGGACGGCAGTGCGAAGGTGGCTGATTTCGGCATTGCCCGGCTCACGTCCGCGTCGCAGACAACCTTCACGCAGGAGGCGCTGGGCTCGGTACACTATATCTCACCGGAACAGGCAAAGGGCAGCCATATTGACGCGCGCAGTGATATCTACTCCGCAGGCGTGGTACTCTATGAAATGATTACAGGCCGCTTACCCTATGAGGGCGATTCCCCCGTGGCGGTCGCGATTCAGCATATCAATGCCATACCGCTCTCTCCACGGGAGATCAACGAGGACATTCCGGAGGCCCTTGAGGCGATCACCATGAAGGCGATGGCGGCCGACGTAAACCGCCGCTATATCTCGTCGGACGCCATGCTGGAGGATCTGGAGGAATTCCGCAAAAATCCCAATATCAGCTTTGATTATTCAGCGGCGGACCTGCTCTTGGATGACGGAGACGAGCCGACGCAGATTTTGGGTGCGAATACCCCGCAGCTGGCCCGCGCGCAGGCGCGCAGGTCGGACGAGAACTACCGCACTACCGGCGACATTCCCCGCAGCAGAACCCATGCGGCAAGCCGGGATGAAGATTATAAATATGAAAGGGAATCCCGCCGTCCCGCCATTGTTGTCGGCGTTGGAATTGCTATTTTTGTGGTGGCAATTATCATTTTTCTGGTGGTTGCACTCGGGCCGACGCTCACCGGCTCGGGAGAGACGATCTATGCGCCGAACCTGACGGGGTTAACGATCGAACAGGCGATGGAACGCAAAGAGGTACAGGATAACAATCTGACAATCAAAGCAGGCCAGACGACATACAGCAGCACGTACGAAGAGGGACTCATCACAGCGCAGGATCCGCAGTACAATACGGAAATTACCAAAGGCAGCACCATTATCGTGACGATCAGCGGCGGCGCGGATGCGGAGAAGACGATGCTGAACTTTGTCAATGAAGATTCCAGGATGGCAAAGATGACGCTGGAAGATCTCGGCCTGAATCTGAATGTTGAACTGATCGAAGAAAACGACGACAGTGTGACAAGCGGATATGTCATCCGGCAGACCCCGGTGATGGGAACGGTACTCCATGAAGGGGATAACGTGACGCTCTATGTCAGCATTGGCCCCGCGACGGAAACCGTTGTCGTAGAATCCTATCTGGGCAAGACGGAGGAAGAGGCAAAAGCGCTCGTAGCGGAAGCCGGCCTGACATGGGGCGGGATTGAAGGAGAAGAATACAGCGACAAGTATGAAGCGGGCCTCATCTGCGGGCAGAGTCTCGCGGCGGTTACCACCGAGGTGGAGAAGGGGACGAAGATCAGCTTTACGCTGAGTTTGGGGCCTGAACCCGATGAGGAACCCACGCCGTCACCGTCTGCGTCGCCGTCTGCGGCACCATCCGCGTCCGTGGCACCATCTTCCCCCGCACAGCAAGGCGGCAGCAGCGGTAACGGAGACTCCGGCCAGACATCGGCAACGACGAGCACGAAAACCGTCTATGTCTATTTACCCGAAGATAGGGAAACGGTGAGTGTGCAAATTTATGTCGGCGGTGTGGCGGTCTTTTCCACGCCGCGCACCTACGACACAAGCCTCAGGATTGTGCGCGTCGATGTGACGGGAAGCGGCCAGCAATTAATCGATATCTATATTGATGGACAGCCGCAGGAATCCTATACAGTAGATTTTGACAGCTGATATGGAGGAAGGGCTGATCTTTAAGGCACTGAGCGGGTTCTACTATATTCAAGCCGCATCAGGTGAAGTCGTCGCCTGCCGCGCGCGGGGTAAGTTCCGGCACCAGAAGGTCTCGCCACTCGTGGGTGACCGGGTGCAGTATACCTCCCCAGACGGCAAGACGGGCATGATAGACGAGATTTTACCGCGCAAAAACGAATTCTGCCGCCCGGCGATTGCAAACGTGGACCAGCTTGTGATCGTCGCCTCGGGGGCCGTTCCGGTGACCGATCCGTTTCTCATCGACCGGATTACCTCCATTGCGGAGGGGAGAGGCTGCGACTGCGTCATCTGCATCAATAAGTGTGACATGGATACCGCCGACGGCCTCTATGATTGTTACGCGCAGGCGGGTTTCACCACCCTGCGCGTGAGCGCACTGCGCAGGGTGGGACTCGACGCGCTCGCGGCGGTGATGCGCGGCAAAGTGTCCGCCTTTACCGGCAACTCCGGCGTAGGGAAATCCAGTATATTGAATGCGATCCACCCGGATTTTCATATCCAGGTCGGTGACGTCAGCGACAAGCTCGGGCGTGGGCGGCACACCACACGGCATGTGGAGCTCTATTCCTTCCCGGACGGCGCGCTGGTTGCCGATACCCCCGGCTTTTCCTCCTTTGACACGGATGGCGCGCAGTTGCGTGCACCGGATGAGATTCAGCACACCTTCCGCGAATTTGCGCCCTATCTGGGCGCGTGCCGCTTTGTGGGCTGCGCCCATGTAAAAGAGGCGGGCTGCGCGGTGCGCGCGGCTTTGGCGAAGACCATTCCCCAAAGCCGCTACGACAGCTACGTCCGACTCTATCAGCAGGCGAAGGAGGTGCCGGAATGGGAGCGCAGATAGAAAAACGTGCAGTGATTTTCGGCGCGGTACCCTGCTCAGATTGGGGCTTTTTAAAGCCACACCTTCTGCCGGATGACTACATCATCTGCGCCGACGGCGGGATTCATAACGCGCGCGCCGCCGGACTGCAGCCCGACGTTATGATTGGAGACTGGGATTCCGGCGGCGCACCGGTGGACGGCATTCCATTTCGCACGCTCCCGGCGGAGAAGAATGAGACTGATTTGCAGGCCGCCGCCGCGCTGGCGCTTGCGAATGCCTGCCGCGAGATGCTCTTTTGCGGCTGCACGGGCGGCCGGCTGGATCACACCGCCGCAAATCTCCTCCTGCTGGAGTGGGCGTGGGAGCAGGGCGGCAGCGCGCGTATGCTCGACACAGAGCATGAGGTGCGTTTTTTGGCGGGCGGCTCGTTGACGATTGACCCGTGTGCCTACCACTACCTCTCCATCATCCCGCTCGACCGGTGTGTGGAGGGCGTCACGCTGGAGGGCGTTCGGTATCCGCTTAAAAACGCGGTCCTGACGCGGGGAGACACCCTGTCCGTCAGTAATGAGCCCACGGGCGATACATTACGGATTTGCGTTTCTACCGGAAGAATTTTGATCATTCAAAGCCAAAAAGAGAAGAATGGCACCAAATGATGCGCTCGTTCGTATACTGTAACAGGTAATGGAACGAGGCGCATCTTTTTTAAGCAGATCTATTACAAGTTTAAGGAGGGAATCCGCATGAAAATAGTCGTGGTAAAGGCGCCCAAGTCGCTGGTTGGCATTTTGAAGGCGATTTTTGGGGTCAGGTAACATTCGGACTGAGGACAAAAGGGATCAGCTCGAGAAAAGTTTGTCATAGTGCGGTAGTCTTGTACATATAGTTTCATAGCAAGCAAATGGGTTACTTAACCTGTACAAGGAGTGGAGCATTATGGAACTGGAATTGGAGCAGACCCAGTTAAGCGGGTTTAATACCACGCTGGACACAACAGTTTTTCAGGAAGAGACGATGGAGATGATCGTACCGGATGCGTGTCCGGATATTTTGCGTATCGTGGATACGGAGGCGACCGTCTGCATCCGGGAAAAGAATGCGCAGGACGGGCGCGTGGAAATCAGCGGAAATATCCATGCCGTGGTGCTCTATCTGCCTGACGGCGAAGGAGGACTTCGGTCACTGAATGTAAAAATCCCCTTTCGCAGCATGGCGGAGGCCGGAGGCATTCATGCCGAATGCAGTGTGGTGGCGTGCCCGCAGGTGCAGGCGGCGGAGACGCGCAGCTTAAACCCGCGCAAGGTGCTTGTGCGCGTGAATATCGGTGTCGGCGTACGGGTGTATCGTCCCGTGTCGGACAGCTTGTGCAGCGGCATGATTGCCGATGCATCCGCGGGCATGGAGCAGAGAAGGGAAGAGCAGGAGAATTTCACGGTAGTCTGCGTGCAGGAAAAGCCGTTTACCTTTACCGATGAAGTAACGCTCTCAAGCAGCAGGCCGGAAATCGCGGAACTGCTCAAAAGCAACGTGAGTATCGCGTGTGGAGAGTCCAAGGTGATTGGAAACAAGCTGATCATTAAGGGTACCGCGACCGTCCACCTGTTTTACCGCACACCGGCTGATCTGATGTGCAGCGCAGAGCAGGAGATGGTCTTTTCCCAGATTATTGAGGTCACGGAGTGCGGGGAGGATATGCTCTGTGCGCTGGAGGTGCTGCTCAGCGATATGGACTGCGCCCTTCTGCCGAGCGGAGACGGGCGCGTGGTTTCGGTGCAGCTCGAGCTGCTCGCGCAGGCGGTCATCTGGGAAAAGAAGCGCTTTCAGATGCTCACCGACCTCTACAGCACCAACCATATGGTGAACACTGACAGCCAGAACTACAGCGTGCAGCGGATGGTGGACCATGGAACGAAGACGCAAAATGTCCGCGAGACAATTGAGACGCCAACCCTTGCACAGGAGGTTTGCAATGTCAGCGTCTACATCTCATCCACAGAGCAAAAGCGGGAAGGCAAGCAAATGGTGCTCACTGCACAGGCGAGTGTCAAGCTGCTGTATATGACCGAGGAGAACGGGTTGCAGTCCGCGATGCGGCAAATCCCCGTCTCCTGCGCGCTGGAGCTGCCGGATAGCTGCCTTTGCGGCTTTACCCCACGCTGTGCCGGTGAGACGTTCGCCGTGCCAACTGCGGGCGGGATTGAGGTGCGATTTGGTATTGAGTTTGAATATATGGCGCGCGTCGTCAAGCAGGTGGCCGGGGTATGCGGGGTCAAAGTGGAGGAAGAAGAGGGCGGCTGCGCGCCCAAGCCGTCCATCGTGCTGCGCATGGCGGAGCGCGGTGAGCGCCTGTGGGATATCGCCAAATGCTACCGCACCACCATTTCAGACATCAAAAGCGCCAACGACCTGACGGAGGATGAGGCAATGGAGCGGCGATTGCTGCTCATCCCGAAAAAACGGTAAATAAGGACGAAGCTCGCGCACACGATTTGTCCCTTGTGGCCGAGGCTTATGCAAAACCGCTTGAATGGAAAATATTCAAGCGGTTTTTGGTTACAATTTAAACTGGATAAGACAGGTATAAACCCGATATAGCGTTTTCGTGATGCCATAAAAAGTCCTCCCATTCGTTGCGTAATGTATGTATGCTGTGGTCAGATGCATGATCAGTACACCCGACCCGCTGGGGGCATGTGGGACAGGTAAATTCCGGTAGGGTCATCTCGTTGCAACTGCTGACTCTCGAATGATATTTTATTGTTTGTAACGTCTTGTGTCAATTTAGAATATGTCGAAGATTCATCATTTAATTTGTGCACATTGTACACGTATACTTAGGTATACAGTAAGATTAGCAGCGATCTAGCTACATTTCAAAGGTTTGTGTTCCGTGTTAGTAATTTTTATTTGGTAGATTGAGTTCCGTCAGTAACCATGACCTGGTATCGCTGTTTTTCTGTTTTTCTACTTTATCCCGATTGCAAACCTGTCCCATGAGGGGCAAACGCTTTTAGCGCTGCTACTTATGACCATCGTCTTTTGGGCAACGCAAATTGTTCAGCCGGGCTTCACAGCGGCATTGTTCCTGATGCTGCTGATTATTTTCAAAGTAGCGGAACCGGCAACCGTCTTTTCTCCATGGCTCAACTCCACCATGTGGCTGGTCATGGGCGCGTATATCATCGCACACGCAGTAACATCATCAGGCCTCGGTGAACGCATCGCGTATGGATTTATCGGGAAGTTCGTGAATTCTTATCGGAGCATTGTGTTCTCTATCTTTATTCTCAACGTTATCATGAGCCTCTTTATTCCGCACCCGTTCCCCAAGGCATTTTTGATTATGTCTGTGATGAAGGTCGTCATGGACGCGTCCAAGATGGAAAAATCCGACCGGATCAAGATTGGCTTCACCGTCTTTGCCGCCGCCGTCCCGACCTCCATGATCTTTCTGACAGGTGACGGCTCCTTCGCGCCGCTGGTTTCATCCATTTCAGGTGTTCAGGTCAGCTGGATTAGCTGGCTTGGAATCATGGGCGTTCCCGCCGTTGTGATGACCCTGCTGACCATGGGGCTGATCTTCCTCCTCTTCCGTCCGAAGAATAAAATTGTCATCAACAAGGAAGAGGTTGTGCTCAAATCCAAGAGCCTTGGCAAGCTGTCGCAGAAGGAAATCCGTGTCATTGTCTGGCTGGTTATCGCCATTGTCCTGTGGATGACGTATAGCCTGCATGGCATAGATCCCGGCTGGATTACCCTGATTGTCGCGGTTTGTATGAGCCTCCCGATTGTCGGCGAGGTCATTACCCCAAAGGCTTGGAGCGAAGTGCCTGTTCCCACACTGGTCTTCCTGACCGCCGCGCTTGCCATCAGTAAGGTCGGCGCGGAAAGCGGTATGACAGATTGGCTGTTCAATGATGTGATTAAGCAGTTGATCTCCACGCCGCAGAGTATACTTGTGCTTGCGCTCGTTATCTTTGTGGTTGCGGTGGTCTGCCATATGGTTCTGGGCAGTTGTATCGCGGTTATGGGCCTCGTCTGTCCACTCATGGTTTCCTACGCGACGGAGATGAATATCAGTCCGCTCATACCGGCCTTTATGACGTACACAGCCATCTACGCCCACTATCTCTTCCCGCACCACAATCTGCCGATTTTGGTCGGATCAGGAGAAGACAATGGTGGGTACAGTACCAAGGAGACGTTAAGAATGGGACTTCCATTGACTGTAGCCGTCTTTGTTGTCGTCTGTCTAGTGGAAGTGGGATGGTTCAAAGTCATTGGGTTATACTAAAAGAAACGATATTGTGAATGGGGGGGAAGGTCAGGTATGCGAATCATTGTAGGCATTTCCGGCGCAAGCGGCGTTGTGATGGGATATGCGCTGATGCGGGCACTGCGCCAGCGTGAGGACTGTGAAATCCATTTGGTGGTTACCGACGGTGCACGGAAAACCTGGGATTTGGAGACAGACCTTCCCTTTGAAAAACTGGTGGAGCTCGCCGACGTCTGCCATAGTGATGCGAATTTGGCCGCAAGCATATCCAGCGGTTCCTTTCACACGGACGGGATGATTGTCATTCCGTGCAGCATGAAAACCCTCTCCGGCATTGTCGCCGGATACAGCGCAAATCTTCTGGTGCGCGCGGTGGATGTCTGCCTGAAGGAAAACAGACGGGTGATTCTTGTGCCTCGGGAAATGCCGTTTAGCAAAATCCATTTGCGTAATCTGATGGACGCGGCGGATCTGGGCTGCACCATTATCCCGCCTGTGCTGACCTTCTACAATAAGCTTGAACGAACCACCGACCAGGTCAACCATGTGATTGGGAAAATTCTGATGCAGCTGGGGATGCAATACAGCGAATTTTCTCCGTGGGAAGGGGTCGACGGATAGCAATGGAGCCGGACGTGATTCTGGTGGATTTACTGGATCGACCGCTTGGTACCATGCCAAAGATGCAGGCACACAGCACACCGCAGCTGCATCGGGCATTCTCCGTTTTTCTGTATCAGGAAGATCGGCTGCTTGTGCAGCGGCGGGCAGCACATAAATATCACTGCGGCGGCTTATGGGCAAACGCCTGCTGCTCGCATCCGCGCCCCGGCGAAAAGCTGGAAGAGTGCGCTGCGCGCCGCCTTCGAGAGGAGACGGGGGCCACCCCTGTGACGCTTACCCATCACCACACGTTTACCTATTTTGCCCGGCTGGATCACGGGCTGTACGAGTATGAATACGACCATGTTTTTCTGGGGGAGTACCATGGAGACGTAAAGGCAAACCCGGAGGAAGTCGATGTGCTGCAATGGGTCAGCATTCCGATATTGCTGGATGATATGCGCACCGAGCCGGAGCAATACGCCCCCTGGTTCCTGATATGTGCCCCGCGAGTCATAGAGACAATTACAAAAATAAATGAATGCATCATTTAGGAGGATTATTATGGAATACGATCTGAGACGCGCGATTGAAATCATGAAAGCAAATCCCGGCCAATATGCCGAGTGTAATGAGCCTGTGGAATGTCACGCTGAGATTTCCGGTATCTATCGCTATGTCGGTGCCGGCGGCACCGTGAAGCGCCCGACAAAGGAAGGCCCCGCGCTGATGTTCAACAAGGTCAACGGGCATCCCGATGCCAAGGTTCTGATTGGCACACTGGCCAGCCGTAAGCGCGTCGCCCTGATGCTGGAGACCGAGCCAGAAAAGCTGGGCTACCTCCTGAAGGACAGTGTAACAAAGGCCATTGATCCGGTGGTAATCCCGAACGATAAGGCGCTTTGTCAGGAAGTGGTCTACAAGGCGACCGACCCCGGATTTGATGTACGTAAAATTGTTCCCGCTCCGACCAACACCCCGGAGGATGCGGGCCCCTATGTGACCATGGGCGTCTGCTATGGCGAGGATCCTGAGACCGGCGAGTCCGACGTCACCATTCACCGCCTCTGCCTGCAGAGTGAGGATGAGATGTCCATGTGGATCACCCCCGGCGCGCGTCATCTGGGCGCGATGTTTGAGAAGGCCGAAAAGGCCGACAAGCCCTGGCCCATCTCCGTGAGCATCGGTGTTGACCCCGCCATTGATATTGCCGCAGGCTTTGAGCCGCCAACGACCCCCTTCGGCTTTAATGAGCTCAGCATTGCAGGCGCAATCCGCGGCAAGGCGGTTGAGCTGACAAACTGCCTCACCATCAACTCCAAGTGTATCGCAAACGCGGAGTATGTCATTGAGGGCGAGATGATTCCAAACTTCCGCGCGGCGGAGGATAAGAACAGCAACACCGGCAAGGCTATGCCTGAGTTCCCAGGCTATACCGGCGGCGCGGCGTCCGTCCCCATGATTAAGATTAAGTCGGTCACACACCGCAAGAATCCGATCCTCCAGACGTGCATCGGCCCCAGCGAGGAGCATGTCAGCATGGCCGGTATCCCAACTGAGGCGAGCATCCTCAATATGGTGGAAAAGGCGATGCCCGGCCGCCTGCTGAATGTCTATGCGGCCTCACCCGGTGGCGGCAAGTATATGGCGGTTCTTCAGTTTAAGAAATCCATTCCCAGCGACGAGGGCCGTCAGCGCCAGGCCGCGTTGCTCGCGTTCAGCGCCTTCCCGGAGCTCAAGCATGTCTTCCTTGTCGACGAGGATGTCGATCCGTTTGACATGAACGACGTTATCTGGGCCATGAACACGAGATTCCAGGGGAATATTGACACGGTTTTCATCCCCGGCGTACGCTGCCACCCGCTTGATCCGTCGGAAACACCGGAGTATAGCCCGCTGATCGCCGACCGTGGCATCTCCTGTAAGACGATCTTCGACTGTACGGTGCCGTTTGGTATGAAGAGCAAGTTTGAGCGCTCTAAGTTCTTGGATCTTGATTACAAGAAATACGTACCCGATCTTTAATTCAAAATTAGAAGGGGCCGCCCGCGTTGCACGGACACAGCACGCGGGCGGCCCCCTACATTCCAATACTCCAAAGAAAATGAGGTGTTGCTTATGGACTGTCAGGCGGAACGGGAGGGTTTTACTATCCGCGCTGAAGCGACTTGGATGGGTTCTGATCTCCTTGTGCTGGTAACCGGCGGAGCGGCCCATATTGGGAGCGTCAGCATGGCAACCCCGCGCCCCAGTCTGGCCGACGCGGCCGACACGAGTGCCACAGTCTCCACCTTTTGTTTTCCCAGTCATAAGGATCACTTTGTCGGCAACCAGATTGCCGAGGCCCTGTCCGCACGCTTTGGGAAAAAGGTGGTCGTTGTCTGCGGCGTGCATTACGACAATCTATCCGGAGACAATATTGCCCTCATTCTCTCCTTGGTGGAGGAGCTTCTGGAAAAGATATGTAAGCAGCTTGTGCCGGAATAAGGTATACGAATGGCATAGCAACAGGGCCGACGCATATGGAATCCTGCGGATTCCGACGTGTCGGCCCTGTTTTGCTTATACTAGTCTCCGTATCAATCGCTGCATAGCGATTGATAGCGCGGAGCGCGTACGGAGTTTATGAGACGTGCCGCATAGCGGCGCGGTGCCACAGGCACCGACTCTCCAATTGACTCATTCAATTGGAGAGTAGTATTATAATTTTCTGGTCAAGGTCCAAATGCCCATAATCAAACAGTTTGGGATGAGCTTGGTGAAGAAGCGCTGGATCATGCCTGGAACAGAGCAGGTTGCGACCGCGACGCCCATACGGTTTAAGCGTAGCGCGCGCCGGGCGATGGCCTGCGGTGTGGAGGCAAATGGGAAGAAGCGGACGGTGTTGCCGTTTTGCGTGTCCTTCGCCACCTCCATAAACTCCGTTTTCACCCAGTAGGGGCACACGGCGGTCGCCCAGATACCTTTCCCCCAAAGCTCCCAGCGCAGCGCGCGGGTGTAGTGGAGCATGAAGGCCTTGGTGGACGCGTAGACATTTAAGCCCGGCAGCGGCTGAAACGCAGACGTGGAGACAATCTCCAAAATGCGGGAGCCACGGCGCATATAGGGGATGGAGGCGACAGTCAGGTCGACGCACGCCTTGCAGTTGAGGTCGATCATGTCGTTGGTCTCCTGCAGGGTGAGGTCGGCGTAGGTGGAGAACTTTCCGAAACCGGCGGCATTGATGAGATAGCCGACCTCCGGCGACTCCTTTTCGAGCAGCGCGCGGATGGCGTGAATGCTCTCCTGCTCCGTCAGATCATATTCCAAAATGCGCACCGGCTTCGGCAGCTCCTTGCTGAGCGCCTCAAGGCGGTCCCGCCGCCTTGCAACGAGCCAGAGCGCGTCAATTGCATCGTATTCGGCAACAAACCTGGCAAAGGCGCGCCCGATGCCAGACGATGCGCCTGTAATAATTGCAATTCGCAAAATAGCACCTCCTGGATTTGCGTTATGATACGCATAGTATGCCGCTTATTTTGCAATTTAATGATTACCATTTGATGCGTTATTTCCTTCTGTAGCGACCATGTTAATACTGGCGACACCGCTTTTCATCACCAACTTGCGTAAAAATGGTTGATACATAAATGGGTGCTTCGCGTACTTTAAAAAAAGCTTCATGCGTATTTTGCGTGTTTTATATCGGTATGCCATATTGGGATCTTCTTGGGCATGATTGAGGCATTGGGAGAGCATATATGCGCTGTCAATGGCGTAGCTGATGCCCTCTAATGAGCTGGGGCTAATGAAGCCTGCTGCCTCACCGATCAAAAACGCGCCATGGGTGCCGTAACAATGGTTTCTCGGGCCAAAGGGGCATAGAACCAGGCACGCTTCCGTTTTGACCGGATGCTCGAGTCGGAAACCGTAGGGCTTGAGCTTTTGCTTCAGGGACTCAAAATCCTGCTTGCCTGTTTTGACGTCAAAGGCACCACCAAAGATGAAGTGGTTATCCTTTGTCAGCCCCCACCCATAGGAATTGGTAATTTCCGGGGAAAAGATACAGGAATAAAAAGGAGATGGATGTTCATCCTGAAACCATTGCTGTATTGCCAGAAAGGTATTGATCTTGAAATCCGGATACAGGCTGCGGCGGACAATGGAATTTGCTCCGTCGGCGCCTACGACGTATTTGGAGGTCATGACGGTTTTTTTGCCGTTCTTCAGATAGGTGATTGCAAATCCGTGCTCCTGCCGCGTGACACTGGTGCAGGAAACATCCTGCATCACTGCGATGTTTGGCGGGATCATGCTGATCAGCCAGCGGTCGAATTTGTCGCGATCCATATTGATGTAGTGTCGCTGATAGTGCCGGGTCAGGTTGTTTTCCAGATCAATGGTCTTTACACTGAAAATCTGTGGATCCACCAGAATGTCCTTTGGCAGCGTCATATTAAAGCGGGAGAAGGATTCCTGCGCGTCCGGGGCGAGCATACCCCCGCAGGGCTTGGTGAAGCCACCGTTCCCGCTGGACTTTTTATCCAGCGCGACGACCTTCAGATTTTGATCCAGATGCTTTGCCAAAACCGCCCCGGCAGGGCCTAAGCCGATAATTGCGATATCATATTCTATTTGCTCCATCAATATCCCTCATACAGTTCCAGAAAAGCGATTGTCTTTCACGACACAATCCTCGTATACCGGCGGAACCATGTAATATTCATAGCCCATGTCGTTGCCCGTGATGGTGCACCGGTTCAGCACAGCCGATGCGCCTGAGATATCCACGAACATCAAATTAAATAGATAGGGGAGATGCCCCTCGGCCCGCACGTTATTGGAAATGGTGCAATCGTTAAAAACAAGTGAGCAAGCTCCGTCAGCTTCAATCAGTTCCCACTCCAGATTTCGATTATCGGAAATCGTGCAGTCAGTAAACGTGACGATTGAGGTGCCGACAGACGACTGTGAGCTGACAGAAATCAGGGCGGCATAGCAGCGGTTTTCCGTCAGAGTACACTTGGAAAAAATGACTTCATTGGAATTATAAATATCAGCCCCACGCAGAGAGCAATCCGTAATGGTCGTATTTTCCACGACAAAGTTCGTGCTTTCCCCAATCGAGATGCCCACACTGCCGCAGCCGTACAGATAGCAGTTGTCCACAACAGCATTGGAACAGCGTACGAAGTCAAACACTCCGGCGTCGCACTCATATTCCTGCGGGGTGTGGCCCGCCTTGATCGACTGTACACGTATCGTGGAGCAATTGTGAAAGGCGATGATATCTTTGAAGCGGTCTGTATTTATAAATTCCGTCTCACCGTTCTCTGCGCCGAGAATCGTGAGGTTACTTACGCCATCAATCGTGTAACCGTTTGGATACGTCTCGTTATATGCCGTAAAATCGTAGGTGCCCGCCGCGAGATGGATGACGGTGTTCGATGCGACTGCCTGTACAAATTCCGAGACAGTGGAGACCGTCACTTCCTTTTGCGCGGCGCGGCTGATGATCTGAATTGTTGTGGCAGCCTCATCCCACGCTACGGAAAAGTCAAAGAGCGTACCGAGGTCTCTAAGCTTAAAGTAGTTGTTGCCGCGGATTTGATATCCGGTCAGGTCAATTTTTGCACCGTCTAAGTAGATCGTTGAAGCCGTTTTGGTCGGCGTGATCGCGCCCTGTGCTCCTGTAGAAAGTTCCCCGCCAACCGGCGTATATGCTGTATTTGAGCGCAAATCAATGCTGTTGAGGGCTTGATCCCATTGCACCTCAAATGCCTTGGACGTATCGCGCAGGACATAGGCGATATCGCGCAGTTTAAAGTAATTATTCCCGCCGATGGTATACGCTTCAAATTCGATGTGTGTCCCGTCAACCAGCACGGTGGATGCGGTCGGTATCGCGGCAATTTCCACGTCCGCGGCAGAGGCCGGGACGGAAAACAGCGTGAAAAACAATGCAATGGACAGGAACAGGCTCCCAAATCTCTTCGTCTTACACATATTCATAATCTGCAAAGCGTGTGTCGCCCGCGACGACATCCTTGCTCTCTCCCACAAATGTACCCTGCACCTTGCAGTCCGGGCATTCGCCAAAGGTGTCCTCGCTCATATCTTCAAATGAGCAGCGGTATTTCTTCCCGCACTCCGGGCAGTCATAAAAAAAGTAATAGGTACCCCATGTCATAATTGTGTCATTCCTTTCCGTACATTTCATAGCGATATACATTATTTTAGCACCTTCCATGCGTGGAGGCAAGGCCCATTCAGAAAACAGAAATTAACGGTACCATTTGAACGGGTAATGTGCTATGATACTATAATGTAGAAATATCTGAGAAAGGAACTGCTTTCATATGAAAAAAAAGCAGGTGAAGCGGTGCGTACTTCCGTTTTTGGCGCTTGTTTTACTGTTGAGCGGGTGTTCGTTGCTTTCTGTTGACGAGCTGTATGCCATGCCACAGCCACCAGAGGAGTATTACGCCCTGCAGACGAAAATTAAGGAGATTTCCGATCAGGGCGGCGAATATACTGCACCGCAGAGCGGGAAGTATATCCAGTCTGTACTGCTGCAGGACCTCACCGGGGACGGCGTGCAGGAGGCCATTGCCTTTTTCCGTTTTAGCAGTGGAGAAACGCCGCTGAAAATTTTCATCTTTGCGCAAAAGGATGACGAATATGAGCTGCTTGGCCAGATTGATGGGAGTGGAACGGCCATTGACTCCATCAGCTTTGAGGACTTAAACGACAGCGCCGCCAAGGAGCTGGTTGTCAGCTGGCAGATGGAGGACAAGCTGCACGCGCTTTCCGCCTACTCCATCGAAAACGGAGAGATTGCGGAGCTGATGCGCTCAGACTATACGGCGCACAAAATCTACGACATTGACAGCGACGGACAAAAGGAAATTCTGATCGTCAAGACCGCTGCTGCGGAGGAGGCGGATCGGGCGGAGCTGTACAATTGGCGCGACGGCACGATGTTATTGGACTCTGTCGCGCCGCTCTCCAAGGGGATTAGCGGCGCGGTAGAGGGCGGTGTGCTGACCGGCTATCTGCGTGACAACACACCGGCGCTTTTTGTGCCGTCCAATTATGGTGAGACCGGCTTTATGATTGATATTTTTGCCTGGCGCAATGAGAAGCTGGAAAATATCACGCTTGACCCCGAGCAGGGCGCGAGCGTGAGTACCATCCGCTATTATAACGGGGTAAGCAGCACCGATATCAATGGCGATGGGATTATGGAAGTGCCAATACCATCAGCCATTCCGGCGAGTACAGGCAACCTGACCACGGTCGTGAATTTCTGGGCAATTTTATGGCAGCAATATGACTCTGCCGGAAATGTCTATCCACTTTATACGACCTACTACAATGAAAGCGACGGATGGTTTTTTATTCTGCCCGATGCATGGGAAGGGAAGATTACGCTTGAGCGGAAAGACCAGCCGGAGGTGGGCGAGCGCGCCGTTATTTTCTCCTACAGGCCGGACGAGAACACTGAGCCGGAGCCGTTTTTAACCCTCTATACCCTTTCCGGCTCAAACAGACAGAGGCGGGCGGCGCAGGAGGGGCGTTTCTCCCTCCGCCCGGACGCGTCCACGGAGGAAACGTATCTGTATGCCGCGGAATTTAACGCGTGCAGCTGGGATTGCGGTATGGATGAAAGCGACGCGATTGCGGCATTTTCACTGATCAAAAGCGGCTGGACGTCGTAATTTCTGTCGGATTAAGGGGATGTTTCATAAAAATGAAAAAAGTATTGGTACTGGAAGATGAGGCAAACATCCGCAGCTTCGTGGTTATTAACTTGAAACGTGCCGGGTACGAGGCGATTGAGGCGGCAACCGGTGAGGAGGCGCTTGAGCAGATTGCGCGCAACCCCGATATTAAGGTTGCGCTGCTCGACATCATGCTGCCCGATATGGACGGCTTTGAGGTCTGCCGCCGCATCCGCGCGGGAGACAACAAGATTGGTATTATTATGTTAACCGCACGCACACAGGAGATGGACAAGGTGACCGGCCTGATGACCGGCGCGGACGACTATGTGACAAAGCCGTTTTCGCCGGCGGAGCTCACGGCGCGGATTGACGCGCTCTACCGCCGCACCGGCGGCGAGCAGGAGCCGGATGCCGCGCAGGTCAGCCAGCCGCCCTTTCTGCTCAATACCCGCAACCGCACGCTCGAAAAGAACGGGCAGCGGGTGAAACTCACACAGATAGAGTATTCCATTGTCAAGCTCTTTATGGATAACCCCGGCAAAGCCCTCTCCCGCGAGGAGATATTGGACGCGGTATGGGGCAGAGATTATTTTGGCGAGTTGAAGATTGTGGATGTGAATGTCCGCAGGCTACGCATTAAAATTGAGGATGATCCAACCAATCCGGCTTATATCACGACTGTGTGGGGCTATGGCTACAAGTGGGGACTCTAGGAAAAACGGGTGAAGTACATTGAGAAAATTCAGAGGACTGCGCAGGCGCTGGGTCGTTAGCTCTGTGGGAACTGTGCTTGTCATCGTTCTGCTTGCGGTACTGGCCTTTTCGGTTGCGATGGCGGCCTACTATTATTCCGGCATGCGGGTAGGGCTCAAGTCAAAAGCGGAGAGCGTGGTCGGGTTTATCAGCATCTACCGCACGGAAACGGCGTATTATCAGGATATGGCGGCGCTGTACGCATCGGGGAGCGGGAGCGACGACAATAAATTTGAGCTACAGTTCATCGACACCACCGGGGCAGTCCGCTTTTCCAGCTTTGGACTGATGGCAAACACCAAGCCGGGCACGCCCGATATTGCGGGTGCGCTGGATGAGAAGTATCCGCAGATCACCTTTTGGACGGGCAATGACGCGGAGACAGGGGAGCGCATTATGGCGGTCTCCTGCCCCTACATTGTGGACGGCAAGGCGCTGACGGTGGTGCGCTGTGTCACCTCACTGGAGCGTGTGGATCGCCAGCTCATGATTATTGTCCTGATTGCAACGGCAGTGGGCGTGGGCCTGTTGGCGCTGATCTACTTCTCCAACCGCTATTTTGTGGACAAGATTGTCATTGAGCCGGTGACCGGCATTACCGAAATCACAAAGAGCATTGCAGCCGGGAGCTACGGCGTGCAGATTGAAAAGAAATATGACGATGAAATCGGCGATCTGACGGACGCCATTAACGATATGTCACAGAAAATCGACTCGTCGGAAAAGGTGCAAAACGAGTTTATCGCGTCCGTATCCCATGAGCTGCGCACGCCCCTCACCGCAATCAACGGCTGGGCGGAGACCATCATGAACGGCGAGGTGCGCGATGCGGACGACGTGCGCAAGGGGATGGGTATCATTGTCTCGGAGGCGCGACGCCTCACGAACATGGTGGAGGAGCTTCTGGAGTTTTCCCGGATCGAAGACGGACGCTTTAACCTCTCCGTTGCGCCGATGGATATTAAAGCGGAGCTAGAGGACGCGGTCTACACCTATCGGGAGTTCTTCCGGCACGAGGGCATCACCCTGCAGCATACCGACTGCGAGGAGGAATTTGCCCCCATGAACGGCGACCCGGAGCGGCTGCGGCAGGTCTTTTGCAACCTGCTCGACAACGCGGCAAAGCACGGCGGTGCGGGCGGGCGGATTGATACGGCGATTCACTGCGAAAAGGATGAGGCGGTCATCACCATCCGCGACTATGGGCCGGGCATTCCGGAGGATGAGCTGCCGAATGTGAAAGTGAAGTTTTACAAGGGAAGCGCCAAGGCGCGCGGTTCCGGCATCGGACTTGCGGTGTGCGACGAGATTATCACCCGCCACGGCGGTGTGCTTGAGATTGAGAACGCCGAGGACGAGGAGGGCGGGTGTATTGTGACGATTCGACTCAAAGCGGAACAAAAGTTCTAAATGCACTTGCAATTTTACCGCCGGTCTGATATAATCATCAAAATTATTGATTGGCGCATTTTAAGGAGAAACAACCATGCCGGAAGAACAGCAGAAGACCGAGCCGAAGTTCCGCACGATGATCGGCGGGCAAGCGCTCATTGAGGGCATCATGATGATGGGCCCGAAAAAGAAATCCGTCGTCGTGCGCAAGCAGGACGGTGAACTCGAGATAAAAACCGAAGAGAGAACTCTGATCAAGGACAAGTACCCGATTCTGGGCTGGCCGCTGATTCGCGGTGTCGTGAATTTCTGCGTCTCTATGGTGACCGGAGTGAAGGCGCTGATGTATTCGGCGGAATTCTATCCGGAGGACGATGTGGAAGAGACGGAACCCTCCAAATTTGAGCAGTGGCTCAATAACAAATTCGGCGATGAAAAACTGATGTCGGTCTTTATGACGCTGGCAATGGTGATTGGCGTTGGGGTTTCCGTTGTGCTGTTTATTCTGCTCCCGACGCTCATTTCCGGCGGCGTCGCATGGCTGATCCCCGCCATGCCATCTTGGGTGCGCAGTGTCATTGAGGGTGTGCTGCGTATTGTCATATTCCTTGGATACCTCATTGCATCTTCTAAGCTCAAGGATATGCGAAGGGTCTATTCCTACCACGGAGCGGAGCATAAAACCATCTTTTGCTACGAGGCGGGACTACCGCTGACGGTGGAGAACGTGCGCAAGCAGCCAAAGCACCATCCGCGCTGCGGGACGAGCTTTTTGTTTATCGTCATTTTCGTATCGATCATGGTGACGGTGCTTGTGTTTACCCCCCTGCAGATCAACAACACATGGTTGCGGATGGGGCTGCATCTGCTACTGTTGCCGGTGATCGTTGCGGTGACGGGGGAGCTAAACCGCTATGTGGGCGGTCATGACAACCTCTTTTGCCGCATTGTGAGCAAGCCCGGGATGGCGATCCAGCGCTGGACGACCTTTGAGCCGGACGACAGCATGATTGAGGTCGGTATCGCGGCGCTCCAGGAGGTACTGCCGGACGAGAAGGGAACCGACACGTGGTGACGATAGACACAGACTGCGCGGACGAAAACTGCCATGAAGGACGTGGAACAGTGGCAACGACGTATAACAATCTATATCTGGACGCCAGAAGCCGTCTGCGCGCCGCCGGAATTGAGGGGGCGCAGATGGAGGCGCGTGAGCTGATATGCTACGCCTCGAATAAAACGCGCGACGAATTTTTACGTGACTATACGCTCTACGTCTCTGAGCAGGTGGAGCAGCGGACGGGGGAGCTCATTGCGCGGCGGCTCTCAGGAGAGCCGGTGGCGTACATCATCGGCGAGTGGGAGTTTTACGGGCTGGGCCTTGATATTTCGCCCGATGTACTTGTGCCGCGGACGGATTCGGAGGTGCTTGCCGCGCGCGCCATTGCGCTTACCCGCGCCGCGGGCGACAGTGCGCGGATGCTCGACCTCTGCGCCGGGAGCGGCTGTATCGGGCTGGCGGTCGCCGCGCATGTACCGGCGTGCCGCGTGGTGCTTGCCGACGCGTCGGAGCGCGCGGTGCAGATATGCAAGCGCAACACCCGCCGCAACGATCTTTTGGGCCGCGTGACAAGCGTGCACGCGGATGCCAAAGAAGCGCCGTCCTCCGCGCTGTGGGAGTTCGACGTGATTGCGTCGAACCCCCCTTACATAAAAAGCGGTGAGATTGCGCAGCTTGAGCAGACCGTGCGGGATTTCGAGCCGCATATGGCGCTTGACGGCGGCCCGGACGGCCTTGATTTCTACCGCACGATTGCTGCGAAGTGGAAGCGGGCGCTGCGTGTGGGCGGGGTCATGCTGTTTGAGGTCGGCATGGGGCAGGCACCAAGCGTGGAGATGATTCTTGCAGCGCACGGCTTTGGAAATATACTCACCCATCCGGACACGCACGGTGTCTGGCGTGTGGTGGAAGGTACGGCGAACGATTAACGTATTACATAAAGAGGATGTATATGGAAAGGAATGGCATGCATGGCAGAGAAGAAAAAACTATCGGTGGCACACCCGGAGCCTGCGTCAGACAAGCAGCAGGCCCTCAAGACGGCACTGCAAAACATCGAGCGTGTGCACGGAAAAGGCGCGGTGATGCGCATGGGTGAGAAGAGTGAAATTCTGGTGGAGGCCATTCCAACCGGCTCTCTTGCGCTGGATGTGGCGCTGGGTATCGGCGGCGTACCGCGTGGCCGCATTGTAGAGATCTATGGCCCGGAATCCTCCGGCAAGACCACCCTTGCCCTGCACATTGTGGCGGAGGCGCAGAAGCGCGGCGGCGAGGTCGCCTATATTGACGCGGAGCATGCGATGGACCCGACCTACGCCAGAGCGCTGGGTGTGGATATCGACTCTATGCTCATCTCCCAGCCGGACACCGGCGAGCAGGGACTTGAAATCTGTGAGGCGCTGGTGCGCTCCGGTGCCATTGATATCGTCGTGGTGGACTCGGTGGCGGCGTTGACGCCGCGCGCCGAGATTGAGGGCGACATGGGCGACGCCCATGTGGGGCTGCTGGCGCGGCTGATGAGTCAGGCGCTGCGCAAGCTCGCGGGCTGCGTCGCCAAGACAAATTGCGTCGTCATCTTCATCAACCAGCTGCGTGAGAAGGTGGGGGTGATGTACGGGAACCCTGAGGTGACCACCGGCGGGCGGGCGCTTAAATTCTACGCCTCTGTGCGCATTGACGTGCGCCGGATTGAGACGCTCAAAAACGGCACCGAGATGATCGGCAACCGCACGCGCGCAAAGGTCGTGAAAAACAAGGTGGCCCCGCCGTTTCGTGAGGCTGAGTTCGACATTCTCTACGGCAAGGGCATTTCCAAATGGGGCGAAATGACCGACATGGCGGTGCAGCTTGGCCTGGTGCAAAAGTCCGGCTCGTGGTTCTCCATGGGCGAAACCCGCATCGGACAGGGCAGAGACGCGGTTAAGCAGTATTTGCAGGATAATCCGGACGTGGCCGCCCAGATAGAAAAGGACATCCGGGAGAACGCGTATAAGCTGATGAGCAACTATAAGCCGGAGGAGAAGAAGGACGCCGCGGCGAAACCGGCCGCGCAGGCGGTCGACGTGTCCGCAGAGGATTTTGCGGATGAAAATATGTAGTCTCACCCCGCCGCCGCCGGATCAGCCCAACGGGCGCTGGCAGCTGCGGCTGGAAGACAATACGGTCATGCAGATCGGGGAGCGGGAGATCGTCTCCTTTTCTCTCTATACCGGTATGGAGTTGGACGTGGAGACACTGACGGCACTGCGCCGCGCGGTCGCCGAATGGGAGGCGCTGCAGCGTGCGCTGAAGCTCCTCTCCGTCCGTCCATATGGCCGCAAGGAGCTGATACGCAAGCTCTCAGAGCGGTGTGAGCCTGTGCACGCCGAGCGCGCCGCAGACCGGCTGGAGGAGCTCGGCTATCTGGACGACGCCGCCTACGCCGTGACGGTGGTGAGGCACTACGCGGGCAAGGGGTACGGCGAGCGCAAGCTGCGTGATGAGCTCTACCGGCGCGGCGTTGACCGCATGTACTGGGATGACGCATTGCAGCAGGCGGGCGGCACAGAGGACGCGATTGACGCGTTCCTGCGCAAAAAGCTCGCCGGACGTCCATGCGACCGGCGGGAGTGGAAGCGCGCCGCCGACGCCCTTGCGCGCAGAGGATACCGCTGGGATGATATTAATGCCGGACTGCGGCGGTATGGTGCCGACCCGGCGGATGCGTAGAATATTTTTTAAAAGAGGGGCTTATCCATTTTGAAGGTTGCGTTTATTTCCCTCGGCTGTGCGAAAAATCTGGTCAATACGGAGCAGATGATGGCGCTGGTGCGTGCGGCGGGACATACCCTCTGCGCCGACCCGGACGGAGCGGATGTCGCCGTGCTCAACACCTGTGGGTTTATTGAGTCGGCCAAGAGTGAGGCGATTGACCACATTCTGGAGCTTGCCGCGTTAAAGGACGGCGGCAGGCTCAAAAAGCTGCTTGTTGCGGGCTGTCTATCCCAGCGGTACGGGGAAGAAATCTGCGCCGAGCTGCCGGAGGTGGACGGTATCCTCGGCACGGGCAGTTATAGCGAGATCGTCCCGGCGCTCCTGTCCGTGATGGCGGGGGAGACGCCGCGCTGCTTTGGCGACATTGACAGTACTGACGAGGACGGCGCGCGGGTACTCACAACGCCGCCCTACGTGGCGTATCTGAAGATCGCCGAGGGGTGCGACAACCGCTGTGCCTACTGCGTCATTCCGTCCCTGCGCGGGAAATACCGCAGCCGGAGCATGGAATCGCTCCTCGCGGAGGCGCAGGAGCTGTCGGCGCGCGGCGTAAAAGAGCTGATCGTCGTGGCGCAGGATATCACGCGCTACGGGCTAGACCTCTACGGACGCCGCAGGCTGGGTGATTTGCTGTGTGCGCTCTGCGCACTGCCGTTTCACTGGATTCGTCTGCACTACCTCTATCCGGACGAGGTGGACGACGCGCTCATAGACGTGCTCGCCGCGCAGCCGAACATTCTGCGCTATATCGACATTCCGCTTCAGCATGTGAACGACGCCATACTCAAAGCCATGAACCGCCGCAGTACGAAGGCGGAGATCACCGCCCTGCTGCAAAAACTGCGCGCGCGTCTGCCGGGGCTGGTACTGCGCACCTCCATTATCTGCGGTCTGCCCGGAGAAGGGGAGGCGGAATTTGAGGAGCTGGCGGCCTTTTTGACTGAGGCGCAGATTGAGCGCGCCGGGATATTTCAATTTTCACCGGAGGAGGGCACCCCCGCCGCCGCGATGGACGCTCAGGTGCCGCCGGAGGTTGCGGCGCACCGGGTGGAGCTGCTCGTAGACCGGCAGTCCCGCGTGATGGACGCGTACAACGAGATGCGCCTTGGCGAGACGATGGAGGTACTCTGTGAGGGCTTTGACGAGGATGAAGGCTGCTACGTTGGGCGCACCTACGCCGACTCGCCCGACATTGACGGCAGGGTCTATTTTACCGACGGTGGAAAAATAGAGGCTGGCACCTTTGTCATGGTGCGCATCACTGGCGTGCGCGACGGCGATCTCACCGGCGAGAGAGAAGAATAAGGGAAGGCGGATCTATCGTGAACACAGCCAATAAACTGACCATGCTGCGCATTTTTATGATTCCGGTTTTTATGATTTTACTCTATATTGACTTTCCGTACCATATGCTCGTCGCGCTGCTTGTTTTCATTTTTGCCAGTGTGACCGATTTTATCGACGGGTATGTGGCGCGGCACTACAATCAGGTGACCGATTTCGGAAAGTTTATGGACCCCTTGGCGGACAAGGTGCTTGTGATGGCCGCGATGATCTGGTTCGTCTCCTGCGGGAGAATGGCGGCGTGGGCGTTTCTGATTGTCCTTGTGCGTGAGTTTGCCGTGACCGCGCTGCGCCTGGTCGCGGTGGAGGGGAACCGCGTGATCGCGGCGGGCTGGTCGGGCAAGGTGAAAACGGCTGCGACGATGGTCTGTCTCTGTGTGATGCTTGTGCCGTTTGGGAGTATACTGCTCGACTGGGTATGTGTGCTCGTGATACTGGTCACAACGGTCTATTCCGGCATAGAATACTTCGTAAAAAACGCCGATGTCATAGATTGGAAAAACCTTTGACGCCGCTGCTTGACAAGAGATTGCAAGCATGTTAAGATAAAAATAACTGAATATCGTGATGAACGGTTTTGTTGTGCGGGCGGCGATTGGAACGATCCCGAGCGCACCATATAGCGCAGTACCGGCAACCGCACAGAGAGAAGCCGCCGCGAGGCTGAAAGCGGCTTTGCGGACACACTGCGTCAATTGCACCCGGGAGCGAGGGGGATAGGAGATGCCCTCCGGTTTGCCGCCGTTACCGGATTCGGAGTAATAAATGAGAGTGGAACCGCGGTAATGATCGCCTCTCGCGCCTGCAACAGGGTGCGGGGGGCGTTTTTGGTCGGCGTTTTATCATGTGCAAGGGGGAATTCAGTTGACACGTTTGGGTGAAACCCTGCGGGCCTATCAGGCGCGCGACCCGGCGGCGCGCAGCCGGGTGGAGATCTTTTTGCTCTATCCCGGCGTACACGCCACCATCTACCATTCCGTTGCAAACTTTCTGTTCCGGCATAACCTGCGCTATCTGGCGCGCATGGTCAGCCAGTGGAGCCGCTTCTGGACGGGGATTGAGATTCACCCCGGCGCAAAGCTCGGGCGCAGGCTGGTGATCGACCACGGCATGGGTATCGTGATCGGCGAGACCGCCGAGGTGGGCGACGATGTGCTGATCTATCAGGGGGTGACCCTTGGCGGCACAGGAAAAGACCAGGGGAAGCGCCACCCGACCATCGGCAATAACGTGCTGATCGGCTCAGGGGCGAAGGTTTTGGGCCCATTCACCGTGGGCGAGAATGCGCGCATTGCCGCCAATGCGGTGGTACTCAATGAGGTGCCGCCCGACTCCACCGCGGTCGGGGTTCCGGCGCGGGTGGTGCGCATCGCGGGAGAAAAGGTGGACTTTGCCGGACAGGTGGACCAGATCCACGTGACCGACCCGCTGCAAAAGGAGCTGCAGAGCCTCTCCTCCCGGCTGGAATTTCTGGAAAAAATGCTGGATGAGCGGGAGAATCAGGACATATTATAAAATAACGGACAAAAGCAATACAGCAGGAGGCAAAACATGAAGCTATATAATTCCGCGACGCGGGAGAAGGAGACCTTTGTCCCGCAGGAGCCGGGCGTCGTGAAGCTCTACACCTGCGGCCCGACCGTCTACCACTTTGCCCACATCGGCAATCTGCGCAGCTATATCATGGAGGATTTGCTCGACCGCTTTCTCCGCTACGAGGGGTATGCGGTCACGCGCGTGATGAACATCACCGATGTGGGGCATCTCGCCTCCGACGCGGACACCGGCGAGGACAAGATGCTCGCGGGTGCGCGGCGGGAAAAAAAGAGCGTGATGGAGCTGGCGCAATATTATACAGACGCCTTTTTTGCCGACTGCGAAAAGCTCAACATCAGACGCCCTGACATTGTCATCCCCGCAACGGCGTGCATTTCGGACTATATTGACATGATTCAGACGCTGCTCGATAAGGGGTATGCCTATCAGGCGGGCGGGAATGTCTATTTCGACACCGCAAAGCTGCCGCGCTACCACGTCTTTCATGCGTACGATGAGGAGGATTTGGCCGTCGGCGTGCGTGACGGGGTGGAGCAGGACACCAACAAGCGCGGCAAGACGGACTTTGTCCTCTGGTTCACCAAGTCCAAATTTCAGGATCAGGAGCTAAAGTGGGATAGCCCGTGGGGCATGGGCTATCCGGGCTGGCACATCGAGTGCTCCGCGATCAGCATCAAATACCTCGGTGATTATCTGGATATCCACTGCGGCGGCATTGACAACGCGTTTCCGCACCACACCAACGAAATTGCACAGAGTGAGGCATATCTGGGACACAAATGGTGCAACTACTGGATGCACATTCACCATCTGAATACGGCGGGCGGGAAAATGTCCAAGTCCAAGGGGGAATTTTTAACGGTCTCTCTGCTGGAGGAAAAGGGCTATGACCCGCTTGTCTACCGGTTTTTCTGTCTGCAATCGCACTATCGCAAGTCGCTGGCCTTTTCGTGGGAAAGCCTCGATAACGCCGCCGCCGCGTATCAGAAGCTTGCGTCCCGTATTGCTGCCCTGACGCCCGACGGGGACCCGGATGTGGCGGCGTGCGCGCCGCTGCGCGAACAGTTTTGCGCGGCGATGGGGAACGACCTTAACAGCGCGCAGGCGGTGACGGTGCTCTATGATATCCTCAAATCGGATCTCAGTGACGCGAGTAAGCGGTATCTGCTCGAGGACTGTGACCGGGTGCTTGCGCTCGGCCTTTTGCAGGCGGCCGCGCAGGTACAACAGGCGGAAACAAGCGGCGGAGAAGGCTCCGCGGAGATTGAGGCACTGATCACCGCGCGTACCGCGGCGAAAAAGGAAAAGAACTTTGCGGAGGCGGATGCCATCCGCGACAAGCTCAAGGGGATGGGTATCGAACTGACCGACACACCGGAGGGCGTCAAATGGCGGCGGGTATAAACCGCGTGAGAGGGGGAGCATGATGCTGCTTTCCGCCGACCGTATCACAAAAGCATACGGAGAAAAAACGCCGCTCGACGGGGTGTCGCTCACGCTGTCGCAGGGCGACCGGCTGGGCGTCGTCGGCTTTAACGGTGCGGGGAAATCCACCCTGCTGCGGATTCTGGCGGGCGCGGAGGAGCCGGACGGGGGCACCGTGCGGCGTGACCCGAACGTATCGCTGGAATACCTGCCGCAGAATCCGGCTTATGGCGAGGACTACACCGTCCTGGAGCAGGTCTTTGCCAATTGCAACCCGGAACTGCGCACCCTGGCAGAGCACGAGGCGCGCGCCATCCTCACCCGCCTTGGCCTGACAGAGTTTGACCGCAGGATGGGAACCCTCTCCGGCGGGGAGCGGCGGCGGGTGGCGCTCGCTGCGGTGCTGGCCCGCCCCTGTGATCTGCTGATTTTGGACGAGCCGACCAACCACCTCGACAGTGAGATGATCCTGTGGCTGGAGGGGCATCTTACGCGCTTTTCCGGTGCGCTTGTCATGGTGACCCACGACCGCTACTTTCTGGAGCGGGTGACCAACCGCACGGCAGAGGTGGAGGGCGGTAAGCTCTATTTTTACGACGGCGGATACGCGCGCTATCTGGCTGGCAAAGCGGACAGGGAAGAGCGAACGCGCGCCACGGAGCGCAAGCGGCAGGCGCTGCTGCGGCGGGAGCAGCAGTGGGTGTTGCAGGGGCCGACCGCGCGCGGTACCAAAAGCCGCGAGCGGCTGGAGCGTTTTGCAGCCCTGCAAGCGCAGACGGGGCCGCAGGATCGCGGGGCGCTGGAACTCAATATCAAGGCTTCCCGCCTGGGGAGAAAAACCATTGAACTGCACAATGCCGGGAAAACATTCGCTGGGAAGCCGGTGCTGCAAAATGTAGATTTGCGCATCCTTCGGGATGACCGGATCGGGATTGTGGGGCGCAACGGGAGCGGGAAATCTACGCTTTTACATCTGCTCGCGGGCACACTTGCGCCGGACAGTGGCGCAGTGGTGCGCGGTGAGACCGTCCGCGTCGGCTACTTCTCGCAAGAGACGCCGCCGGTGGACGGCGACGTGCGGGTCAGCGACTACATCCGAGAAATCGGCAACGAGATTGCGACGACGGAAGGGACGCTCACTGCCGCGCAGCTTTTAGATCAGTTTTTATTTCCACCGGAAACCCAGTGGAGTCCGGTGAAAAAGCTCTCCGGCGGAGAGCGGCGCAGGCTCTTTCTCATGTCGGTGCTGGCGTGTGCGCCGAATATTCTATTGTTGGATGAGCCGACGAATGATTTGGATGTCGTGACACTCACCGTGCTGGAGGACTATCTGGAATCCTTCCCCGGCGCGGTGGTGGCGGTTTCGCATGACCGATATTTTTTGGATAAGATGGCGAGGCGGATTCTGGCGGTGGAGGGGGACGGACGTGTTACCGCCTACCCCGGCGGCTTTACCGACTACTGGGACGCGCTGCGGATACAGGCGGACGCGGAAAAAAGCGCCGCGCCGCGGGCAAAAAAAGAGAGACCGGCGGGCAACCAGCGGCTGAAATTCAGTTACAACGAACAGCGCGAATACGAGCGCATCGAGGGCGAGCTGGAGGCGCTGGAGCATACGCATGCAGAGGTGTGCGCCGAGCAGGCGCGCAAGGCGGCGGACTATGTGGCGCTGCAGAAGCTGATGGAAAAGCAGGCTGAGCTGGAGCGGCAGATGGAGGAAAAGATGGCGCGCTGGCTCTATCTCAGCGAACTGGCGGAGCGGATCGAGTCGCAGACGGAAGGAGAACACACATGAAACTCATGGCAATTGACGGCAACTCCATCATTAACCGCGCCTTTTACGGCGTCCGCCCCCTGACCACGCAGGACGGAACGCCGACCAACGCGGTATACGGGTTTCTCACCATTCTGCTCAAGCTGCTGGAGGAGGAGAACCCGGACGCGCTCTGCGTCTGCTTCGACATGCGCGCGCCCACCTTCCGCCATCAGGCGTATGACGGCTACAAGGCAAAGCGCAAGGGGATGCCGGACGAGCTCGCCGTGCAGATGCCTATTTTGAAAGAGGTGCTATCTGCCATGTGTGTCGCCTGCTATGAGCTGGAGGGCTGGGAGGCGGACGACCTCATCGGCACGGTCGCGGCTGCTGCGACTGCGGGCGGCTGGGAGACCGTGATTGTAACGGGGGACAAGGATAGCCTGCAGCTCATCGACGACCATGTACGCGTCAAGCTGGTCTCGACCCGCATGGGGCAGACCACCACCAAGGAGATGACGCCGGAAACCTTTCGCGCGGAATACGGTATGGAGCCGCTGCGGATGATCGACCTCAAGGCGCTGATGGGGGACAGCTCCGATAATATTCCGGGCGTACCCGGCGTGGGCGAGAAGACCGCGATGGAGCTGCTCCACAACTATGGCGATCTCCCCGGCGTCTATGCGAATCTGGATGCGCCGGAGATGAAGGCGGGTGTGCGCAAAAAGCTGGAGGAGGGGAGGGCGCTGGCAGACCTCTCCTTTGACCTGGCGACCATCCACTGTGACGCGCCGCTTGGGTTTACCCCCGCGGACGCGCAGAAGCGGGAGCCGGACCGGGAAAAGCTCCTCGCGGTATTCCGCCGTCTGGAGTTTTCCAAGCTGATTGAGAAGTTTGATCTGCACGACGCGCAGGGTGTGCCGCAGGGCGCGCACGCGGCGGCGACGGTGTCCGACTGCGCGCTGGTGACGGATGCCGGAGCATTAGCGGCGTGCTATCCAATCTGGGAGAAGGCGGAATTTGTCTCCGTTCTGACTGCGCCGGACTGGAGGGCGGTGGCGGTGTTTCATGGCGGCGAAGCCGTCGTGATCCTCGCCGACCGGCTGGGCGAAGCGTTCACGCCCTTTTTGGCGCGCCTTTTTGACGGAACCATCCCGGTTGTGACCCACGGGGCAAAAGCGCTGCTGCGCGCCCTGCTCGATGAGGGGATTGTCGCGGGGGGCATACAGTTTGACACGGAAATCGCCGCCTATCTCCTCGCGCCGACGGATGGAAGTTACGCGCTCGAAAAGCTCTATCTGTCCTATTTTAACGATGAAATTCCCGCGGCAAAGGCCTTTACCGACCCCGCGGCATTTGAGCCGCTGGGCGACTGCACCGGGGCGGCTCAGGTGCTGGCCGCCCACGCTGCCGCGGTGGCCGCGCTCTATCCGGTGCAGCGTAAGAGCTTGACTGAGATGGGTATGTTGAAGCTGTTGGAGGAGATGGAGCTGCCGCTCTGTCCCGTTTTAGCGGAGATGGAGCGCGACGGATTTCTCATCGACCGCAAAGCGCTCGAAGCCTTTGGCGTGACGCTCAAGGCACGCAGTGACACCCTCCAGCAGGAGATTTACGACGACGCGGGCTGTACCTTTAACATCAATTCCACCCAGCAGCTCGGACAGATATTATTTGAACAGATGGGCCTGCCGCCGACGAAAAAGACCAAGACGGGCTATTCCACAGGGGCGGATGTGCTTGAGAAGCTGCGCGGGCTGCACCCGATCATCGAGCGCATTCAGGAATTCCGCCAGCTGACCAAGCTCAATTCAACCTACGTCGAGGGATTCCGCAAGCTCATCGGCGCGGACAATAAGCTGCACACCAGTTTTCAAAACACCGTCACCGCGACGGGTAGGCTATCCTCCACCGAGCCGAATTTACAAAACATTCCCGTGCGCACGGAATTAGGGGCACAGATGCGCCATATGTTCATCGCGCCGGAGGGGTATGTGCTGGTGGACGCGGACTATTCCCAGATCGAGCTACGGCTGCTTGCCCATATCGCAGACGACGCGGCGATGATCGCCGACTTTCAAAACGGGGCGGATATCCACACTACCACCGCGGCGCAGGTGTTCGGCGTGCCGCGCGAGCTGGTGACCGCGGAGATGCGCCGCCGCGCCAAGGCGGTGAATTTCGGCATTGTGTACGGGATTTCCGACTTCTCCCTCTCGCAGGACCTCCACGTGACGCGTGGGGAGGCGAAGGCGTATATGGAGCGCTACTTTGCCCACTACACCGGCGTGCGCCGCTACATGGACAAGATTGTAGCGCAGAGCAAGCGCGACGGCTATGTCAGCACGCTCTTTGGCCGCCGCCGCTGGATCCCGGAGCTGAAATCCTCCAACTACAACCTGCGCTCCTTCGGTGAGCGGGTGGCCCTCAACATGCCCATTCAGGGTACGGCGGCGGATATCATCAAGCGAGCCATGATCTGCGTCTGGCGGCGGCTGCGGGCGGAAAAGCTCCAGTCACGGCTGCTGCTGCAGGTACACGATGAGCTCATTGTACTCAGCCCCAAGGGAGAGGCGGAGATGGTCCAAACGCTCCTGACCGAGGAGATGGAGGCGGTTGCCAAGCTCTCTGTCCCGCTGACCGCCGAGGCGCACTGTGGCAAGAGCTGGGCGGAGGCGAAGGCATGAAGTATCGGCTGAATCCGGCGGATAGGAGCCATCTGCCCGCCCTTGCGGCGCTGGAGCGCACCTGCTTTTCTCCTCCGTGGAGCACAGAGATGCTCGCGGACGAGCTATATAACCCCAACGCCTCCCTGATCGTAGCGGAAGGGGAGGACGGCACGCTGTTGGGCTACGGCCTTGTCCGGGCGGTGCTTGATGAGGGTACGCTGGAAAAAATCGCGGTCGCGCCCGCGTTTCGCAGGCAGGGCGTGGCACGAGAGCTCCTGTCCGCTTTCCTGCGCTTTGGACGCGCCCACCTGGCCTTTCTCACGCTGGAGGTGCGCGCCGGGAATGACGCGGCGATTGCGCTTTATGAGAAGCTGGGCTTTCAGGTGGTGGGTCGGCGCAAGGGTTATTACACAGCGCCGCCGGAGGACGCGGTGCTGATGACGGTCACCTTTCAAAGGGAGGACTTTGCATGAATTTACTCGCCATAGAATCGTCCTGCGACGAAACCGCAGTTGCGGTGGTGCGCGACGGGCGCACGGTGCTCTCCGATGTGATCGCCTCGCAGGCGGAAATGCACGCCGACTACGGCGGCGTGGTGCCTGAGATCGCCTCCCGCAAGCATGTGGAGGTAATTGCCGCGCTCTGTGACGAGGCGTTATCCCGTGCTGCGCTGTGCCGCCGCGACATGGACGCGGTGGCGGTGACGTACGCGCCCGGGCTTATCGGCGCGCTGTTAGTGGGGGTCAGCTTTGCAAAGTCTGCCGCCTATGCGCTCGGCGTACCGCTGATTCCGGTGCACCATGTGCGCGGGCATATTGCCGCCAATTATATCACCTATCCGGATTTAGAGCCGCCCTGTGTCTGCCTTTGCATTTCGGGCGGGAACACCCTCATTGTCGATGTGAGAGGCTATACGGATATGGCAGTTTTGGGCGGCACGCGCGACGACGCGGCGGGGGAGTGCTTTGACAAGGTGGCGCGGGTGTTGGGAATTGGGTATCCCGGCGGCGCGCCGCTTGACCGCTTGGCGCAGTCGGGGGACAGCGGAAGGTATCCGCTACCCCGCGCCCAGATCCATGGCGCGCCGCTGGACATGTCCTTTTCCGGCCTCAAAACCGCCGCGCTCAACCTGATCCATAACGCCCGGCAGAAGGGGGAGGCGCTGGATGTGCCTGATCTCGCCGCGTCATTTTCGGCGGCGGTGAGCGACACGCTGGTGCCGCGTGTGATGGCGGCGTCGGCGCAGATGGGCTACGGCAAGGTCGCGGTGGCGGGCGGTGTCGCCGCAAATTCCCGCATCCGCGCAGATTTGCAGCTTGCGTGCGCGCGCGCGGGCGCAAAACTATACCTGCCTGCGCTGTCCCTCTGCGGGGACAACGGCGCGATGATCGGCTGTCAGGGTTACTATGAATGGCAGAGCGGAAACCACGCCGACGCGGACTTAAACGCCTATGCCACAAGGGATCTCGGCGTCGGATGATGCAAGGATGAAACATATCCTGCACCTGTGTACTGTATCCTTTCTGTATGGTTTGTTCTGCATTATGTAAAGCAAAACGACACTTTATTCTGTTAAAAAAATAGGGATACAGAGGGCGGAAAAAACCGGAACATTTCGCGCAAATAATTGTGCCGCAAGGAGATCAATGTGTGGAAAACTCTGTGGACAATGTGGATAACTCTTTGTATTTTGCTGAAATAATAAGGCAAGCGCAACAACGAAAAATGCGAAAAACAGAAAGGCTGCTGCAAGTGTTTGATTCATCACTTGCAGCAGCTTTTTGGATACATATCTACTACGTCTGCGCGACCAGATCAGTCATGGAGTAGAGTCCCGGCTTTGTCACTGTGGCGAGAAAGCAGGCTGCGCGCACCGCGCCGGAGGCGAAGACCTCACGGCTCATCGCCGCGTGTTTGATCTCAATCACCTCGTCCCGCCCGGCGAAGATCACCTCATGGTCGCCGACGATGCCCCCGCCGCGCACGGCAGAGATGCCGATCTCGTGCTTGTCGCGTTTTCTACGTACCGACTGGCGGTCGTAGACGTACTGCGGGGTGTAGGGCAGGGCCTCCGACACCGCGTCGGCGAGCATCAGTGCCGTGCCGCTCGGCGCGTCTACTTTGCGGTTGTGGTGCCGCTCCACAATCTCTACATCGTAGGATTCCCCCAGCACGTGGGCGGCGCGCTGGATCAGGTCAATGAGCAGATTGACGCCGAGTGACATGTTGGCGGAGCGGAAAATGGGGATTTTCTCCGCCGCCGCGTCAATCGCAGCAGACTGCTCCGGCGTATAGCCCGTGGTGCACAGCACCAGTGGAATCTGCCGCGCCACGCCAAAATCCAGCAGGGTTTGCAGGGCGGCAGGGCTCGAAAAGTCAATGACGACGTCCGCCGCGCCGGTAAACTCCTGCGGCGCGGTGTAGACAGGAAACTCCCTGCCCTTTTGCCCCAGAAGGTCAAACCCGCCCACAATCTCCAAGTTCGACTGTCCTGTGCAGATGCTCTCAACCGTGCGGCCCATGTGGCCGTTGCAGCCGGAGATTAAGATACGAAGCATCGTGATCCGTCCTTTCTATTCTACTTCCTTCCGCACGTATGCTACGTAAGCAGTCCGATGCGCTGCATGGCGGTCTTGAGCAGCGCGAGGCTGCTCTCGGATATATCGCAGAGCGGCAGGCGGAGCGGGCCGACGTTCATGCCTGCGAGATTCATGGCGGCCTTGATCGGCATGGGATTGACCTCCACAAAGAGCGCGTCGAGGAAATCCATGTATGCAATCTGCAGCTTGGCGGCTTCTGTGAAGTCGCCAGCGAGGCACTTGTGGGTCATCTCGACCATGACCTCCGGAATGATGTTCGAGGCGACTGAGATTACACCCTTCGCGCCGAGGGACATCATCGGCACCACCTGATCGTCGTTGCCCGACCAGATGTAAAAATCGTCCCCGCAGAGATGGCGGGTGTGCGCGAGCAGGGAGAAGTTGCCGCTCGCCTCCTTTACGCCGTTAAACTGCGGGTTTTGCGCGAGGGCGCGGTAGGTCTCCGCCGTAAAGGAGACGCCGGTGCGGGACGGGACATTGTATAAAATGATGGGAAGCTTTGTCCGTGCCGCGATATATTCATAGTGCTTCATCAGCCCAAGCTGGCTGGTCTTGTTGTAATAGGGCGTCACATGTAATAGCGCGTCCGCGCCGGAGGTCTCCGCGTGCTGGGAGAGGTAGACGGCGGCGGAGGTGTCGTTGCTGCCGGCACCCGCAATGACCTTGATGCGGTGGTTTACGGTATTCACGCAAAACTCCACCGCGGCGATGTGCTCTCGAATGCTCATCGTGGCGGATTCGCCTGTGGTGCCGCAGACACAGATCGCGTCCACGCCGCCCGCGATCTGCTGCTCAATGAGTTGACCGAAGACGTCGTAATTGATGGCACCGCTCTCGTCAAACGGGGTTACAATCGCGGGGCACGCGCCGGTAAAGACTGGTTCTCTCATAGAAAACATTCCTTTCCTCATGATGTTGGAATCTGCATTAGCGGTCCATATAGCCTTCCGCGCAGAGGAGCTCTGCCAGAAGTACCGCGCCGCCCGCCGCGCCGCGCAGGGTATTGTGTGAGAGGCAGACAAATTTGTAGTCATACTGTGTATCCGGGCGCAGCCGACCGATGGAGACGGCCATGCCGCCCTCTAAATCGCGGTCAAGCCGCGTCTGCGGACGATCACTTGCTTCAAAGTAATGCAGGAACTGCTTGGGGGCGGAGGGGAGCTGAAGCTCCTGTGCGCGGCCTTGGAAGGAGGCCCAGATCCGCTTCATCTCATCCAGCTCCGGCTTTTTGTCAAACCGGACAAAAACCGCCGCCATGTGTCCGTCCGCCACCGCGACACGGATGCACTGCGCCGTGATAGAGGGATGATCGGCATTCACGATGATGCCGTTTTCCACCTTGCCCCAGATTTTAAGCGGCTCCTGCTCGCTCTTCTCCTCCTCGCCGCCGATGTAGGGGATGACGTTATCCACCATCTCCGGCCATGTTTCAAAGGTCTTGCCTGAGCCGGAGATCGCCTGATAGGTACACACCAGCACATCGCGCACACCATACGCGCGCAGCGGGTGGAGCGCCGGTACATAGCTCTGCAGCGAGCAGTTGGATTTGACCGCGATGAACCCGCGTTTGGAGCCGAGCCGCTTCTTCTGGTCGGCGATGACCGCCAGATGCTCCGGATTAATCTCCGGAATGACCATCGGCACGTCGGGCGTCATGCGGTGGGCCGAGTTGTTGGAGACAACTGGGCACTCATGCTTGGCGTATTCCTCTTCCAGCGCCTGAATCTCTTCCTTTTTCATGTCGACGGCGGAAAAGACGAAATCAACCATGGACGCGATTTGCGCAACGTCCCCCTCCGCGCTCATGACGACCATCTTTTTCGCGTTTTCCGGCATGGGCGTGGGCATGGCCCAGCGCTTGCCGACCGCCTCTTCATACGTCTTTCCCGCGGAGCGGGCGCTTGCCGCGATCACCGTAAGATCGAACCAAGGATGGTTTTCCAGCAGCTTGACAAAGCGCTGCCCCACCATGCCCGTTCCGCCAATGACGCCAACCTGATACTTTTTCATCGTTTATCCCTCCGATATTTTATTCTATTCCGCACGCAAAAAATGCAAACCTGGAAAAAAGAAAAAATCAGCGGTTTACATACCGGCTGATTTTGTACTATAATGTCAGAGACGGCAAAGACAAGCTTGCCGCTGCACACCATATAACAAAAGCAGACAGCACTCCACCAAAACCGGCGACAGTCAAGCGGCTGTTAACCACTTGCCCAGGGAGACAGACTTTCGGCTGAAAGCTCCCTTCGGCGGCATTCCCTTTCACAGCTGTTCCTCGGGGTACCGAACCCCTCCCGGCGCTACTGATGAAAACCGCAACCTCTATCTTGCATTTTTTTCAGTGTACCACACCGGTGTAACCCTGTCAAGCGGGGCGTGTATGTATTTTGATTGGAAGGAAACATGATCATGCAAAAGAAATGGATTCGATTTTCAGCGATGATGTTGGTTGCAGTACTGTGCCTTGGCATGGTTCCGACGTTTGGAGCGACGTATCCCGTCAACCCGACCATTCGGGTGGGACTCAAGTACGGGTCGGACACCCTTGCAGGCGCAAACCTGATGAATAAGACCGGAAGCGGCTACCGCTTTGGATATTATGACGCGAACAGTATATTCCACCAGCTCGGCAGTACGGCGGAGACGTCGATCTCCATGGTGAAAATGCAGAATGTCTACTATGGCACGGTGGATAGCAGAGAGGGTTATTTCGACTCCATCACGTCCTCTGTCGCGGTGGGCTGCTACCATGTGCAGATGCCGGGTACTTATACGAGCTTTGACGAGGCGAAGACGGCCAGCGCCTCCGTGACCGGCGGGTTCCCCGCATGGGTCTCCGGCAGTTTCGCTGTGCGGGCGGGTACATACACAACAGCGGAAGCTGCGCAGTCCGCTGCGAGCGCCATGGGCGGCACCGTCGTGAGCGGCAGCACCTACGGCATGACGGTGGTTATCACCGGTACGAGCACGGTGCTCTTCCAGTTTGACACGACCGACGCCGCGCTTGCCCTCGGCATTTCGCCCGGTCAGGCGGATTCGTCGGATATTGTGACATGGTTTTACGGCTACCGTTACCGCGGCAATTTTAAGTATCAGCGTCTGAGCGGCGGTAATATTACCGTTGTGAACGTCCTGCCACTGGAGGATTACACCTGTGGCGTGGTGCCCTCAGAGATCGGCGCGTCCTGGCCCGCCGAGGCGATCAAGACGATGGCGGTCTGCGCCCGTACTTACGCGATGCGGAAGATCAATTCCGCAACCAACGCCGCGCAGGGGTACGATGTGACCAATACTACGACCGATCAGGTCTATTACGGGCAGGGCGTGGAGACGGATGAGTCAAACGCCGCGGTCAAGGCGACCTATGGGAAATACGCGGTATACAACGGAACGCTTGCGGAAACCTACTATTACTCCTCAAACGGCGGAGCGTCCGAGGACGTGAGCAACGTCTGGAACGACACCACAACACTCCCCTACCTGAAAGGGAAGGCGGATCCCTATGAGGCGCTGGTGGCGGATAAAATCAGCGATTACAACTGGACGCAGACCTACACAAAAGCAGAACTGACAACGCTACTGACCGAAAAGGGCTATACCAATGCAGGGGTGGTCAGCGTGAATGTGACGCAGAATACGGCGATGGGGGCGGTTTACGCCGTGACGGTCACCGACGCGGCGGGGAAGGACTACACCTTTTATAAGGAGAAGGCGCGCACCATGTTCGGCCTGCGGTCTCAGAAATACACCGTCTCCGGCGGCGATGTTGCAACCACGTCCTCCACCGGCAGCTACTATACGGATGGAGGGACGGTGCTCGGCAGTGTCTCCGGGGCCTACGCCATTGACGGCAGCGGCAGCATCGGCGCGGTGGGGAGCACGCCATATGCCATTACCGCAAGCGGCGTGGAGACCCTTGCGCCGTCGGGTTCAACCAGCAGCTCCGGCACCGGCAGCACGAGCGGCAGCATTACCTTTACCGGCAAGGGCTGGGGCCATGCAGTCGGGCTGAGCCAATGGGGAACATACGCCATGGCGACGCAGGGCTATACCTATGACCAGATTTTGAAATTCTACTATACCGGCATTGAGATCCAGTAAAGCACGGAAAGGAATGTAAGACGCAGTAGATGAAAACCGCTGACTTTAATTTTATGCTACCGGAGGAGCTCATCGCGCAGACCCCGCTGGAACAGCGGGATACCTCCCGGCTTCTGACGCTGAATAAAGAGAGCGGGGAGATTGCGCACAGGCACTTTTATGATCTGCCCCAGCTCCTGCGCGCAGGGGACTGCCTTGTACTCAACGACTCGCGCGTCCTGCCCGCGCGGCTCGTCGGGCGGCGCGAGCCTGGCGGCGGCGCGGCGGAAATCGTGCTGCTGATCGACCGGGGGGAAAAGGTGTGGGAGTGCCTCGTGCGCCCGGGCAAGAAGGTGCGCGTCGGGACAAGGCTCTCATTTGGCGAGGGTCTGCTGACGGCGGAGGTCCTTTCCGTCACGGAGGGCGGCAACCGTCTGATCCGGTTTGACTATGAGGGGATTTTTCTGGAGCTGCTGGAGCGGCTGGGTAAAATGCCCCTGCCTCCCTATATCAAAGAGGAGCTACAGGACCCGGAGCGCTACCAGACGGTCTACGCCAAAGAGAGCGGCTCGGCGGCGGCACCGACGGCGGGGCTTCATTTCACCAAAGCGCTCCTTGCGCAGATTGAGGAGATGGGCGTCGCGGTGTGCTATGTGACGCTCCACGTCGGACTGGGCACCTTCCGCCCGGTCAAGGCGGAGGAGATCACAGCGCATGAGATGCACAGCGAATTTGCCATGATCCCGCCCAAAACGGCGGAAATCGTGAACCGCACGAAGGCGGCGGGGGGGAGGGTCATCTGCGTGGGTACCACCTCCTGCCGCACCATCGAGAGCTTCGCGTCTGCGGACGGAACCCTCGCGCCGACGAGCGGCTGGACAAATATCTTTATCTACCCCGGATACCGCTTCAAGGTGCTCGATGCGCTCATCACCAACTTCCACCTGCCCCAATCGACGCTGGTGATGTTGGTCTCCGCGCTGGCGGGGCGGGAACATATTTTAGATGCCTACCAAAAAGCCATTGAGGAGCGGTACCGATTTTTCTCCTTTGGCGACGCGATGATGATTTATTGAGATGAAAGGGTTTGGAGCGTATTGTTTGAGCTGCTGAAAACGGAGGGGCGCGCCCGGCGCGGGCGCTTTACCTGCGCGCATGGAGCGGTGCAGACGCCGGTATTCATGAATGTGGCGACACAGGGGGCGATCAAGGGGGCTGTCTCCGCGCATGACCTGCGGCAGATCGGCTGTCAGGTGGCGCTTTCGAATACCTATCATCTCCATCTGCGCCCCGGCGACGAGCTGATTGCGCAGATGAACGGCCTGCACGCCTTCATGAACTGGGACGGCCCGATTCTGACCGACAGTGGTGGGTTTCAGGTGTTCTCCCTCTCGGGGTTGCGGAAAATCAGCGAGGAGGGCGTAACCTTTGCCTCTCATATTGACGGGCGGCGTATTTTTATGGGCCCGGAGGAGTCAATGCGCATTCAGGCGCATCTCGGCAGCGACATCGCCATGGCGTTTGATGAGTGCGTGGAGAATCCGACGACCTACGAATACGCAAAACAGTCCTGTGAGCGCACCCTGCGCTGGCTCCAGCGCTGCAGAGCGGAACAGGAGCGGCAAAAGGTCGCGGTAAACGCAGTCAATCCGCAGCAGATGCTCTTTGGGATCAATCAGGGCGCGACCTTTCCAGACCTGCGCGCGTGGCACATGCAGGAGACGGCGAAAATCCCATGCGACGGCTACGCCATCGGCGGGCTTGCGGTGGGGGAGCCGACACAGGTGATGTACGACATCATCGACGTGGTGGAGCCGCATATGCCGCAGGAGAAGCCGCGCTATCTGATGGGGGTGGGTACGCCGTCCAATCTGATTGAGGCGGTCGCGCGCGGCATTGATTTTTTTGACTGCGTCATGCCCGCCCGCAACGCGCGCCACGCGAAGCTCTTTACATGGAACGGAACCATGAACATCAAGAATGAGAAGTATAAGGCGGACACCCGCCCGGTGGACGAGACGTGCGCCTGTCCGCTCTGCCGCTCTTATTCCCGCGCCTACCTGCGCCACCTGTTTGCGGCGGGGGAGATGCTCGCCATGCGCCTTGCGGTGCTGCATAATCTGCATTTTTATAACAGCCTGATGGCGCGGATGCGGCTTGCGCTTGACACGGGGGCGTTTTCCGCCTTTCGGGAAGAATATACAGGAAAACTGGTGCAGCGGTTGTAAAGTTTTCCGAAATCGCAGGAAAAGGCTTGTCAAACATCGTCCCAGCCGTTATAATATTGACACGCAATCTTATTTTAGAATTTTGTCGGAGGCGATTGTATTGTTGACACAGCTAGCAACCACAGTATTATCCAGCACGGGGGATGCGGAATCAAGCGGCGGCAGCAGTTTTTCCATTGTGATTATCTTTGTCGTTCTCATTGCGCTTTTTTACTTTGTCCTGATTCGACCGGAGAATAAGCGTAAGAAAGCAGCCGCGAAAATGCGCTCTGAACTCGCCATCGGCGATCAGATTACCACAATCGGCGGTATCGTAGGCACCGTGTGCCATGTGACAGACGACACAATCGTGCTCGAGACCGGAGCTGACCGGGTTCGCGTTGAATTTACCCGCTGGGCTGTGTCCACCAAGGGAACTGAGACTGACGTCAACAAAGCCCGATAATTTCGTTTCGTAGACATGCTTGACACCCTTCCTGCATAGGTATGG
The DNA here is from genome assembly GCA_021201735.1 of Oscillospiraceae bacterium. Classification (GTDB taxonomy): domain Bacteria; phylum Bacillota; class Clostridia; order Oscillospirales; family Oscillospiraceae; genus JAJQEJ01. The sequence continues at coordinate 10,483 of JAJQEJ010000034.1, read as the reverse complement.
AGTAAGAAACCATGCAGGGAGGGTGTATTTATGCAAAAAACAGAGGCGGAACAGGGGCAAAATCTGGTCTACTACGCGGCGTGGATTGTGCTCGGTGGCGTGGCGGCGATGATTGTGTGCATTTTGGTGCTCTTAGTCGGATCAATTTTGATCTCCAGGGGTGTCGTGGGAGAGGGAGCTATGCACCAGACGGCGCTGATTGCCTGCGTACTCGGCGGAATTTTCGGCGGGCATATGGCGGTTAAGCGCTGCGCGACACGCACGCTACTGGTTGGGCTAGGCGCAGGGGTGGTGTTTTTCCTGATTCTGCTCACCATCGGCACGCTGGGCGGTATGCTCGCGGCAAACAGCAATGCCAATGCCGGCGGCAGCGGCAGTACAATCGGCACCTGCTGCGCCTGTCTCTGCGGCGGCGCAATTGCGGGCCTTTTGGGAACAAAGCAATCAAAACCGCGGAAAAAAAGAAGAAAATAATTGAACTAACGTGTTAGATGTGCTAAAATAGTAGCACTATAGAGATCGGAGGGACGAGAAGTGAAGCATATAAAGACGCTCAATGGCGCAACGCTGAAGAAAAGCGCCGCGCACGGCGGATGTGGGGAGTGCCAGACCTCCTGTCAATCTGCCTGCAAGACTTCCTGCACGGTTGCGAACCAGAAGTGCGAGAATAAAAAGTAAAAAAATTTCAGGAAAGGGTGGGGTAAATCCCACCCTTTCCTATGTAATTATTTGAGGTGATCATTCTATGGTACATACCTTTGAGGCGCTTGGTGAATATATTGCTGTGGATTCCAACAGCGGCGCGGTACACGTGCTGGATGAAATGAGCTTTGCGCTCATGCAGCGGGTGGTGCCGCCGATGGACGAGCATGTTCCCCCGGCGGTGCTGGCAGCGCTCGCGCAGTATCCGCCGGAGGCGCTGGAGGAGTGCTGGCAGGAGCTGCGCGTACTCGCGCAGGAGGGGCTGCTGTTTGAGACCGACGACTATATCGACCGCGATATGGCGGCGTCCATGCAGCAGTCGGCGCTCATTAAAGCGCTGTGCCTGCATGTTTCGCACGACTGCAATCTGCGCTGTCAATACTGTTTTGCGTCCACGGGTGACTTTGGCACGGGTAAGCGGATGACGATGGATTTTGAAACGGCAAAGAAGGCGATTGATTTCGTGATTGCGCGCTCTGGGAACCGGCGGAATATCGAGATCGACTTTTTCGGCGGCGAGCCGCTCATGGCGATGGATACCGTCAAGAAAACGGTGGCGTATGCCCGCGGCAGGGAAGCGGAGTGCGGAAAGCAGTTTCGATTCACCATCACCACAAACGGGCTATTGCTTCATGATGAAAACATCGAATACATTAACCGTGAGATGTCAAATGCCGTCCTGTCACTCGACGGCCGGCCGGAGGTAAACGACGACCTGCGCCGCACAATCAGCGGGACGGGCTCTTACGACACCATCGTTCCCAAATTTCAAAAGCTGGTGGCGGGACGTGGGGATAAGGACTATTATCTGCGCGGCACCTTCACCCGCCTACACCCCGATTTTGCCGCCGACGTGATGCACATCGCGTCGCTCGGCTTCCAGAATGTCTCTGTCGAGCCGGTGGTGGGGAAGGAGGACGATCCCTATGCGCTACGTCAGGAGGACGCAGAGGCGATTATGGCGGAGTATGAAAAGCTGGCGCTTGTGCTGCGGGATCACCCCGATGTGAATTTCTTTCACTTTAACGTAGACCTTTCTCAGGGGCCGTGTGTGATCAAGCGTCTGCGTGGCTGCGGGGCGGGGTGCGAGTATGTCGCCATTACGCCGGAGGGGGATATCTACCCCTGCCATCAATTCGTGGGTAACGAGGCATACAAGCTCGGCAGTCTCTATGAGCAGACATTTGACCGGGCACTCTCCTCCAGATTTGCATCCCTCAACATCGATACGCGCGTGGCGTGCAGAACCTGCTGGGCGCGTTTTTATTGCAGCGGGGGCTGCAGCGCGTCGAATCTTTCGGTCAATGGGGACATTGAAACGCCATATGAGCTCGGTTGTGTGCTCGAAAAAAAGAGGTTGGAATGTGCAATTGCACTAAAAGCCATCGCTGCAGGGCTGTAAATCGCTGATATTACAAACTGTATTACCGGCAGGTGATTACTAAAAGTAATCACCTGCTTTTTCGTACAATTAGTGATCGTATTATAGATGATCGCAACATATTGTGGCAAAATGCCAAACTTTTTCGGCGGAAACAAATGCTAGTTGCGGTGGTTTACATAACGCAAGTTTACATAATGAATGGTCATAATAAACAAAAATGATTTATTTGCAATTGTTTTCTTGCACATTGGTTTGAATTGGATTATATTTATAGAAGAGCTTTTTCCGCTGCATCCCATTCTAATTTTTACCGCAGGGACATACACTTTTGACAGGTGGTGTTTTCATGCAGAGAGTGCGAGCGGAGCGGGTGTCTACTACAGCGGTTGACAGTGTCATGCCGGGGCTGGCTGTGCTGTCGTTTTGTTTCTTAGCGGGCGGACTTATTGGCGTCATCGTCGCAGCAAGGGCGGGCGGCGATGGTGGGGCGAGTCTGTCCGCATACCTGACGGGATTCATGCAGGCCGCCGGGGATGGGGAGATGAAAAGTCCCCCGCTCCTCTCCTCGCTCTGGGAGGTGTTTCGCTGGCCGCTTTTGGGATGCCTGCTTGGATTTACCGCCATCGGCTTGGTCGGGATTCCGGTGCTGTTTGCCGCGCGTGGGTTTTACCTCGCTTTTTCCATTGCGTGCTTTGTGCGCGTATTTGGTCAGACGGGCGATTTGATTGCTTTTCTGATGTTCGGAATTACGGGGTTAATTTCCGTGCCGGTTCTTTTTGTCCTCGGGACGCAGTCCCTTTGCGCGTCCATGGGCCTTGCCGGACGTATGGTGCGTAGTGAGCGCGGGGCGGTTCGTTATGATAAAGCGTATTGGATGCGCTGCATCTTTTGTGTGCTTGCGCTGTGTGTGTGTTTACTCTTGGAGTATTTGGCGGTGCCAGCGATGATCGCGGGGGCAGCCGGAACCCTGACATAATGGGAAATCGAGAATAAATAGTAGAAAAGGTGTTGGACGACGTATGGATTATTTACAAACATATAAACAGTATTTGACACAAGTGAAGCATGCGTCTGATAACACCCTGAGCTCCTATCTGCGGGATATCAACCAATATTGCCGCTGGCTCTCTGTTGAGCAGAGCGAGCCGGAGACGGCGACGTCTGTGACGGTAGAGTGCTATATGAGATATCTCACCGGGCAGGGGAAGTCTGCGGCGACGGTAACCCGCTGCGTCGCGTCGCTCAAGTCTTTTTATACATATTTATGTGATGAGGGCATTGCGCAGGAAAATCCGACGGCGGGGGTAAAGCCTGCCAAAGTGGAGCGCAAGCTGCCGCAGATTCTGACCAGCAAAGAGGTTGAGCTCTTTTTGGAGCAGCCCGACACGGCAGATGCCAAGGGTTGCCGGGATAAGGCGATGCTGGAGGTGCTCTATGCAACCGGCATCCGCGTCTCAGAGCTGATTGGCCTGAATCTGGAGCATGTGAACCTCTCGGCGGCGTTTATCCGCTGCGGCGGGAGCAATCGGGAAAAGGAGCGGAATATCCCACTCTATCCGGCGGCTATCCGGGCGCTCGCGCAGTATCTGGAGCTGGTGCGTGCGCGCATGGTGCATTCGGTTGAGCAGAGGGCTCTGTTTGTCAACATGAACGGTGAACGGATGAGCCGGCAGGGCTTTTGGAAAATCATCAAGCATTATCAGGAGAAAGCGGGCATTAAAAAGGTTGTCACACCGCACACGCTGCGCCACTCCTTCGCCGCGCATCTGCTTGAAAACGGTGCCGACCTGCGCTCTATTCAGGAGATGCTGGGCCACGCGGATATCTCCTCTACACAGATTTATACCCAAGTGGTTAATCCCAAGATCAAGGATGTGTACAACAAGGCGCACCCGCGCGCCTGATGCATATGCATACGGAACGCCCCCATATCGCAGTATGCTGCGATATGGGGGCGTTCCGTTTCCTTCGTTGACAGCAGAGAATTACAGAGGGCATGCCTATTTATGAGCACTGTGCGTCACCCTGTTTCGGAGGTGTTCCACGCATATCCGAGCGCGGAAAATTCCGCTTCCGTATAAAGCTGCGGCGCTTCATCGCGGGAAAAATCGGCGTAGAGGACGGTGTCGGCGCTGGGGGAGACGACGCAGAAGAAGACCGGTGCGCCGTCATGCGTCCCTTCTGTCACGGCACAGGTACACGCTAAATTGCCGCAGAGCAGCGCCAGGGCAAGCGCGGTGCCTTCGCTGTTTGCGCCGTCGCCGCAGAGCGCATCCCAGGCGGTCACGCCGCCCTCCGTGCGGGTGTTAACGGAGGAGAAAAACACACCCTGTAGGGCGGTGAGGCGCGCAAGTCCGGCGGATTCGTCCAGCAGCGGCGTAGTAATCTCCTGCGCTGCCGCCTGTAGTGCCTGCTGCTTTTCGTTCAGTCCCGCGACGGTCCCGTCATAGGAGAGTGTGATTTCGACGATGCGCTGGCGTCCGCTGTCCGGATAGAGCGTAATTTCAGAAGTCGGCATGCCCAGCGCCGCCTCCGGTGTGTCGTAATATGCCTGCCGGATCAGCTGGGCGATATATGCCTCGTCCTCGGCAAAGTAGCCAACGCGCAATACCACCTCGGGGGCAAAGGCGGTGAGCGCCGTTTGCAGCTCCTCGCGGATGGCGTTGCTGCCGGTTACACTTGCGATGCTCTGCACCTGTTCTTTGGTTTTGCTGTAGGTGATGTAAATATTTGCCTCGTATGTGGTGACGACACGGGAATAATCGTGCTTGATATAGTCCACCGCGTAGCAGCCGAGTGGATCCTCCGTCGCGACCTCAAGGCAGGCGCGCGCCAAATCAGCCTCCACATCATCGGTGTAGTTGACAAGCCGTATACTGCCTGTTTCGGTGTGTTGGGAGACCAAATAGAGCACTGCGCTGACCAGATCCTGATAGGTCTCCGCACGGATGGTGGAGGAGTCCTGTTCTGTAATCGGATGCTCCGGATGGGGGGAGACAACCGAATAATCCCGTTCCAGCATGGAGGAGCAGCCGGACAGAACCAGGATGCCGGTCATAGAAAAAACGAGTATCCGCCGTCTAAACACGTCTCAAATCACCTCTCTAGGTATTTGCATTGTCGAAATCGGCAAAGCCGTCGCCGAGGATCTCACGCGCCTCACAGACAATAACAAACGCGGTGGGGTCGATTTCGCGCACCAGCTGCTTGAGCGCGACAATCTGGTGCTTTTTGAAGGCGCAGAAAATTACATGTTTGTCCGCGCCGGAGTACGCGCCTTTCCCGTGCAGCAGGGTAACCCCGCGCTCCATGTGCAGCACAATGCCCTGGGTGATCTCGTCGGAGTGGTCGCTGATGATATACGCCATCTTGGCACTTGCCGGTCCGTAAAGGATGGTATCCGATACGAGAGAGGAGATATAGAGCGCGACGATGCCGTAAAGGGCGCTTGAAAGACTGCGAAACGCGATGGCTACCGCCACGATCACGATCAGGTCAATGGCCATCAGGAGTCGCCCGAGAGAAATCCACGCCAGCCATTTGTTGAGCAGACGCGCCGAGAGGTCACTCCCGCCTGTGCTTGCCCCCTGTGAAAAGATAATGCCCAGTCCGGTACCGATCAGAAGTCCGCCAAAAATAGCGGCGAGGATCGGATCCATCTGTGGAAAGTCGTAGACGGCAGTGAGAAAATCAACCATCAGGGAACTGATCAGCATGGCAAACAGGGATTTCACGAGTACGCGCTTGCCGAGGATTTTAAAACCCAGAATGAACAGGGGGATATTTAAAATCAGAACCATAATACCGATGGAAACCTGCGGAACAAAGTGGTTCACAATTTGAGAAATACCCGTCAGGCCGCCAAAGCCGATGGCGTTCGGCGCATAACACCAGTCAAAGCCAAGGGCATAGATAAAGCAGGCGGCAAAGATAATGGGGTAGGAAATGAGCTGTTTCCCAATCGATTTATGGCGCATGCAATCACCTCATGATTCATCCAAAAGAGAGATTTGGCGTTCCTCCTGATCCTCCTCCTTCAGCAGCGCGCCCACAACCGGGATGCTGCGGGCCCTGTAGCGGTCGGGGCTGGTAATGGCGCTTTCGGAGAGGGGAATGGCCTGTTGCAGGACATATTTTTTCTTCAGGGTCATTACATTGACGCCCTGAGAGCTACGGGTACTCTTTGGCGTCAGGCTTGTGGTGTGAAAGATCAGGGCGCGCCCCTCAGTGGAGATGAGCGCCATTTCCATATCGGCGGTCAGATGAAAGGCCCCAACAAGGGGGGACTTGTCGCTGTACGCTCCGGTGAGCTTTTTGCGCCGCGTCTGTGTCTGATAGGCGCTGAGCTCCACGCGTGCCGCTTTCCCGTTTTCAAAAAAGAAGAGCAGGTGCCCGCTGTAGTCTGCGGTGATACAGGCCCAGACGAATGTCTCGTCCGGCTCCATGCCGAGCTTGGACGGCAGATAATCGCCCAGCACGCTGGCTTTTGCGTCCTCAAAATCGCTCAGGCGGGCTTTATAGCACTGCTGGCGGCTGGAGAAGACGAGCAGCTCGGTGCGGTTGCTTGTCTCCCACTGGAGGTATGCCCGGTCGCCCTCCTTATATTTCTGCTCGCTATTCATGCGCAGGGACTGCGGCGTGATTTTCTTAAAGTAACCATCTCTGGAGATGAAAACATGTACCGGGTAGTCGTCCACTTCCGCCTCCAACTCGGCAGGGGCGGCCGTGTCGTATTCGTACACGATATCGGTGCGGCGCGGCATGGCGTATTTCTTCTTTACCGCCGCGAGCTCGTCCGCGATGATCTTTTTGATGCGCGCGGGGTGCTCCACGATATCTTTTAGGTCCGCGATCTCTTCCTCTAGGTGAGAGGTTTCCTCAATCCGGCGCAAAATATACTCTTTATTGATGTTGCGCAGCTTAATATCGGCCACATATTCCGCCTGAATCTCGTCAATTCCGAAGCCGATCATCAGGTTCGGGACAACCTCCGCGTCCTCTTCGGTCTGCCGGATGATCTGAATGGCGCGGTCAATGTCGAGTAGGATTTTCTTCAGCCCCTTGAGCAGGTGGAGCTTTTCTTCCTTCTTTTTCATAACGAAATAGGTGCGGCGGCGTACACAGCCAATCCGCCAGGCCGTCCATTCCTCCAGCAACTCCTCCACGCCCATGACGCGCGGCGTACCCTCAATGAGAATGTTGAAGTTGCAGGGAAAGGAGTCGCGCAGAGGGGTGGACTGGTAGAGGCGGGCCATCAGCTTGTCCGGGTCCGCGCCGCGCTTGAGGTCAATGGCAAGTTTTAGCCCGTTTAAGTCGGTCTCATCGCGCATATCCGAAATTTCTTTGATTTTTCCCTGCTTGACGAGCTCCGCCACCTTGTCCATGATGGCCTCGACTGTCGTAGAATAGGGAATTTCGTAGATTTCGATCAGATTATCCTGCTTGTCGTAGCGCCACTTTGCGCGCACCTGAAAGGAACCGCGCCCGGTACGGTAGATTTCCCGCAGCAGTGCCTCATCGTAGAGCAGTTCGCCCCCGGTGGGGAAGTCGGGGGCCTTTAGTACGGAGAGCAGGTCGCAGTGAGGGTCCTTGAGGTACGCGGCGGCGGCGTCGCACACCTCGCCCAAATTAAACCCGCAGAGGTTGGACGCCATACCCACGGCGATGCCCTGATTTGCAGATACCAGCACATTCGGGAAGCTGGTGGGGAGGAGCGACGGCTCCATGATGGTGCTGTCGTAGTTGGGCACAAAGTCGACGGTATCCTGGTCGATACCGGAAAAAATTTCGGCACAGATGCCGTCCAGACGCACCTCGGTATAGCGGGATGCAGCCCACGCCATATCGCGTGAATACACCTTGCCAAAGTTGCCCTTGGAGTCCACGAGGGGGTGCAGGAGCGCGCCGTAGCCCCGTGAGAGGCGCACCATCGTGTCGTAGATCGCCGCGTCGCCGTGGGGATTTAGCTTCATGGTCTGGCCGACGACGTTGGCGGACTTTGTACGCGCCCCGCCGAGCAGATGCATCTGATACATGGTGTAGAGCAGCTTGCGGTGGGAGGGCTTAAAGCCGTCGATCTCCGGAATGGCGCGGGAAACGATGACGCTCATTGCGTATGGCATATAGTTCACTGCGAGGGTTTCGGTGATATTCTGCTCCAGCACCTCGGAGTGCAGCCCCCGCACGTTTTCGTTCACAGGCCGCTTCTTCTGCTCGTCCGGTTGTTTTTTTCTTGCCATGTTGGTGTTACCTCGTTCTGTATCAATTATTTCCTAGGAAATATCCGCGAGCTCCAAATATTTGTATCCATGCTCCGCAATGTAGGTCTTGCGCCCCTGCAAATTGTCGCCGAGCAGCAGGTCGAAGGTGTCGGAGGTGCGCTGCGCATCCTCCGGCATGACCTTGATGAGCCGCCGCGTCTCCGGATTCATGGTGGTCAGCCACATCATATCCGGCTCGTTTTCGCCCAGACCCTTGGAGCGCTGGATGGTGTGCTTCTTATCGCCGATTTCGCTTACAATCTTGTCCTTCTCTACGTTGGAGTACGCAAACCACGTCTGCTCCTTGCAGGTGATTTCATAGAGCGGCGACTCGGCGATATAGACGTAGCCCCGCTGAATCAGCGTGGGCACCAGCCGGTAGAGCATGGTCAGAATCAGCGTGCGGATCTGAAAGCCGTCCACATCGGCGTCGGTGCAGATGATGATCTTGTTCCAGCGCAGATTCATGAGGTCAAAGGAGGACATGTCCTTCGCCCGCTTGTCGGCAACCTCACACCCGCAGCCGAGCACCTTGAGCAGATCGGTGATAATCTCACTCTTGAAGATTTTTCCGTAATCCGCCTTGAGGCAGTTGAGGATCTTGCCGCGTACCGGCATGATCCCCTGAAAGTCCGCGTCGCGGCTGAGCTTGACGGCACCCATAGCCGAATCGCCCTCCACGATATACAGCTCGCGGCGCTCCGCGTCACGGGTGCGGCAGTCGACAAATTTATTGACGCGATTTGCAATATCCAGATTGCCGGAGAGCTTTTTCTTGATGTTCAGGCGGGCCTTTTCCGCGCTCTCCCGGCTGCGCTTGTTGATGAGCACCTGCTCCGCGATCTTTTCCGCGTCAAACGGATTTTCAATGAAGTACACTTCGAGCTGACTACGGAGAAAGCTGGTCATTGCTTCCTGAATGAACTTGTTGTTGATGGCCTTTTTTGTCTGGTTTTCGTAGGAGGTCTGGGTGGAGAAGTTGTTGGAGATGAGCACAAGGGCGTCCTGAATGTCGGTAAATGTGATTTTACTCTCGCTTTTCTGATATTTCCCCTGCCCGCGGATATAGGCGTCAATGGAGGAGACGAAGGCGGATTTCATCGCCTTTTCCGGCGAACCGCCGTGCTCCAGCCATGAAGAGTTGTGGTAATGCTCAATCACCGTAACGGTATTGGAAAAGCAGAAGGAGACGGAGAGCTTGACCTTATATTCCGGCTTGTCCTCCCGATCCTTGCCCCGCCGCTCCGCCTGCCAGAAGACAGGGGCGGTGAGGGTATTCTCGCCCGCAAGCTCCTGCACATAGTCAACGATTCCGTTTTCATACCGGAATTCCGTCGTATCAAATTTGCCGCCTGTCTCATTGCGAAACCGAAAGGTGATGCCTGCGTTCACAACCGCCTGCCGCTTTAATACATCTATATAGTATTCCACCGGAATATCGATGTCGGTAAACACGTCGATATCCGGCTTCCAGCGGAAGAAGGAGCCGGTCTTTTTCCCGCTCCACGGCTCTTTTTTGAGTTCGCCGACCGGTTCGCCGCGCTCGAAATGAAGGGTGTATTCCTGCCCGTCCCTGTGTATTACCGCGTCGAAATATGCGGAGGCATACTGCGTCGCGCACGATCCAAGGCCGTTTAAGCCGAGGGAATATTCGTAATGGTTGCCGTCGATGTTGTTGTATTTCCCGCCCGCGTAGAGCTCGCAGAATACCAGCTCCCAGTTGTAGCGCTGCTCGCTCTCGTTCCAGTCCATGGGGCAGCCGCGCCCGAAATCCTCGACGGAAATGGAGCGATCCGCGTAGCGCGTCACCGTGATCACGTCGCCATAGCCCTCCCGCGCTTCGTCAATGGCGTTGGAGAGGATCTCAAATACGGCGTGCTCACAGCCCTCCAGCCCGTCAGAGCCGAAAATAACGCCCGGGCGCTTCCGCACCCGGTCCGCGCCCTTGAGCGAGGATATGGAGTCGTTGCCGTAGGATTCAGATGGTTTACTTCTTGCCATGTTGATTCCCCTTTTTGCTTTACAATAACAATTTATCATATCGTAAACGCGTCCGGTATGTCAAGTGTTTGCGCCGGTGTTTCAGGGCAACCGCACGAAAAGATTAAGGAGCAATATTGCCAAAGAGTAGGGAGAT
>JAJQEJ010000012.1:36410-41415 GCA_021201735.1 Oscillospiraceae bacterium | reverse complement strand
TTTTGTACATTTTTTCCCCGCCCTTTTTGTGCATTTTTAGATTGCCATTGACACTGAAAAACGGTTGCGTGAAATTATCATAGAGCATGAAGCAAGGCAAACGGTAGAGTCAAACGCGACATTCCTGACGTTGCTTGACGAATGGCTGGAACGCAAGAAAAGCGCTATTCGGCTCAATAGTTGGGAGTCGTACAAATACTACTGTGATAAACACATAATCCCTTACTTTGAAAAGATAGACTTACCCATACGCGAGATAACACCACGCCATATTCAGCGGTATATTGACACGCATTATAAAGGCGGTCTTAGTGCAAATACCCTGAAAAAGCATATGGCAGTTGTTCACGGTGTAATGCAGGACGCTCTGCGATTCAATATCATCCCGTATGACCCCAGTGAGCGCGTCACGCTCCCCAAATTGGAACGGCATAGAGGGAAAGCCTATACCGTGGAGCAGGCAAAGGAACTCTTACAGGCAACGCAGGATGAGCCGATACGTCCCGCGATCATGTTGGGCTTGTTTTTGGGTTTGCGGCGCAGTGAGGTTTTGGGATTGCGTTGGCAGGACGTGGATTTTAAAAGCGATACCGTTAAAATCCGAAACACAGTAGTAAAAATGAAGACCCTCATTGAACATGAAAAGACCAAAAGCAGCGCCAGTAAACGGGACTTGCACTTGATGCCGGAACTAAAGAAATACTTAGTTGCGTTGAAAGCACAACAGGCGGAGTATAAGCGTCTCATGGGGCAGGGATATCACGATAATGGACATGTATGCGTCTGGCAAGATGGAACAGCCTTTTTGCCAGATTATATCTCCCATCGCTTTACCGCTTTGCTCAAGAAATGCGATTTACCCCCGATTCGCTTTCATGAGTTGAGACACACCGCAGGAAGTATTTTGATTGACAAGGGGATATCGGCAAAGCAAGTGCAGGAATATTTGGGGCATGAACAGATATCCACCACATTGGACATCTATACGCACCTCACTACAGAGGGCAAGAAACAAGCTGCCAGTGTGTTGGATGATGTTTTAAAGTTGGATGCCTGTTAGAACTTTTGTTAGAACTCGGGAAAATTCGATAAAGTGCCAAAATTCAAAGCGCCAAAAAAGTTATAAAAAAGACCGTTTTCCGAAGAAAACAGCCGTTTTTGATGGTGCACCGGGGCAATCCAAATCCGAACCTTTTATATCCTCAAATGTGACGGTCTTTGTGCCGTCCTTGTAGTTGAACGTGATAATGATTTTGTCATCGTACAGGTAAATCGAATTGATGAATGTATCAATCAGCATTTTCCTGTGTGCCTGCTGCCGGACATCCAGTTTGCGGAAACGGTGGAGCCAGAACTTCACAAACTCCGCATCGACCTTGGGGCGGATAAGATTTTCACTGGCAATCTTGATTTCCAAGTCCTCTTTGCTGGCTTCCAGTTCTTCCAGTCTGGTTTTCGTAGATGGGGTAAGTATTCCCTGCTGAATGGCGTTGAGCAGATTCTGGATGCCCGTATTTGCCTCCTGCAACTGCTGCTCATAAAGTGGGAGGCTGGTGCTTTCTCGCTCCTGCAAATCCATCACCATTGAGACAATGGCCTCAATCGCCGTATCGTCCATGACAATTTTCATCGTCTCATCAATGACTAAATCTTCTAACCAGAGCTTCTTGACGGGCTTCTTTTTGCAGGTCTTTTTCTTTTTTGTGTTGACGCATTTGTAATAATGATGGACTATCTTTGTGCGGCTGGTGCCGCTCTCGCCGCAAAGATACGCGCCACAATGACCGCAGAACAGCTTCGTAGTGAGTAGATAATCATCCTCTGCCTTATGACGGGCAGGGGCTTTTTTGTTTTTCGCCATCTTCTCCTGCACCCGGTCAAATAAATCCTGCGACACGATAGCGGGAATGCCATCGGGAATAATCACATCCCGGTATCGAAACTCTCCCATGTAGCGGCGGTTGTTCAGCATAACCTGGACGCTGTTAAAATTCATCGGTCTGCCCAGTGTATTCGTCACACCCTGCTCATTGAGCCAGTCGCGGATTTCGGTCATGGTTGCACCCTCGTCATAACGCTTAAACGTATCCAAGACAAAGGGGGCGGTCAGGGGGTTAATCTGAAAATGCCGGTCATCATCAATCACATAGCCGAGGGGGAGAGAACCGCCGTTATATTTGCATTTCAGAGCGTTGTCCGTCATACCGCGAATGACTTTCTCGGACAGGTCGGCGGAGTAGTATTCCGCATATCCCTCCAAAACGGATTCCAGAATAATGCCCTCCGCACCCTCGGAGATGACCTCGGTGGCGGATACCACTTTTACGCCGTTCTTTTTCAGCGTGGACTTGTATCTGGCACTGTCATAGCGATTTCGCGCAAACCTGTCCAACTTCCAGACGATGACCACATCAAACAGCTTTTTGCCGCTGTCCTTAATCATATTCTGGAACTCCGGGCGGTTGTCTGTCTTAGCAGAGAATGCCCGGTCGATGTAGTGGCGCAAAATCGTGATGCCGTTCTTCTCGGCAAAGGTGGTACACTCGCGGAGCTGCCCCTCGATGCTTTCTTCACGTTGAGAATCCGAACTGTATCGGGCATAGATGACTGCTTTCACTCCTTCGCCTCCTTCAGCATTTTGGCAAGCGTCTCTTTCAGCCGTTCATTCATGGGAGATTTCGGGTCGAAGCACATCTCAATGAATTTTTCCATCTCCGGGTCGCTCTCCTCAATTTTGGGCCTGTATTCATACAGCTTGCCCTGTGGGTCGTCGGTGCGCCCAAAGATATAATCGAGGGAAACGTCAAAGTAGTCCGCATAGTGAAGAAGCGTTTCAAGCGTGGGATTGGCCTGGTCATTTTCGTATCGGTTGATTGTCGATTGCTTTAGCCCGACAATGGGTGCCATCTTCACCTGTGATATTCCCAATCTGTTTCGCAGTGTCCGCAATCTCTCCGCTACAATTTTCATCGCAATACCTCCCCGGATTGTTAATCTCATTGTAGCACAATATCGGGTTGATAATCAACACATAAATTGCATATTTCCCAAAATGCCGCCACACTTTAACAGTCTGGCGGCATTTTGACATTAGCTCATATATTGCCTCTACGCCTCATGCTCCACCGCCGCCGCCATGATGTGCCAGTAGGCCCAATGGGCGGCGGACACGTCGGAAAACGGCATCTCCAGGCCGTCGAACAGGCCCTCGTCGGTACTCCGGCCCAGCATACGGTTGAGGATGGTCACGGCCTGGGCGCGGGTCATGTCGTCGTCGGGGCCAAAGTTTCCGTTGGGGTAGCCGGACACCAGCCCCGCCGCCTGCGCTGCCGCGATTTCATCCTGCGCCCAATGTCCCATTATGTCGGGGAAGCTTGCTTCCCCGACATTCGCTGGTATACCAGCGAATCGCACAATCATGGTCGTAAACTCTGCACGGGTAATCTGCCCCTCCGGGTCAAAGCTGCCATTCGGGTAACCGTCTATTGTCCCCATCTCGGCCAGATACATCACGGCATCGTAATACCAGGAGCCGGGGGCCACATCGGTGAAGCCGTCGCTTTCCAGGGTGGCCGTCCTGGGGGTGATGATTTTGTCATGGGCCAAATTGTACAGCATCATGGCCGCCTCGGCGCGGGTGATGCTATCGTCAGGCCGGAATGTGCCATCTGGGTAGCCCTCTATGTAGGGCTGCACGGCAGGACTGGCAAGGGACTCCCAGCCTGCATAGAGGGTCAGGTTGGCCGTTACGGGGGTGTCGAAGTCGTACTGCTCCGTGCAGTCCGCATCCGTGTACCAGCCGGTGAAGCGGTAGCCCTCCCGTGTGGGGGCCTCCGGCTCGGTGGCGGTCTGGCCGGATGCTATGCTTTGGCTGTCCACCGCGCTGCCGCCGTTTGTCTCGAACTGCACCGTGTAGCTCGTCACGCCGCCTGTATTACCGGGTGGCCTCAGATTATTTATCACGACGAAGCTGGCCCAATTTTCCGGCTCCAGCACGGAAAGCGCATCGCTTCCGCTTGAATAACCGATTATGATCTTCGTGTCGGCGGTGGCAATATAGCCGGAGGGCGCCTCGATCTCTCTCAGCGTGTATGTGCCGGAGGTCAGCCCTTGAAAAGCCACGATGCCGTTTGCGTCGGAGACAGCGGTGTGCTGCACCGAGGGGTCGTCAACACAGGTCAGCGTGAATCTTGCGCCCGCCAAGGCGGAGCCGTCGCTTGTCTGTATGCCAAATTCGATGTCAATCACTTTTTTATCCACAATATTGTAGGGCATCTGCGGAGTAAGCGCATCACCAATCTGCAAAACCGATAGGGTTGAAGCTCCGTTTTCGTATCCGATTACAACCGTGACCGGCTCTATCGCCTGATATCCATCCGGCGTAACCGTCTCGGTGAGGGTATAGCTGCCCTGTGTAAGCTCGGTAAAGGAAAACGAACCGTCAACCTGCGATGTACTGTTGGCAACAAGGCTTCCCCCGCTGTCTCGAAGCGCAAACTCCGCACCGGCAACTGGGGCTGCCGCCTCGCTGTCATCTACCTTGTAAAAATCAAGATTTATGTTTTGCCGGTTCACCAAGACGAGATTCCCGTTTTGGTCGATATATGTCCAATCGCCTACAGAGTTGAGATAGCGAAGGCTCAGATTGCCGTCTGCATCCCAATACAGCGAGACAGGAATGGAGGGAACAGGTGTATAGCTGCCGTATCCGGAGTCTTCGGCCAATACATAAATCCCCGGGGCAACACCTGTGAAAATGACCTCGCCCGATGCATCCGAGCTTGCAGAGTATGGGGTACCCCCGCCCAGGGGAGTAAGAGTGAAATTTACGCCTGTAAGTGGAATATAATCAGGGCTTCCATCGGTATTTGCCCCAGCTTCCGCCACCTTGGTAAAGGGGAAGGTGCCGCTGTTCGAAGAAGACGGTATATTGTAAAGCACATCAATCCAATCAATCTGGTTGCCTTCGTAATTCAGCGCGGTTTCCAATTCGCCCTGCTCGCTG
>JAJQEJ010000012.1:0-36310 GCA_021201735.1 Oscillospiraceae bacterium | reverse complement strand
GTTGGAGCAGCGTATTCTTGGATATGGTAAAAACCAACCGGTAAGCCGGAAAACGTGATTACACCGTCTGCGCCGCTTGTGGCATCAACCGCGAATGACATGCCACTGTCGGCCGCTCCAGTCAGACGAAATGTAGCGCCCTCCAGTGGCGCGTTGGTATCGGCGCCGAGCGTTGTGAAGCTGATATCGGTTGTTTTTAGTGTGTTGGTGATGGTAATTGAATTCCCCGCGGTGGTGCCGGCCCATGTATACGCGCTGTCCAGGCCTGTTAGTTCAGCTGCCTCATAGGTAAACTCGGCGCCCCGGCTGTTATTGAGAGGCAGATCGACCGCTTGGGTTTCTCCCGCAGGTATCACCTGGCTTATGGTCTTTTGCCAGGAATCGGAAGCGGAAATGCGGATTGGCTCGGTGGTTGCCCACCCGTCCTCTGCGGTAACAGGGCTGCGTCTCAGCACAAACTCAATGTCGGACGGCCGGTCGCTGGTAAAGTCAAACCCACTTGCCACATTGCCGCCTGAACCGCTTATCGTGAGGTTCGTATCTTCCCAAACCACTTCTACATCAACTGTAGTCGTAGAAAGATTGGACAACTGGGCCAGCCCCACCAAATCGGCCTCGGTGAAAATTTCGTAACCGGGCGATGCGCCATTGATATACCAGTTGGTGTCCGCTGTGCCGTCCCAGGCAGCCCGGGCAGGCGTGGTTAGGGCGGGCAGCAGGGCAAAGAGCATGGTAAGCCCCAGGGCCGCGCACAGGATTCTGCTTCCGACCTTTGCTTTCGTATTCATGTTTCGTCCTCCTCGTCTGTTCTGACCACTTCAGGCCACGCCGTGTTTGGTAAAAGGTACGCCTTTTGACTATGTTAATTTGCCGCTGAAATTGTATATATTATTCGCAGTCTGAGATATTCGGGCTGCTTTTTTGTGCGCGAAAATGCAAATACGCACGATTTTTCCGTTTGCCAAAAGGTGTACCTTTCGACAATTTTCGCCAGTCGTTGAAGCAAGATCGGCAGCATTGCACAGGGCAAACGCAAGTTAACGTCTCAGCTTCTGATACCTAAATTATACAGATTAAACGGCGTAACGTCAACTAAGTATTCTCATAAACACTAAGTTTGTATGAAAAAACGCCTTTTGCAAGAAGCAAAAGACGTTCAATTTAATTCCCCGAGTGAGTAAACAAATTCATTTCTCTCCCGTGTAATGCTGCAATACATTCGCCTTTGCCCGCTCGTAAAGCTCCTTTCGTCCCGTGAGAACATAGTTGAAATACAGCGCGGTCATGGTGTAGGACAAGGCCGCTATATCCTGGGGATTATCGGCATTATGGTTGGCTACAATCTGCTGCGTACTCTTTGCCAAGTCCGGCACAGCATTACGCAGCGTATGCTCCAGGGCGGGCGTTGCCATCAGGGTTATGAGAAGCCGTATTTCATTCTGAGAACTCTGCACCAGCGAAAATATCCTGTCGGTCTGCTCCCGGTAATTTACGCTTGATTTGGAAATGCGCTGCATCTTGTCGATGAGTGTATCGCATATACGCCCGATGCAGATTGCGGCGATTTCTTCTTTGGTGCCGAAATGCTTTGTGACTAAGGAGCGTGAGACGCCCGCCTCCACCGCAATTCTGTCCATTGTGGTGCCGTCATACCCAAAGTGGCCCATGACCTTAATTGTCGCCTGGAGAATCTGCTCCCTCTTGTTGGGCTTCGGCTTCGTCAGGTTGTATTTCCGTTTTGGCTTCCCCTCCTGGTTATTTTCCGGCATGGCACGTCCTCCTGTGTTCAATACCGGGCCGCGCCCAGCGTTGCATTTTCTTTTATTGTACCATGTTCGACCTGTTTCCGCACTATATTTCTCGCCAGCGGGCGGGTTAAGTGGAAAAAGTGTTAAGGCAAGCTGCGGCTGGACGGGAGTAAGTTTGGCTAGCAGGGCATTGTGATAGCCACAATGCGCTTTTGCCCGGCTCCCGCCGCTGCAAAACCATGCTAGTTGGGGGGTACCCCCCAAGCCCCCAAACGCACATTTCATGTGCGGCTGCGCGTTCTGCGAACGCTTAAAAAAAGAGCATGGAGGCTCACCGCCATTGATTCTATCTATACTCGTCCTGGCCTCCGCGGGGAACCTCGCCGCAGCTTACGTCTAATTTTCTCCTGCTGTTTCACGCCTAAACAGCAGTATACGTCCATTCTGCGTAAAATTCATGGAGTATATATCCCATTGTCAGAGTGCGTAAAGTTTTTCGGGTATCCCATGTACCCCCGCCATGTTTTTTCTGCTGATAGGCTTTATGCTTCAAATTTTGGGCAATACGGAAAACTCCCATTTTGCGGAGCATCGGCTCGCTTCCTTTCGCTTCCGGCGGCGTTGCCGCCGCATCCCAAGAGCGGCACGAAATGAGTATTGACACGGATTATGAATACGGTTATGATGTGAGTATGGCAAAGACACAATTTTATAATATGAAAGGGCGAATGCCTTTGGAGCGTGACGCAGATTGACAAATCTGCGTTTTGTGTTTTCTAAAAAGGAACAAGGGAGGCTTGCCAATACGAAATACCGCCAGAGATAAACGCACTTTTGCACCTTGAAAACTTAATATTTTATCTGGAGGTACGACTTGGGCAGACGTAAAAAGCTAATCAACAACACCAACATTCCGCAACACAAGGTTGAAGCCATCGCTCGCTGCATCATGCCGGATATACTCGCCTTTTACGAGAGCGAGGACGGACAAAGAGAATTTGCCGAGTGGAAGCGTCAGCAGGAAGCGGAAAAGAACGGTGTGGAAGGGAAAACGAAGGACTAACACACAGGGGCGGCGGTATCGTGAAGAAATACGATGCCGCCGCCCTTTTTGCGTCTATGTGGTCTTGCGTTTCTTGCGTGGGCCCCTCGGCTTGGATTCAGGCCGTTTTATGACACCATTGGGAAAATGGGTATCCTCGAATCTATCAAAATAAAGCAATAATCCGAACCCGTCACCGACCGGGAATAACCGTCGGGATTGGTTCGGATTATATGGGTTTGGTGCGCGAGGCGGGACTTGAACCCGCACGTGCGTAATGCACACTAGAACCTGAATCTAGCGAGTCTGCCAATTCCACCACTCGCGCGCATAAGTCAAATAGAACGCAAAAATATAACCAGTACCTTTTTGACCTTAGTTATTGTAGCGTATCTTGATCAGAATGTCAATCCTAAATTATTGCCCGCAAAACGCGTGAGCATGCATAAATAAGCCCGCTGCTGGAAAAACTACCAACAATATTTTGGGAATCAGGCAGGAGGCGGCGTGATCGTGTCAAATAAGCGGGGTAGGCAGGAGAGCAGTGAAAAGCAGAGGAGAAATGCATACCGGGAAAAGATAGAAGGATTGCACTTTTCCCATTCGCTGGAGAAGAACGTTGCGCTCATAAAAGAGCTGTTTTGTGACGTGGATATTATGAAATACCGCGTAATAGAGGGGCAGCGGAGCTACTGCCTGATTTGGTCGGAGGGCTTGGTATCGTCGGAGCAGATGGATGCGTATATTATTAAGCCGCTGCTGCTGTTTATGCCTCCGGAGCAGGGAGGGCCGATTCTGGATGTGCTGAGGCATCATGTGCTACAAGTCAATGAAATCAAAAAGACAGGCGATTTATTTGAGATTGTCAAGGCGGTTGCTTACGGAGAGACACTTCTGATCACAGATGGTGAGACGGAGGGGCTGCTGCTTGACACAAAATCCTTTACGACACGCAGCATCAACGAACCGGACGCCGAGAAGATCCTGAGCGGGCCGCGGGAGGGGTTTTCAGAATCACTCATGCAGAACCTGTCGCTGGTGCGCCGCAAGCTGCGGACAAGTGAACTGAAGCTGAAAATGCGGTCTATGGGGCAGCGGAGCAATACGCAGATTTGCGTTGCGTATCTGGACGGGATTGTAAAAACGGAAGTGCTTGACGAGCTCAACCGCAGGTTGGACGCCATTGAGATTGACGCGGTGCTGGACACAAACTATCTCAACGAGCTGATCAAAGACAACAAACACTCCCTCTTCCGATCGACGGCATACACAGAGCGGCCCGATGTGGTGGTGTCGAAGATTCTGGAAGGGCGGGTTGCTATCTTTGTGGATGGTTCACCGGTGGCGCTCACTGCGCCGTATCTTTTCATGGAAAACTTCCAGAGCAGTGAGGATTACTATGTCAACTATTATTATGCCAGCCTCTCTCGGCTATTGCGGTTTATCAGTTTTTTTGTTGCCATTACCGTTCCGGGACTTTTTGTCGCAATCCTATCCTACCATCAGGAGATGCTCCCCACGGTGCTGCTGATCCGCGTTGCAGTGGATAGCCGCAATGTACCGTTTCCAACCATTATTGAAACATTTGCGCTGCTGATTATGTTTGATATTCTGCGCGAGGCGGGCGCACGCATGCCCACCGGGGTAGGACAGGCGCTGAGCATTGTCGGTGCGCTGGTTGTGGGCTCTGCGGCGGTGGAGGCGGATCTGGTTTCCGCCAATGTCATTATTATTGCGGCGGCCTCCGGCATCACCAGCTTGCTTGCCACAAGGCTCAACGCGGCGATTCCGATCATCCGCAATTTTCTGATCATCCTCGCCGCCGTCACCGGATTCTACGGACTGGTGCTTGGGATTTCGGTGCTTTTCATCCACATACTCCGATTGGAGTCATTTGGTGTTCCGCAGATCGGCTGGGATACCACCCTGCGCTACCAGAATATCAAAGACACCGTTATTCGCGGACCGATGTGGCGGATGTCTGAGCGGCCAAATGGGCTGACGGAGGACAAAGTGCGCCTGCGCACGCGCAGGGGTGGGAAACAGTGAAACGGTGGACGATATTCCTGTTGCTGGCCGCATTGCTGGGCGGCCTGCTAAGTGGATGCTGGGATTACCGAAGCATGAATGAGCTGGATGTTGTGGCGGGCATTGCGGTTGACCGGGATGAGGAGACAGGGGAGTATAAGCTGCTGTTGGAGATCGTTGATCTCAACTCACTCAAACAGGAGCGCGAAGGGTCAAACAGCCTTTATATTGAGACAAGCGGGAAAGACATTCGCGAGGCCCTGCTCAACGCCCGAAAGCGGCTTTACAGCACACTGTTCTTTAGCGATATGGAGGTGCTGGTCATCAGCAAGGAGATCGCTGAGACGGAGGGTGTCCATGATATTTTGGAGTTTTTCCTCAGTGGAACCGACGTCCGCGAGGCGCTGAGCATTGTCATTTCCGGGCAGGACAAGGCGGCGGATATCCTGCAAGTTACCGGCCTGGACTCTAAAATCATCTCTTTCGAAATTGAAGAGATGGCGCGCAATTATCAAAAGATGCATATCGGCGCGTCAACAGTGGATATTTTTCAGGCATATTCGGCACTTGAAGAGGAGGGCAGGTGCCTGTTGCTGCCTGTATTCAATACAACGAAGAACAACGAGGATACTGTTGTGGAGGCCTGCACAACCGCCTATTTTGATGGAGATAGGCTGATCGGTATGCTCAATGAGGACGCAACCCATTACTATTCGTTGCTCACCGGTACGCCCAAAGATATCGTATTGTCCGTCCCATCCCCTATTGACCCGGAGGAAAACAATTCCTTTCTCCTTGATCGCTGTAAGGAAAAGCAGACGGTACAATTTGTGGATGGGCGGCTGATGGTCTCCCGCAAACTGGAGCTGGAAGTGACGCCGCAGGAGGTTTATTATGATGGCGTGCAGACCAACGAGGAGGAAGCGGAGCTGGAGCGGTACCTGTCGCAGGTGCTGGAAGAGCGTCTGGAGGGGTTTTCCAGCAAAATGCAACATGAGGTGGGCATAGATATCTTTGATTATGCGGCGCAGCTATACCAGCAGACTCCGGAAACGTATGAAGCGGTAAAAGACCGTTGGGGAGAGATATATCAAAATGCGGTGATCAAGGTCGACGTCGATGTTGATATTCGGCCAAATGAAACAATATTAAGGAAATAGGGTTATATGGGAACGGCGTTTGTTGTAATTTTTTATATCGTCTGTATTCCGGTTTATTTCATACCTGCTGCGCGCCACGGGAACAGAGTGATTTTTGTGCTTGGGGTAGTTGGATTTGCCGTAAGCTGTGTGCTGCTGCTTATAGCCAGCTTCGACGTGCAGATGCCCAATATCGTGGAAACGTTTAACAGGATTGCAGAGAAGCATCATATCATTCAAACGGGAGGGTAAGCGCTATGCCGAGCAGAACAATATCAGCGAGAAATTTGGGGTGTCTGATTGCGCTGCTGGCGATGAACAGTCTGCTCATCAGCGGCTTCAACCGGTCTGGACACGATATGTGGATTACCATGCTTGTCACCCTTATTGCCTTTTTCCCGCTTATGATCATTACCTGCCGCATTGCAGCGCTGCATCCCGGACGGGGGCTGTTTGAGATTTTGGAGATACTCTGCGGCAAATGGATCGGCAGAATTCTTACCGTGCTGCTGGTGCTTTTTGGGATCGGTATATGCAGTATAAATTTTTGTATTTTTGCGGAATTTCTGCAGGAGACTGCGTTTCATGAGACGCCGTTTTATTTTGTTGCGATCTGCATGGCGCTGGTGGGCATCTACCTTGCAAACAGCGGAATGGAGAACATAGGCAAGTGGGCGCTGGGGGTGACCATCGCCATATGCGTCGTGTTCGTCGTGACTGTGCTGCTTTCCATTAACCTGATGGATGTACAAAATCTGCTCCCCTTGGTGAGCACGAGCAAAAAGACGCTGCTGGAGGAAGGCCTTTATGGCGGGATGATCTGTTATGGCGAGAGCTTTTTCGTGCTTGCCTTTTGTGGAGACCTCAAGCGCGGCGACAGCCCGTATAAGGCATACGGCATTGGATACGGCATTGGGTTTGTCGTTATGATCGTGACGTTTTTGCGTAACGTCTTAATTCTTGGCGGTATCGTACTGCAATCGACGGCATACCCGCCGTATGTGATTGCGCGCATCATCAAGGTGGGAGAATTTCTGGAGCATATTGAGATCGTGGTTTCTTTTATTTTCATCTTTCTCGGCATCACCAAGGTGGCGGTCTACCTGCGATTTTCCACGCTGGGGCTGGAGAAATTGCTGCACACGAAGGCGGCGGAGCGGAAGTATCTCAATCTCCCTGTTGCGTTTTTTGCGCTTGCGCTCTGTGTCTTTGTCTTCACCAATGTTGTACAGTTTTTGAAATTTGTCACCGTTTACTTTTATCTTGCAACGCCGTTTTTGGTGGTGCTTCCGGTTGTACTGTGGATTCTGTCGGAGGTGCGCCATGAAAGGCAGAAAAAGGCGGCTGCACCGGAAACAGCGGTGCAGCCGCAGCAGGGTCAATAATTGATACTGATCCCCGATTAAAATCGGAGATGTGTCGCAAGCGCCACGCCGCTACGCGGCACGTCTCATAAGTTCCGTACGCGCTACGCGCTATAAAAATCATACTATGATTTTTATACGGTACTAGTATGAGTCGGCTCGTCAGATATGATATTACGTCGCGTTTAACGCTTCATGCACGAATTCGTCTACGGTGGCAAGGGCGTTATCCAGCTTTAAAATATCCTTGCCGCCGCCCATGGCGGAATCGGGTTTACCGCCACCGGAACCGCCGCAAATGGCACTCACGTGCTTCACGAGCGCGCCCGCCTTGACGCCCCTGGCAATTGCCTCCTTGCCGCAGACGGCGAGCAGCGTAATTTTGTCCTCATGCACGGCGGAGAGGACGGCGACCACGGTGGCATCCTTATCCCGCAAAAAGTCGCCCATTTTACGCAGTGCGTCGGCGTCCGCCTGGGGCAGCGTGGCAGTGAGCACCTTCAGCCCTTCAATGTCTTTCGCGCCGAAGAGGAACCGCTCCGCTGCGCCGAGGGCGTCCTTCGCCTGATATTTTTCCACGGTATGGCGCAGGGCGCGCATTTCGCCGAGGGTCTGTGTGAGCTTGGCACGCAGTTCCAGCGGCTTGGTTTTGAGTAGCTCGGACACCTCTGCAATCATGCGGCGGTTGACCTGCATGGTTTCCAAACCGGCGGCACCCGTGCTCGCCTCAATGCGGCGCACACCGGATGCGATGGAGTATTCGCCGGTGATGAGGAAGACGCCCACTTTTGCGGTGTTATCAAGATGGGTGCCGCCGCAGAGCTCGACAGAGTATTGATCTCCCATGGTGACCACCCGCACGACATCGCCGTATTTTTCATCAAAGAGCGCGGTTGCCCCACTGCTGCGGGCGTCATCCAGGCTCATCTCATCGGTATGGATGGGGTCCCCTGCCAGCACCGCGCGGTTGACCTCGGCAAAAATGGAATCCAGCTCATCTGGCGTGAGGGCGGAAAAGTGGGTAAAGTCAAAGCGCAGATGATCTGGGGCGACCAGGGAGCCCGCCTGGTGGACGTGCTCGCCGAGTGTCTTGCGCAGCGCCGCTTGCAGCAGATGGGTGGCGGAGTGGGCGCGGGCAATGGCGCGGCGGCGTGCAGTTTCCACCTGCGTGTGGACGTGCCCACCGACGGAGAGAGTCCCTTCCAGCAGCGTGCCGTGGTGAAGGAATTTGCCGTCGGCGGTCTTTTGTACATCGGAGACGGCGAATCGGGCGGTTTTGCCGCGGAGTAAGCCGTGGTCGGCGACCTGACCGCCCATTTCGGCGTAAAATGGGGTCTGGTCGAGCACGACAATTCCCTCCATCCCCGCCGCGAGGGCGGAGCACGCTTCGCCGTCTGCTGCAAGGGCGAGCACGACGCCCTCGCCGGAGAGGCTCTCGTAGCCGGTGAAGCGGGTGGGTGTGCTGTCAAGTCCCAGATCAATGCCTGCCCACGCGAGATCGCCGAGTGCCTCCCGCGCCTTTCTGGCGCGGTTTTTTTGTTCCTCCATCAGCGTGTCAAACGCGGCGCGGTTCACTGTCATGCCGGTTTCCTCCAGTATCTCAATGGTGAGGTCGATGGGGAAGCCGTAAGTATCGTAGAGCTGGAAGGCATCGGCACCGGAAAAGAGTTCAGTGGCGGCAGCCTTGTGCTGTGCCACGCGCTCGGACAGAATGCGCATGCCGCCGTCAATGGTGCGGGCGAAATTCTCCTCCTCCACCGTGATGACACGGGTGATGTAGTCCTGCTTTTCCCTAAGCTCCGGATAGTGTCCCGCGCTCTCTTGCACGACGGTATCGCAGAGCTGACAGAGAAACGGCTCGTCGACGCCGAGCAGCTTTCCGTGCCGGGCGGCGCGGCGGAGCAGGCGGCGCAGGACATACCCCCGCCCCTCGTTGGAGGGGAGCACGCCGTCGGATATCATAAAGGTCGCCGAGCGGATGTGGTCTGTTATGACGCGTAGCGAGATGTCGGTCTTCTTGGTCTGGCCATAGTGCGCGCCGGTCAGACGTGAGACGTGGTTTGTAATATTCATGATGGTATCGACGTCAAAGAGGGACGCGACATCCTGACAGACACAGGCGAGCCGCTCAAGGCCCATGCCGGTGTCAATGTTCTTCTGGGCAAGCTCCGTATAGTTTCCGGCACCGTCGTTGTTAAACTGGGAGAAGACGTTGTTCCAGACCTCAATATACCGGTCACAGTCGCAGCCGACGGTGCACTCCGGCTTGCCGCAGCCCCACTTTTCGCCGCGGTCATAGTAGATTTCCGAACAGGGGCCGCACGGGCCCGCGCCGTGTTCCCAGAAATTATCCGCCTTGCCGAAGCGGAAAATGCGCTCAGCCGGGATGCCGATCTCTTCATGCCAGATGGCAAAGGCCTCCTCGTCATCGAGATAGATGGAGGGATAGAGGCGGTCAGGGTCAAGGCCGACCCAATCGGGTGAGGTGAGGAATTCCCAGCTCCAGGCGATTGCCTCCTTTTTGAAATAGTCGCCAAAGGAAAAGTTGCCGAGCATTTCAAAAAAGGTACCGTGGCGCGCTGTGTGGCCGATATTCTCAATGTCGCCGGTGCGGATACATTTTTGGCAGGTACAGACTCTGCGGCGGGGCGGCTCCTGCGCGCCGGTAAACCACGGCTTCATCGGTGCCATGCCGGAGTTGACCAGCAGCAGGGACTTGTCGCCCTGCGGAATCAGCGAGAAGCTGGGCAGGCGCAGATGCCCCTTGCTCTCAAAAAAGGAGAGGAACAGTTCGCGCAGCTCGTTCAGGCCAAATTTTTTACTCATCGGAATTCCTCCAAGAATACACTTCGCCCCTATCAGGGGCGGAGTGTCAGGTTGATTCAATCAAGTGCATTCAGATCATATCTATGGTATCCGCCACGGCCTCAGCGGCCTCCACGATCTGCGCGTCATCCTCCGAAAGGATGACAAGGTCATCGTCATCCTCTTCCGCCACGTCGTCGCGGGCGTTGGACGGCCGCTCGAGTGCGGTACCCTCCTCATCGGTTTTGTCATATTTGCGATAGGCGGCAAGGCCGCTACCCGCGGGAATCAGCTTACCGATGATGACGTTTTCCTTTAGACCGAGCAGGTGGTCGACCTTGCCCTTAATCGCGGCCTCGGTGAGCACCTTGGTCGTCTCCTGGAAGGAGGCGGCGGAGAGGAAGGATTCCGTTGCGAGGGAGGCCTTGGTAATGCCCATCAGCACCTGAGTAGCGGTGGGCAGGACCAAATCAATGCCGTCGTTTGTTTCGCCTGCGTCGATACGAGCCTGCACCGCCGCGCGGGCGTCCTTAAACTCCAGCAGTTCAATGGTGGAGCCGGTGAGAAGGCCGGAGTCGCCCGGATCTTCCACACGCACCTTGCGCAGCATCTGGCGGCAGATGACCTCGATGTGCTTGTCGTTGATATCCACGCCCTGCTGGCGGTATGGCTTTTGCGCCTCTTGAATCAGGTAGTCGTATACCGCGTGGACGCCGCGGATGCGGATGACATCCTGCGGATACAGGGCGCCGTCGGTCAGGGCGAGGCCCTTTTCCACCGTGTCGCCGTCTTTCACGCGGATGCCCGCGTTATAGGGGATGGAGTAGCTGACAACCTCCCCGTCGTCGGCGGTGATGGTGAGGGTACACAATGCGCTGCGCTTCCCCTCCTCAAGCGTGACGCGGCCGCTGATTTCGGCAAGCTGCGCCATCTTTTTGGGCTTGCGCGCCTCAAACAGTTCTTCAACACGCGGCAGGCCCTGCGTAATATCGCCGCCTGCAACGCCGCCTGTGTGGAAGGTACGCATGGTCAGCTGGGTGCCCGGCTCACCGATGGACTGGGCGGCGATAATGCCGACCGTCTCACCCTGCCCCATGGGTTGGCCGGTGGCGAGGTTGACGCCGTAGCACTTGGAACAGACGCCGCTGCGGGCATGACAGGTCAGAACCGAGCGGATGGTAATGGTGTGAATCCCGTGCTGCTCCAGTATTTTGGCGTTCTCTCCCCGCAGCATGGTATGCTTGCTGAAGAGCAGCATACCGGTGGTGGGGTCGACAATATCGTCCAGCGGATACCGGCCTGCGATGCGCTCACCGTAGGTTTCGACTACCTGGCCGTTCTCCACAATCTCGGAGACGGGAATGCCGTCGTTGGTACCGCAGTCCTCCTCGCGGATAATGACCTCCTGTGCCACATCCACCAGGCGGCGGGTGAGGTAGCCGGAGTCCGCGGTACGAAGGGCGGTGTCGGCCATACCCTTTCGGGCACCACGGCTGGAGATGAAGTACTCCAGCACCGTCAGCCCCTCGCGGAAGTTTGCCTTGATCGGAATCTCAATGGTGCGGCCGGAGGTGTCCGCCATCAGGCCGCGCATGCCCGCCAACTGGCGGATTTGCGCGGTGCTGCCGCGCGCGCCGGAGTCGGCCATCATCCAGATCGGGTTGTAGCGGTCGAGGCCCGCGAGCAGGGCGTCGGTCACGTCCTTTGTGGTCTGTTCCCATGCCTGCACCACCAGACGGTAGCGCTCCTCATTGGTCAGCAGGCCACGCCGGAACTGCCGCTCAATTTTGACAATTTCCTTCTCGGTTGCGTGAATCAGCTCCGGCTTTGCGTCGGGCACCGTCATGTCGGAGATAGAGACGGTGAGTGCGCCGCGGGTGGAGAATTTATAGCCGCGCGCCTTGATGATATCAAGCACCTGCGCCGACACGGTGAAGCCGTGCTTTGCAATACACTTGTCTATGATTTTGCCCAGCTGCTTTTTGCCGCTGACAAAATTAATCTCCGGTTCGAATACCCCGTCGGGGTCGCTGCGGTCGACAAAGCCCAGATCCTGCGGGATGCCTTCGTTAAAGATCAGGCGGCCCACGGTGGTGCGCACAAGCTTGTGGCGCATCTGACCGTTTATCTCGGCGGAGCGGCGCACCAGAATGGGCACATGCAGCTCGAGCGCCCCCTCGTCATAGGCTAGCCGCGCCTCGGCTTCATCGGAGAAAGCGTGCAGCTTTTCTGTTGGGAGCTCCCCGTCGGGGGTCTGCGCGGCAAGGCCCGCATAGGTGGGGATATCGTCCGGACTATCGGGGTTTTTCACCCAGATATAGCTGTCCTCTGTGATGGTGCCATCCGCAATTGCCGCGCGCACCGCAGCGCAGTCGTCAAAGGTCTCCTCCGCGGTGTGGGCGGGGTAGCGCTCGTAGGTCAGGTAGTAGGAGCCGAGCACCATGTCCTGTGTGGGGACGGTGACGGGGCCGCCGTCCTGCGGGCGCAGGAGGTTGTTCGCCGAGAGCATGAGCAGCCGCGCCTCGGTCTGCGCCTCGGCGGAGAGGGGGACGTGCACCGCCATCTGGTCGCCGTCAAAGTCGGCGTTAAACGCGGTACAGACGAGCGGGTGGAGTTTGATAGCGCGCCCTTCCACCAGTACCGGCTCAAAGGCCTGAATGCCAAGGCGGTGGAGGGTGGGCGCACGGTTGAGCATGACGGGGTGGTCCTTGATGACGAACTCCAGCGCGTCCCAGACCTCCGCGCGGCCCTTATCGACCATCTTTTTGGCGGATTTAATATTGTTGGCAAGCCCGTCTTCCACCAGCTTTTTCATCACGAAGGGGCGGAAGAGCTCAATTGCCATTTCCTTGGGCAGACCGCACTGGTATATTTTCAGCTCCGGGCCAACAACGATAACCGAACGGCCAGAGTAGTCCACGCGCTTACCCAGCAGGTTTTGGCGGAACCGCCCCTGCTTGCCCTTGAGCAGGTCGGAGAGGGATTTGAGCGCACGGTTATTCGCGCCGGTGACGGCGCGCCCGCGGCGGCCGTTGTCGATGAGGGCGTCCACCGCCTCCTGCAGCATCCGCTTCTCGTTGCGCACGATGATATCGGGCGCGCTGAGCTGGATGAGGCGCTTGAGGCGGTTGTTGCGGTTGATCACGCGGCGGTACAGGTCGTTTAAGTCGGAGGTGGCGAAACGTCCGCCGTCGAGCTGCACCATTGGGCGCAGGTCTGGGGGGATAACGGGCAGGACGTCGATGATCATCCACTCCGGATGATTGCCGGAGCTGAGAAACGCATCCACCACCTCAAGACGCTTGACGATGCGGGCCTTCTTCTGGCCGGAGGCGTCCTTCAGCTCGGCGCGCAGGGAGGCGGAAAGCTCCTCCAGATTGATATCGGCGAGCAGTTTTTTAATGGCCTCTGCGCCCATGCCCGCCTCAAAGTCGTCTTCATATTTCTCGCGCATATCGCGGTATTCCTTCTCGCTGAGGATCTGGTTTTTGATCAGCGGGGAAAAACCGGGGTCGGTCACGATATAGGAGGCGAAATAGAGCACCTTTTCCAGAATGCGCGGGCTGATGTCCAGCAGCAACCCCATGCGCGACGGGATGCCCTTAAAATACCAGATGTGGGAGACCGGGGCGGCAAGCTCGATGTGCCCCATGCGCTCGCGGCGCACCCGCGCGCGCGTGACCTCCACGCCGCAGCGGTCGCAGACCTTTCCTTTAAAGCGGATTTTCTTATACTTACCGCAGTGGCATTCCCAGTCCTTGGTAGGCCCAAAGATTTTTTCGCAGAACAGCCCGTCGCGTTCCGGCTTGAGTGTGCGGTAGTTGATGGTTTCGGGTTTTTTCACCTCGCCGTGCGACCATTCGTGGATTTGTTCCGGGGAGGCGATGCCAATGCGGATTGCGTCAAATTCAGCGTAGCTCATAGAAATAGTTCCTCCCTCTATTATTCCGAATCGTTATCCAGGTCCGTATCACCGTCGAACAGCTCGTCGTCATCCTCGTCGAGCTCGTCGTCGTCCTCGGAGAACAGGTCGCTGTCCTCGCCGTCGTTGACCGAATAGCCGGCGGCGGAGAATTCCGCTTCGTCGCCCTCAGCGTAGCCGAAGTCGTCGATGTCGTTGAATTTATGGGGCTGGTCGCCGTCCTCGTCATCCTTGAGCTCAATCTCGTCACCCTTGTCGTCGAGTACGCGGATGTCGAGGCACAGGGACTGCAGCTCCTTCACAAGCACCTTGAAGGATTCCGGGACGCCCGGCTTGGGTACATTGTGCCCCTTGACAATGGCCTCATAAGTGCGCACCCGTCCGGTGCAGTCGTCCGATTTGACGGTCAGAATCTCCTGCAGGGTGTAGGCCGCGCCGTAAGCCTCCAGCGCCCAGACTTCCATTTCGCCAAAACGCTGGCCGCCGAACTGTGCCTTGCCGCCGAGCGGCTGCTGGGTGACCAGAGAGTACGGGCCGGTGGAGCGTGCATGGATCTTATCGTCCACCAGATGGTGGAGCTTGAGGAAGTAGACATAGCCGACAGTAACGGGGTTGTCGAATTTTTCACCGGTGCGCCCGTCGTATAGGTCGCTCTTCCCGTCGGGGGATAGCCCCGCAAGCTCCAGCGTGTCCTGAATGTCCTGCTCGTTTGCGCCGTTAAAGATGGGGGAGGCGACCTGCCAGCCGAGCGCCTTGGCGGCGTAGCCGAGGTGAACCTCCAGCACCTGCCCGATGTTCATACGTGACGGCACGCCGAGCGGGTTGAGTACGATATCCAGCGGGGTGCCGTCGGGCAGGAAGGGCATATCCTCCTGCGGCAGAATGCGGGAGACAACGCCCTTGTTCCCGTGGCGGCCCGCCATCTTGTCGCCGACGGAGATTTTACGCTTTTGCGCGATATAGACGCGTACGACCATGTTGACGCCGGGGGAGAGCTCGTCACCGTTTTCACGGGTAAAGACCTTCACGTCGACGATGATTCCACTCTCTCCGTGGGGTACTTTAAGGGAAGTGTCGCGCACCTCGCGCGCCTTTTCGCCAAAGATGGCGCGCAGCAGGCGCTCCTCCGCGGTCAGGTCGGTCTCGCCTTTGGGTGTGACCTTGCCGACCAGAATATCCCCGGAGCGCACCTCGGCGCCCACACGGATAATGCCGCGCTCGTCGAGATCCTTCAGCGCGTCCTCGCCGACGTTCGGGATGTCGCGGGTGATCTCTTCAGGGCCGAGCTTGGTGTCCCGCGCCTCGGTCTCGTATTCCTCAATGTGGATGGAGGTAAACACGTCCTCCTTAACCATACGCTCGTTGAGCAGGATGGCGTCCTCGTAGTTGTAGCCCTCCCAGGTCATAAAGCCCATCAGGATGTTCTTGCCCAGTGCAATCTCACCGTTGTCGGTGGAGGGGCCGTCGGCAATTACCTCGCCCTTTTTCACCTTCTGTCCAACTTCCACGATGGGGCGCTGGTTGATACAGGTGCCGTGGTTGGAGCGGAGGAATTTAATGAGCTTGTGGTATTTCACCTCGCCGCCCTGATAGCGCACCGAAATCCCGTCGGCGGAGACGTGGAGCACCTCGCCGTCGTCGAGCGCCAGAATGGCGACTTCGGAGTCGATACAGTTTTTGTGCTCCTGTCCTGTGGCGACGATGGGTGCCTCCGTTGTCAGCAGCGGCACCGCCTGTCGCTGCATGTTCGCGCCCATCAGGGCGCGGTTTGCATCATCGTTTTCCAAAAACGGAATCATCGCGGTCGCGATGGAGACCATCATCTTGGGAGAGATGTCGATATAATCCACCTGATCGCGGTCCACGTCAATGATCGCCTCGCGGTGGCGGCAGGTGATACGGTCGTGGATGAGGTGGTTGTTTTCATCCACCGGTTCGGTCGCCTGCGCGATGGTATACTCGTCTTCCACATCGGCGGTCATATAGTCCACCGTCTCGGTCACGCAGCCGGTTTCCCGGTCCACCTTGCGATACGGCGTTTCAATAAAGCCGTAGCGGTTGATGCGCGCGTAGGAGGCGAGGTAGGAGATCAGGCCGATGTTCGGGCCTTCCGGCGTCTCAATGGGGCACAGGCGGCCGTAGTGGCTGTAGTGCACATCGCGCACGTCGAAGGAGGCGCGGTCACGGGACAGGCCGCCCGGGCCGAGTGCCGACATACGGCGCTTGTGAGTCAGCTCTGCAAGGGGGTTGGTCTGATCCATGAACTGGCTGAGCGGTGAAGAGCCGAAAAATTCTTTGATTGCGGCGGTGACCGGGCGGATGTTGATGAGGGACTGCGGCGTCACCACATCGAGGTCCTGAATGGTCATGCGCTCACGGATGACACGCTCCATCCGGCTAAAGCCGATGCGAAACTGGTTTTGCAGCAGCTCACCCACGCAGCGCAGGCGGCGGTTGCCGAGGTGGTCGATATCGTCCGGTGTGCCGATGTGGAAGGAAAGACCGTTAAAATAGTTGATGGAGGCCATGATATCGTCTACAATGATATGCTTGGGTACGAGGTCGTCCTCGCGCTCTCGCACGGCGTTCTTGAGGGCGTCACCGCTGTACTGGTCGAGCAGCTCCATCAGGACGGTATAGCGCACCTTTTCTGTGATGCCGCATTCCTCCGGGTCAAAGTCTACAAACCGGGACATATCCACCATGTGGTTGGAGAAGACCTTGACCGTGCGGTCATCCACCGTGAGGAGCGCCTCGTTGACGCCGCAGGCGTCGAGCTCTTGCGCGCGCTCCCGCGTGAGCACCTCGCCCGCCTCCGCGAGCACCTCTCCGGTGCGGGGGTCGGCGACCGGCGCGGCGAGGGTCTGCCCGCTCAGGCGCGTCCACAGGGCGAGCTTTTTGTTGAATTTATAGCGCCCGACCGCCGACAGGTCGTACCGGCGGGGGTCGAAAAAGAGCGTGTTCAGCAGCGTCTCGGCAGAGTCGACCGTAGGCGGCTCGCCGGGGCGCAGCTTGCGGTAAATTTCCAGCAGTGCTTCTTCATATGTTTTGCAGGCGTCCTTTTCCAGCGTGGAGACAATGTGCGGGTCTTCCCCGAACAGCTCCAGAATTTCCGCGTCGGTGCGCGGCCCGACCGCACGGATGAGGCACGTGATGGGCAGCTTGCGGTTTTTATCGATGCGCACGTAAAAGATATCGGAGAGGTCTGTCTCATACTCCAGCCACGCGCCGCGGTAGGGGATGACCGTGGTGGTGAAGATGAGGTTGCCCGTTTTGTCAGCGTTGCGCCCGTAATAGATGCCGGGGGAACGGACAATCTGGGAGACGATGACGCGCTCCGCGCCGTTGATGACAAAGGTGCCGCCCTCCGTCATCAGCGGGAAATCGCCCATAAAGATATCCTGCTCCTTGATCTCCTCGGTCTCCTTGTTGCGCAGGCGGACGAGCACCTTGATGGGGGCGGCGTAGGTCGCGTCCCGCGCCTTGCACTCCTCAATGTCATACTTGGGCGGCTCATTCATCGTGTGGTCAATAAAGGACAGCTCAAGATTGCCCGCGTAGTCGGTGATGGAGGTGACATCGCGGAAGACCTCGCGCAGTCCCTTGTCGAGAAACCACTGGTAGGATTCCTTCTGCACGGCGAGCAGGTTAGGCATTTCCAGCACTTCATCTAGCTGCGCGTAGCTTTTACGCAGGGTGTTGCCATAGTAGACGTCTTTAACCATATGGATATAGCACCTCATTTTCGTATTGGTGACAGGTTCGGAAAGGGATACGACACACACGGATGAGTTGGATGAAATAGTCCGAGCGTACTTGCGCCGTCGCCGGGTTCGTGTTATACTGAGAAAACGAATTAATGTAAAAATCGCAACTTATTTTTGCGAATACAAGCGTTTTAGTATACCATGAATAAAGGTTATTGTCAAATGCTTTAACGGTGAAATCTGGAGAAATCCAGATTTTTTTTGTGGAAGGGAGCTGTGATACAATGGCGGTTATGCTGGTCGCGATGTGCGTGGTGGGCTTTCTGACGCTGCTCCTTTTGTACCGCGGCGGGCTGAGCAGCCGCCCGCTGGTCGCCTGCCTGCTTGCCGTTGCCGCGGCGATTTTTATCAGGGGGCTGTGCCTCTCGTATCAATCGAATGACTATAACGCGTTTTTATCCGAATGGGTGGCGTATTTTCGGGCGAACGGCGGCTTTGCCGCGCTACAGTATTCCGTTGGGGATTATAATGTGCAGTACCTCTATTTTCTGGCGGCGATCTCCTACCTCGATTTTTCCGACCTGTACTGCATCAAACTTTTGTCTATTGTTTTTGACTTTGTGCTTGCATGGGGCGGCTGGCGCGTGGCAAGATGCGTCTGCGCAAAGGGCAGCCATCGTCCGGTGGTGGTGTTTTGCCTGCTGCTCCTGCTCCCCACCGTAGTGCTCAATGGTGCCTACTGGGGGCAGTGCGATGTCATTTACGCCGCGTTTTGCCTGCACGCCGTCGCCTGCGCGCTGGGAAAGCGCCCCGGGCTCTCGGTGGTGCTGCTCACCATCGCCTTTGCCTTTAAGCTCCAGACGGTCTTCCTTGTGCCGCTCTGGTTTGGATTCCTTGTGGCCAAGCGGGTTAGAGGCTGGCACCTGCTTCTGGCGGTACCGGCCTACCTTGCCACCTGTGTCCCCGCGCTGCTGCTGGGAAAGCCCATGCGGGATATCATAGGGGTTTATTTCGGACAGGCGACGGAATACAGCGGCTATCTGGTGTTAAACGCGCCGAGTGTCCATGCCCTTGCCCCGGCGGATATGTCAGCGTATACCGATCAATTTGCGCGGCTTGGAATTGTGGCGGCTTTTGTCATGGTGTTCGTCCTTTTGGGCCTCTTTTGGATTCACAGGCGGCGGCTGACGGCGGAGATGCTGCTGATGGGCGGGGTGATTCTCGCCATCGGAGTGCCATTTTTCCTGCCCTATATGCATGACCGCTACTTTTTCCTTGCGGATGTACTAGCGCTGTGCCTTGCATGCATGTGTGCGCGGGGGGGTTTGCCCGCGGTACTGGTGCAGGTGGCGTCGCTTCGGGCATACTATAATTACTTTTTTGTCGGCGGGCTCAGCTATCCCGCGTGGGGTGTGCTCCTCGTCCTGCTTGCGCTGGTGCTTAGCTGGGCTGCGTTTCTCCACGGAGCGGCGAAACGCAAGAGGGTAACGTAGAAGAAAAGCCACCCACACGGCGCTTATGGCGTGTGTGGGTGGCTGCTTTCTTGTGGGAGCCAGCAGGGGTTGGC
Organism: Oscillospiraceae bacterium; assembly: GCA_021201735.1. Classification (GTDB taxonomy): domain Bacteria; phylum Bacillota; class Clostridia; order Oscillospirales; family Oscillospiraceae; genus JAJQEJ01. The sequence goes on along the minus strand of JAJQEJ010000012.1, from coordinate 16,988 downwards.
GTCTCGGTACAGGGGGAGGGTTTGGAAAATTTCCGCGGTCAGAAACCGGAATTCCTCCACACTTGTCGTGCGGCGGAGCTTTTTGCCGAGCGCCTCACTGCCGTCAAAGAGATGGATAAGATAAAACCACAGCTCCTTCATCCGAAACATGGTGTTGCGGTTGCTGCCATACGTGCTGCGATAGGCATCATAGAGCGTGTCGTGAAAGTTGCGCAGGGTTTCACGCGTCTGCGTGGGCGGCGCTTTTCCCAACAGGACATCCAGCAGAAAGGGCGTTCCGATCAGCCCACGCCCAATCATAACGCGGTCAACGGAGGGAAAGCGGGCGGTAAAATCGGCATAGGCGCTTTGGGTTGCAATGTCGCCGTTGTAGCAGAGGGGATGCAGACTGTGCGCAACAGCGTGGGAAAAGCTGTCCGGACGGACGGGGGCGCGGTATAAATCATCCCGCACGCGCGGGTGAATGATCAGCTCCGAGATGGGATAGCGGTTATATAGTTCCAGCAAGGGCTCAAATTCCGTGCAATCGTGCATGCCCAGTCTGGTTTTGACCGAGACGGCGATATCCGCCTTGCTGAAAACGGCATCAAAAAAACGGGCGAGCGCATCCAAATCGGACAGGAACCCCGCGCCCTTCCCCTTTGCGGTCACCGTGGCGGACGGACAGCCGAGGTTGAGATTGACCTCCGTATAGCCCATGTCCCGGCAGAGGGCGAGCGCCCAGAGGAAATCCTCCGCCACGCGGGAGAGCAGCTGCGGAACCGTGGGAACCCCCGCGGTGTTTTCGGGGACAATCTCGCGCAGTTCGCGATTGCCGAAGTTGTGGGTCTGGTTGGTGGAGAGAAAGGGCGTAAAATACTTCTCCACGCCGTGGAAAAAGCGGTGGTGCACAGTGCGGAATTGATAGCTCGTCAGCCCCTCCAGCGGGGCGCAATAAAAGTGCATGGAAGGATTCCTTTCCGGTATTCAGTCGCTATCCTACAAAAACATAGAGCATGAAGTCATAGAAAAAATGTGGAATGACTGCGCTCCAAATGGATTTATCCTTCTGAAACAAATGGCAGCAGAGGATGCCCCAGATGAGGGCGGCGGCGCTTTGTCCGATGATGCCTGCCCAGTCAAATGAGCCTGTTAAATACAGTTTGATAAAATATGCGGGCCAATGTAATACAATAAACAGGAATGTTGAGAGTATCCTTGCTTTGCGCATTGAGACCACAGAGACGAGTGCGTTATACCCCCAGCCTCGAAAAACGGTCTCTTCCACAACTGCTACAACAAGGAGCTTGATCAAAATACTCCAAATCGGATCTGCCGCGTAAACCCCAAACCCGCCGTGTAAGGCAAGCATATAAATGATACCATATAACACTGATATGCCGAGCACGATATAAAACATTTTACAGCGAGGCCTGTTTTTTATAAAAGATTTTGGCGTAGTTGCCAATTGATTTTTGTAAAAGCCAATACAAAATACGGCAGGCAAAACCCAGACAATCCGGCTGATCACGGCATAAATCGTTTTGCCGCCAATACCGTCATTTCCAAAAATATAGGCAGAGGATCCCCAGGCATCCGTCACAACAGTCCACAATAGAATGAAGCCAATCAGTGATAGCACGATGGTATGTAATTTTAGTGTTCCTGCTTTCATATTATATGCGCCCGATATCATGCCGGAAGTGCATATCGGTAAAGTGGATGTGTTTTGCGGCGGCATACGCGCCGTCAATGGCGGTGTCCAGCGTGTCACCCGTCGCGGTGACGCCGAGGACACGCCCACCTGCGGTAAGGATTTCATCACCCGCTTGCTTGGTACCGGCGTGGAACACCGTTGCGGTCTCGCCCGCCTCCTCCAGTCCGCTGATGGGGTAGCCGGTCTGATAGGAGCCGGGATAGCCGCCCGACGCGAGAACCAGACAGCAAGCGGCCCGATTTGACCACTTAATATCCAGCTGATTGAGGGTGCCGCTCTGGCAGGCGAGGAAGATATCCATCAGATCGGTCTCCAGCAGGGAGAGCACGGCCTGACATTCCGGGTCGCCGAAGCGGGCGTTGTATTCAATCACCTTAGGGCCGTTCGCGGTGAGCATCAGACCAAAATAGAGTACGCCGGAGAAGGGGCGGCCCTCCGCCTGCAGCGCCCGCATGGTGGGCAGAAAAATCTCCTCCATACAGCGCACGGCGAGTTCGGGCGTATAGCGGGGGGAGGGGCAGATAGCGCCCATGCCGCCGGTGTTGGGGCCTTTTCCCCCGTCATATGCCTGCTTATGATCCTGCGAGGAGGGCATGGGGACGATATGCGTCCCGTCGGCAAAGGCGAGCACGGTGACCTCCGGCCCGGTCATGCATTCCTCAATCACGACGCGGCTGCCGGATGCGCCGAATTTCTTGTCGCCCATCATCTCCCGCACGGCGGACACCGCCTCGTCCTCCGTCTGCGCGACGACGACGCCTTTGCCCAGCGCGAGCCCGTCCGCCTTGACCACGATGGGCGCGCCCTGCTCGTGGATATAGGCGAGCGCCCCCTCCATATCGGTAAACGCGCGGTATGCGGCGGTGGGGATGTGGTACTGCTCCATCAGCCCCTTGGAAAAGACCTTGCTCGCCTCAATGATGGCGGCATTCTTGCGCGGGCCGAAGGCGGGGATGTGCTTCTCCTCCAGCGCGTCCACGAGGCCCAGCGCGAGGGGGTCGTCGGGCGCGACAACCACAAAGTCGATGGGGTGGCTGTCGCACCAGGCCGTGATGCCCTCCAGATCGGTCGCTTTGAGGGGGATGCATTCCGCAAGGGCGGAAATCCCGCCGTTGCCGGGTGCGCAGAAAATTTTATCCACCTTGGGGCTTTTGGAAAGCGCCCAGACGATGGCGTGCTCGCGGCCACCGCCGCCGACGACTAAAACATGCATAATAAGGCCCCTTGTATTATAGAGTAGTAGTTTATAAGGCCCCTCTCCAAGGGCAATGTGCTACACTGGAAGGGATGCTGTGGATTGGTGCACTGCCCCTACCACGAGATGGTTTTAAAAAGGCTCCAACCACAGCCCTTTGCAGTATTGTTAATCAGTTAGATACCGCCAGACGGTTTATTTAGAACAAGGTTACAAGAGCAAAGTGCCCTGTGGGTACAGCATCAAAATATACCGCTGGAGGATTGGTTATGATTTGTATTGGAATCGACGTGGCCAAGGACAAGCACGATTGCTTTATCATCAGCTCAGAGGGGGAAGTTCTTTCAGATGTGTTCACCATCCCCAACAGCATGGAAGGGTTTCATTGCTTACTGGGGAAAATCCGTGCTTCCATGACTGCCCAAGACAGCATAAAAGTAGGACTTGAGGCAACCGGACACTACAGCTACAACATTCTCAGGTTTCTTCTTGACACCGGTCTTCCCACCTATGTCCTGAACCCCTTACACACCAACCTTTACCGGAAAAGCCTCAGCCTCAGAAAGACGAAGACCGACCGTGTCGATGCTAAAACGATTGCAGCTATGCTCATGTCAGATGTGGACCTCAAGCCCTACACAGACACAGCATATCACAATGAGGAGCTAAAGTCACTGACAAGATACCGCTTCGACAAGGTGAGGGAGCGTGCCACGCTCAAACAGTCGGTTTCCCGTTTGGTCTGCATTCTATTCCCGGAGCTAGAAGAGCTGGTGCCAACCCTCCATATGTCCTCGGTTTATGCGCTGCTGGACGAGTTCCCCGGGGCGAAACAAATCGCTGGGGCACATCTGACCCACTTAAAGACGCTGCTCCACAACGCTTCAAAGGGTCATTACGGCAGAGACACTGCCATATCAATCCGGGATGCTGCCAGAACCTCTATCGGTTCCGTTATGTCGGCCAAATCTCTGGAGCTTCGTCATACCATTCGACGAATCCGTGCGCTGGATGCTGAAATTGCTGATATTGAGTCTGCTATTGAAAGCATGATGGATCAGCTACACGCTCCTATTACCACAATTCCGGGCATTGGAACCCGCATGGGAGCTATGATTCTGGCAGAGGTTGGAGACTTTTCACGATTCGATTCCCCAGACAAGGTTCTGGCTTATGCGGGCTTGTCGCCGTCCACCTACCAATCCGGGCAACTCACCTCCGGCTACGCTCACATGGAGAAGCGGGGTTCCAGATACCTGCGCTTTGCCCTCTATAACGCCGCAAAATACGTCTGCCACTGGGAGCCTACCTTTGCTGCTTATCTGGCTAAGAAACGGGCGGAAGGCAAGCATTACAATGTCGCCATCTCTCATGCCGCCAAGAAGCTGGTGAGGCTTATCTTCGCCCTGGAGAAATCAGGTCAACCGTACCGCCTGGCGGCGTAGTCTTTTCACGATAGCCTGTTTGGTGTCCTGACGGACGCCTGCTTTACTATACCCTTTTTTGAACCATCTTTTTTGACTTTCCTCCCTATTTGGGGGATTGACTTTTAATAGTTAGTCTTTTTATAGAATCGCCCGCAGAATGTAGAGCGCCAGAATATGCAGCGGGTAGTACCAGTAGAACAAGCTCATCCGTCCCCGTCCGCGTTTCCCATTATAGAAATAGAGCGGGATCAGTGCGGCGCAGGCGCAGGCGGTGAACAGCAGGTTAAACGGCAATGGATACAGGGGGAGGTAGGTTGCGCAGAGACAGATGGCGAGCGCGATAAGCTGCCGCTTTTTGCTCTCGCCGCAGTAATAAAGCACCACAACCGTCAGCACACCGATCAGGCCGTAGTCGGTGTGCAAAAGCTGCGCGACGACGGCGAGCAGAAGCGCGGGGAGCAGCGCCGTCGGCAGGGGCAATTTGCGCGCGAGCATAAGCTGGCCCAAATAGATGCCCAGCACGGCGAAAAAAAAGGTCAAAATAGTACTGCCCCAGCTCCCGTTGGAGAGGAACATGGTCAGCACGTGGCTTGCCCCGCCGAAAACCCCCAGCCGAATGAGGTACCGGGGGTAGTGCTCCGTCTTGCGGCAGCTCTCCGCGACAAGAAAAGCAAAAATGGGAAAGGCAAGCCGCCCGATATAATTCAATAGATAATAGAGCACACTGCCCGGCACCGCAACGGCGGCCATAGGGGTGAATACCGTCCCGATATGGTCGATGGTCATACAGAGGAGGGCGAGGTACTTTAGCTTCGTTGCGTTCATGCTCAGTGGTGGAAGAGGCGCATACCGGTAAACGCCATGACAATGCCGTATTTGTCGCAGGTGGCGATGACGTGGTCGTCCCGAATCGACCCGCCCGGCTGGACGATATAGGAGGCCCCGCTCTTGCGGGCGCGCTCGACGTTATCGCCAAAGGGGAAGAAGGCGTCCGAGCCGACGGTGACGCCGCGCTGGCGGGCGATCCAATCCTTGCGTTCCTGCGCGGTCAGAGCCTCCGGACGGGTAGTGAAGGTCTGCTGCCACGCGCCGTCTGTGAGAACGTCTTCGCACTCGTCGGAGGTATAAATATCAATCGCGTTGTCGCGGTCAGGGCGGCGGATATCGGAGCGGAACGGGAGCGCCAACACCTTCGGATGCTGGCGCAAGAGCCAGTTGTCCGCCTTGTCGCCCGCGAGGCGGGTGCAGTGGATGCGCGACTGCTGTCCCGCGCCGACACCGATGGTCTGCCCGTCCTTGACATAACAGACAGAGTTGGACTGGGTGTATTTCAGGGTGATGAGGGCTACTATCATATCCCGCCGCGCGTCTTCCGGGAGCGCCGCATTTGCGGTCACGACGTGGTTTAACAGGGTGTCATCAATCTTGAAATCGTTGCGCCCCTGCTCAAAGGTGATGCCGTAGACATCCTTGCGCTCCAGCGGTTTTGGGATGTAGCCGGGATCAATCTCCACGACGTTATAGCCGCCCTTGCGCTTGGTTTTGAGTATCTCCAGTGCCGCGCCGGTATAGCCGGGGGCGATTACGCCGTCCGAAACCTCGAGCGCCAGAAAGGCGGCAGTCTGCTCATCGCACACATCCGAGAGTGCCGCCCAGTCGCCGTAGGAGCACAGGCGATCCGCCCCGCGCGCGCGGACATAGGCGCACGCGATGGGGGAGAGGTCCATCCCCTCGGCAAAGTAAATCTGCTTTTCCACATCGGAAAGGGGCGTCCCCAGCGCCGCACCGGCGGGGGAGACGTGCTTGAACGACGCGGCCGCGGGCAGTTCCGTCGCAGCCTTCAGCTCTTTGACGAGCTGCCAGGCGTTGAAGGCGTCCAAAAAGTTGATATAGCCCGGCTTGCCGTTCAATACCCGGATAGGAAGCGCGCCGTCCTCCATAAAAATGCGCGCGGGCTTCTGGTTCGGGTTGCAGCCGTATTTGAGCTCCAGCTCCGTCATGCAATCACGCCTTTCCGTTGTTTTTGTTGATGATCACGCTCTTACATGCCCCGCCGTCCAGCGGGATATAGCGCACAAAGAGGGATACCCTGTTCTCCGCGTTGAGGCTGTCCCAGAGCGCAGCAGCGAGCGCGGTGGGATCGGGTGCCGTGAGCGCGACCTGCCTTGGTTCCCCTTCAAACGAGGGGAGCGGATTGCCGTCGCGCAGATAGGTGTGGATAAAATGCCCCTGCCCCGCGATGGGGTTTTCGTAGGAATAGGTATAGCGGCGGCAGGACGCAGGGTCGCCGTCCGCGCTTTTGAGGATCGAGAGCGCGTAATCCCCCGTGGGGGTAATGACGCCGGAGATGCGGGGTGTGTAGTTCGGCGCGTCCGGCTCAAAGGTGCGCGTTTCGAGGGCCTGTGCCATGGACTGCCCCGCCGTCAGGCCGTCGTAGATGGTGTCGGTCTGGTCGCCGTTTGTGACGATGGTGTGGCCGCGCGCGCTGCGCACCGGGGCGTAAATGATGAGGGAGGGGTCGGTCATCTTCGTCGGGTCAAACGCCTGCGTACGGATGCCGTCCTCCGTCTCTATAAAAACGCGGTTGCGGCTGTTTTCACTGCGGCCCATGATAAAATAAGCGGCCACAGCGCAGTGGCCGTCCGCCGAGCGGCCGAGTAAAATGCCGCGGCCCGGATAGGTGTTTTCCGATAAAAGGCTGCTGATATCCTGTGTATGCATGTGAGCCTCCCTGAACATTTATAATTTTGGCGCGATGGATACCACGCGCCCGGAGACGGAGAGACGCCCCTGACAGAACAGGCTGACGGCCTCCGGCAGGATGCGCCACTCCGCCTGCTCCATGACGCGATTTTGGAGGATTTCGGCGGTGTCCCCCGGCAGGATATCCACCGCGCGCTGGAGGATGATGGGCCCGCCGTCCGGCTCCGCGCTCACAAAGTGAACGGTTGCGCCCGTGACCTTCACGCCGTAATCGAGCGCGCACCGGTGGACGTTGAGGCCATAATAACCCGCCCCGCAAAACGACGGGATGAGGGAGGGGTGGACGTTGAGGATGGCATTGGGAAAGGCGGCGATGATCTCTTCCGTCAGGATGTGCAAAAAGCCCGCCAGCACCACAAGGTCAATCTGCGCTTCACGCAGGCGGGAGACCAGTGCCTGCGTCATACTGCGGCTATCGGGGTGGGCGCTGCGGGCGATCACGGCGGATGGAATGCCCGCGCGCTGCGCCCGCTCCAGCGCATATACCCCCTCTTTCGAGGCGATGACCAGCGCAATCGCGCCGCCCTGGAGGGTACCGCTCTGCTGCGCGTCAATGAGCGCCTGCAAATTGGTTCCGCCGCCGGAGACTAATACGGCGATCCGCTTCATGAGAGCACGACACCCTCTCTGTCCTGGGTGACGGAGCCGATGATATAGGGGGTCTCCCCTTCGTCCTGCAACAGTGCCAATGCCTTGTCGGCCTGCGCCTCCGGCAGGGCGATGACAAGGCCGATGCCCATGTTGAAGGTGTTGTACATGTCCCGCGCCGGGATGTTGCCGGTGCGGGATATCAGGTCAAAAATGGGGGGGACGGGGAAGGAATCTGTCCGGATGCTGGCGGTCAGTCCCTCCTTCATCATGCGGGGGACGTTTTCGTAGAGGCCGCCGCCGGTGATGTGGCTGATCGCCCTGACCGGGATACCGCCCGCCAGCAGCGCGCGCACGGCGCGGACATAGATGCGGGTCGGCTTGAGCAGCTCCTCCCCAAGGGTAGTGCCGAGGGCCTCCTCATAGCGCATGAGGGACGCGTGGCTGTGGATGCCGAGCACCTTGCGCACAAGGGAAAAGCCGTTGGAGTGTATCCCGTTGGAGGCAAGGCCGATCAGGCAGTCCCCCGCGCGGAGGGAAGCGCCGTCGAGCATGTTCGCCTCGTCCACGAGCCCCACCGAAAAGCCTGCGAGGTCATACTCGTTTTCGGCGTAAAAGCCCGGCATTTCGGCGGTCTCCCCGCCGATGAGGGCGCAGCCCGCCTGACGGCAGCCCTCCGTCACGCCCGCGACAATGTCCGCGACGCGCGCCGGAATATTTTTGCCAACCGCCAGATAGTCGAGAAAAAAGAGCGGCATGGCACCGGAGCAGATAATATCGTTGACGCACATCGCAACGCAGTCAATGCCCACGGTGTCGTGCTTGTCCATCAGAAATGCCAGCTTGAGTTTGGTACCCACGCCGTCGGTACCGGAGACGAGAATCGGTTTTTTCATGCCGGAGACATCAGGGGCGAACAGTCCGCCAAAACCGCCGAGGGTACCGATCACGCCGGGGATATAGGTGGATTCCACCATGGGCTTGATTTTCTTGATCGCCTCATAGCCCGCGGTGACGTCAACGCCTGCGGCGGCGTAGGAATCGGATTTGGATTGAGACACGGCAAAAACCTCCTCGTTGTTACAGCGCCACGCGCGCGGAAAGGGATATATCCTCAGCAGGGACGGGGACGGCGTAATCGCCGGTAAAGCAGGCGTCGCAGTAGCCGATATTCAAATCGGAAGTGACGGTTTTCAAATCCTCTGTGGCGAGATATTGCAGGGAGTCCGCGCCGACGAGGCGGCAGATTTCCTCCAGCGTCTTGCCGTTTGCGGCAAGCTGCCCGCGGTCGGGAATTGCCGTGCCGAAAAAGCAGGGGTTGAGGAACGGGGGTGAGGACACTTTCATATGCACCTCGGTCGCCCCCGCCTCCCGCAGGAGGGTCACAATGCGCTTGCTCGTCGTGCCGCGCACGATGGAGTCGTCCACCATGATCACCCGCTTGCCCTTGACCACCGCGGCCATTGCGTTGAGCTTGATGCGCACCGATTTTTCGCGGGTGTTCTGCGCGGGCTGGATAAAGGTGCGCTGGATATAGCGGTTTTTGACCAGGCCGATGCCGTAAGGTATCCCGCTCGCCTGCGCAAAGCCCTGCGCGGCGGCAAGCCCGGAGTCGGGGACGCCGATGACGATATCTCCCTGCGTCTCACTGCGCGCGGCAAGGCACATACCGGCCTTATGGCGCGCAAAATCCACCGCAGCGCCGTCAATCACCGAATCCTGCCGGGCAAAGTAAATCAGTTCAAAGCTGCATAGCGCCGTGCGTGCCTGAATACCACAGCGGTGGCTGGTGAGCTTGCCGTCCTGTAACACGACGACCTCGCCCGGCTCCACATCGCGGATCAGGTGCCCGCCCAGCGCATCAAACGCGCAGGACTCGGACGCAAAGGCGTAGTTGTTTCCAATCTTGCCGATACAGAGCGGGCGATAGCCGTTCGGGTCGCGGGCGGCTATGAGCTTTTTGCGGCTGAGGACAACGATGGAGTAAGCGCCGATCATATAGTGCATGGCGTTTACAATGGCGTCCTCAAGCGTATTGGTGCGCAGGTGCTCCCGAATGAGGATATGGGAGATGACCTCGCAGTCGCTGGTGGTCTGAAAAATGCCGCCGCGCGTCTCGGTCTCCATGCGCAGATGGTGGCTGTTGGAAAGCCGCCCGTTATAGCAGAGGGCCATCGGGCCGGAGGTATGGCGTACCAGAAGCGGCTGGGCAAAGCCGGAGGAGAACTCCGAATTTGCGTAGCGGACATGGCCAATGGCGGCCTTAGCCCCCGCAAGGGAGGCCAAAATCTCCTTGGAAAAGACTTCCGGCACCAGGCCCGGGCCCTTCGTAACGGAGAGATCCGCGTCTTTGCATACGGCGATACCGGCACTCTCCTGCCCCCTGTGCTGGAGGGCGAAAAGCGCGTTGTATGCCGCAAGGGCGGGATCTATGCTGTCGTCCTCGGCGACGATGCCGAATACGCCGCACTCCTCATGGAGCTTGTCCGGCAGCGAATAGGGCGTTTCCATTACTCCACACCGGTCAGGCGGCGCATAACTTCTTCATACGCCTCTTCCGCGCCGCCGAGATCACGGCGGAAGCGGTCCTTATCCAGTTTTTCGTGGGTTTCACAGTCCCACAGGCGGCAGGTGTCGGGTGAGATTTCGTCTGCAAGCACAATGCTGCCGTCCGGCAGGCGGCCAAACTCCAGCTTGAAGTCCACAAGGTCTATACCGATGGTCTTCATAAACGCCTTGAGCTGGTCGTTGATGGCGTAAGCGTAGCGCTTGATGGACGCAAGGTCCTCCTCCGTCGCAAGCCCAAGGGCGAGGGCGTGGGTGTCGTTGATGAGAGGGTCGCCCAAATCGTCGTTTTTATAGGAAAACTCCAGTGTGGGCTGGGAAAAGACAATGCCCTCCGCTACCCCGTAGTTTTTGGCAAAGGAACCGGCGGAGATGTTGCGGATGATGACCTCCAGCGGAATGATGGTGACCTTTTTGACTGCGGTCTCCCGGTCGGAGAGCTCCTGCACAAAATGGGTGGGGATACCGCTCTTCTCCAGCTTTTGCATCAGGTTGTTGGTCATCTTGTTGTTGATGGCACCCTTGCCCGTGATGGTGCCCTTTTTCTGCCCGTTAAAGGCGGTGGCGTCATCCTTATAGGAGACAATGACAATGTCGCTCTCGTCGGTGGCATAGACCTTCTTGGCCTTGCCCTCATAAAGCTGCTCCAGTTTTTTCACAGTGAAAACTCCTCCAATGCCTGTATTTTTTCGTCTTTTGCGCGGACCTCCGCCTGCATGTCCGCTTTAAACTCTTGGAGCCGGTCCGAGAGCCCCGGATCGGCGAGTGCCAGCATCTGCGCGGCCAAAATGGCGGCGTTGTCGGCGCCGTCCACGGCGACACAGGCCACCGGTATCCCTTTTGGCATCTGCACCATGGACAAAAGGCTATCCAGGCCCCCCATGAGCGAGGTCTTAATGGGTACGCCGATGACCGGAAGGGTGGTGTAGGCCGCCAGCACACCCGCGAGATGGGCGGCCTTTCCGGCGGCGGCGATGATTACGCCGAATCCGTTTGCCGCCGCGCCGGAGGCGAATGCCTCGGCCTGCGCCGGGGTGCGGTGGGCGGAGATGATGCGCACCTCCACGGAGATGCCAAAGTCTTTGAGTCGCTGGATACAGGGGCGCATGGTGTCCAGATCACTGTCGGAGCCCATAATGACCGCCACTTTTTTACTCATATTAAACCCTCCTGAAAAAGCGTGCAGGTCATCCGAGGCGGATGACCTGTTGCGCGGCAAAGCTAATGCGAAAGATAGAACTTGACCAGCTCCTGCAGCAACTCGTCCCGATCCAGGCGGCGAATCAGGGAACGGGCGTCGTTGTAATTGGTGATATAGGTGGGGTCCTCTGAGAGGATATAGCCGACGATCTGGTTGATCGGGTTATATCCCTTTTCCTGCAGGGAGTGAAAGACGGAGGTTAAAATCTCCTTTATTTCACTTTCCTGCTCATCACCGAGGCTGAATTTGCGCGTATAATCCAGTTCCATAAAATAAAGCCACCTCACGTTCCGCATAAAACACTGATTTTACTACGAATTATAACCGAATTTTGCGCTGGTGTAAAGAGCTGTATATAAAATTTAAGAAAGAAAATGAAAGTTCAGACGGCAGACAAAAAACCGGCGTGCAAGTGCGGAGAGAAAGGCGGCACATTTTGTTACCGGGTTGAATATATTTATTATTAGCCAATATGTGGGAAAGGCAGAGAATGCAGGCCCTTTTTGCCTGATTTTATAGGCATAATCCGTCGAAAAAAATCAGTTTCATCACTAGACATTATAAGGGATTTGTGCAATAATATCTAAAGTTGATCAAAGGCGATTTGAGAGATTTTTTAGCGAGAAAGAGAGAAGATGGGGAAAGGGATGTTTGTTTCGCATGCGGAAAACGGGAAGAGTTTTCGTACTTGCTTTGGCCCTTTTTGCAACACTTTGCTGTACGACGGGTGTATCTGCAGCGCAGCTGCAAGGGGAAAAGGATGGCGCAGCTGTCATAGCTGAAGATGAAATCGCAGGGGACGCAGAACAATCGGCGTTATCTGAGCCGGATGCGTCCGCCGCAGAGGAGGAGCCGGAAGCAGAGCATGTAACGGTTACATTTTATGCCAACAACAGAGTCTTAGCAGAGATTGACCTGAACCCGGGGGATACGTTACAGGAGGTTCCGCAGGTGGATGCGGATGAAAATGAGATTTCGTTCTGGCTTGATCAGGACGAAGACTTCGTAACGCCGACCGGACAAATCATAACGGAAGACACGAATTTCTACGCCTACTATTCTCCGGTGCTGAACACGCAGGAGCATATCCGCTATATCCAGGGGGATGGCACGGGTAGAATTTATCCAGAGGATGAGATAACCCGTGCGCAGGCCGCACAGATTGTGTATAGCTTGCTGCAGACACAGAGCATGGGGCGTTATGAGCACAGCTTTTCCGATGTACCGCAGGACAGCTGGTATGATCCAGCTGTGAGCACATTGGCGTCACTGAACGTGCTCGATGGGGATCAAAACGGCCTGTTCCACCCGGATGAAACCATGACCCGTGCGGAATTTGTTACTATGCTGTCCCGCTTTTATCCGCTTGCGCAGGGCACCGCCCGGTTTACCGATGTTTCAGATTCCTATTGGGCGCAAACCTATATCCAGTCTGCCGCGAATCAGGGCTGGATCACGGGATACAGCGACGGGAGCTTTCGGCCGGATGACACGATGACGCGTGCGCAGGCCGTCGTCATTATGAACAGGGTGCTAGGCCGCTCGGCCGATCAGCAGGTGTTACGGGAGCATTCCTTCCGTATATTTGCAGACCTGCAGGAAAACCACTGGGCGTTTGCAGATTTCATGGAAGCGACCGTGCAGCATACGCACACGTCGAACAGGCAGGCAGCTGAAACATGGTCCCGGTATGTGGTGCCGACCGCCGGAATGACCCCGGGGATGCATACGATTGACAACGCACTTTATTACATTGATGCGGACACGTTGCAGTTTGATTCCTATACGAAAGGATTTCAGACGATTGACGGAAAGCTGTACTATGCGGGGGCCGACGGCTTGGCACTGACCATCTATAGCGCGGGGCTGATGGATATTGACAGCGCCATGTACTACGCCAATGGGGATGGTACGTTCTTAACGAGCGGCATGTTTGGCCACCTGCAGTTTAATGCTTCCGGGGAATATACAACGGGGGATCTGGAATTAAACGATCTGGTGGAAGCGGAGCTAAACAAATGCGTCAATGACGCGATGACGCAGAGCGAAAAATTGCGCGCTATTTATGACTATGTGAGAGATAATTTCACCTACTTAAACCGCGAACATCAGGCGCGCGGAACCACGCTTTGGACGACGTCCTACGCCATAGAAATGATCAAAACGCGGCAGGGCAACTGCTACTCTTTTTCGTCGGTATTCATGTACATGGCGCAGCGTGTCGGATATGACGCGTATCCAATTTCAGGCGGCCTTGGCACGAATAACCAGGACCATGCATGGGTGATGATCAATATGGACGACGGGAAAGCTTATATGTTCGATACCCAGCTGGAATGGCGCTACCAGAAAAAGGTCGATCTTTACATGATGACAAGAGACAAGACGCCGTTTCAATATTACTTTCCAAGCTGATACATAAGGGGGATGTTTTTTATGAAGCGCAGAGGTTGTATTTTGGCGGGTCTCGTGCTGCTCTTTTCCTTGACATTGTTCGGCTGTTCCAGTACGGACAACGGAGAAGAGGCTCCGGCATCGGAAAGTCCCGCAACGGAATCCGCGGAAGTTGGGCAAGAGATAGAGGAAAGCGCTATGCCGGAAGAGACCGCGGCGCAGCCGGATGAGGGAGAAGAAGCGGCGCAGTCTGAGGCACCTTCCGCCCAGCCATCTGCGCAGGTGAAAAGCAGCAGCGCGACCACCTCGTCCGCCGCTGTATCTGCCAAGCAAAGCGCGACAGCCGCGCCGTCAAACGCTCCAATAGAGCAGGCCGCCACAGATACAGCTGAGGGTTCGGGCGAAGGTTCGAGTGCGGACGAGGACACCGCGGCGCAGTCGCCCAAATCTGTTGCGCAGGGATATGTCGGGCGCAGTGTGAGCAGCTTGGCCGCGGCGGTCGGCCAGCCCAACAGCAAAAGCTATGCGTCAAGCTGCATGGGTGACGGCGAGGACGGCATGTGGTATTATTCCGGCTTTACCGTCTACACCTATCGTGATACGGACGGGACGGAAACCGTTCAGGCGGTAGAGTAAACTAAGGTATGGTTTTCAGTTCGGCGATTTTTCTGTTTGCCTTTTTGCCAATTGTTCTGATTTTGGATCGCTTGCTACACGGCGTGAAGGCAAAAAACCTCATGCTGCTGATCGCAAGCCTGGTTTTTTATTCCTTCGGGCAGCCGGTCTATCTGCTGCTATTGCTCGGGTCGACGCTCCTGAACTACGTGTGCGGGCGCGTTGCCGCGGGCACCTACCGGCGGGCAGGGGTGGCCGTTGCGGTGATCGGGAATTTGGCACTGCTGGGTGTGTTCAAATATACAGATTTTTTGATCACAACGGTCAATCAGGTCTTTCAATTGTCCATCCCGCTGACCGGCATTGCCCTGCCCATCGGCATCTCCTTTTTTACCTTTCAGGGGCTTTCCTATGTCATTGACGTGTACCGGGACCCGACCCTCATGACAAAGTCCTTCCCAAAGACCTTGCTGTATATTTCGTTTTTTCCGCAGCTCATCGCGGGGCCTATTATCAAATATCGGGATATTGAACGGGAGATCGACACGCGCGCTGCAAGCGATGACAACGTTGCCGCGGGGATCTGCCGCTTTATTTGGGGATTATCCAAAAAGCTGCTGATTGCAAATACCGTTGGCCAAATGGCGGACGCCGTGTATGCGCTGGGTACGGGTGAGCTGGGCGCGCTTTCCGCTTGGGTTGGCGCGGTCTGCTATGCCCTGCAGATCTATTTTGATTTCTCGGGGTACAGCGATATGGCCATCGGGATGGGGCGGATGTTCGGGTTTCACTTTTTGGAGAACTTCAATTACCCCTATACGGCAACCTCCATCAAAGAATTCTGGCGGCGGTGGCATATTTCGCTTAGCTCCTGGTTTCGCGACTATCTGTATATCCCGCTCGGCGGCAATCGGAAGGGTAAGGGCCGCACGTTTTTTAACCGGCTTGTCGTATTCTTTGTAACCGGGCTGTGGCACGGCGCGAGCTGGACGTTCGTCTTGTGGGGGCTGTGGCATGCGCTTTTTTCGATTCTGGAGGACAGTAGCCTGTCCATGCGCAAAAAAGCAGAGGGCAAAGTCATCGGCTATATCTACACTATGCTGATTGTGGTGTTTGGCTTTGTCCTGTTCCGCGCGAATACCCTTTCGCAGGCGGGGGACATGTTCCGCGCCATGTTCGGCGGCTTTGGGGCCATGACGACGGGGGACATCACCGTCCTCGGGAATATGACGCCGGTCTTTCTTTTGGTTGCAGTCCTTGCGTGTGTTTTCTGCGCGCCGGTGGCCCAAAAAATAACCGGGAAAAGCGGCGCGATTCAATGGGGTATATCGCTTGTGCTGCTGGTTTTATGTATCTTAGCCCTCGCGGCGGGCAGCTTTAACCCCTTTATTTATTTCCGGTTTTAGGAGAGAACGGATGAAACAGAAGGTTTTTATTTGCGCCTTTCTGGCGCTCTGCCTCATTCCTCTGGTCGGCATGTTTTTCTTGCCGGGCACGGATACACTGGCCAATGAAAAGCTTGCGGCGAAACCGGAATTCATCACCGCAAGCGGCACCGTGGATACGGCGGCTCTCGATGAGACCACAGACTACATAGCGGATCATTTCGGCTTTCGGCCGCAACTGATCACAGTCAATGCGGCGCTACAGACAAAGTTGCTCCATACCGCTCCGGCGGAAGATGTTATCTATGGGGCGGATGGCTGGCTCTACTACGAGGAAACGCTGCACGACTACCAGAATATCGCGACCATCACGGACGCGGAAGCGGAGCAGATTGCGCAGAGGGTGCTGGAATTGCAGGAATACTGTACCGCACGCGGTGCGGATTTCCTGTTCACCATCGCGCCCAATAAGAACTCGCTCTATCCACAGTATATGCCGACACGGTATTTACAGGCGGAAAGTGCCGGAAATTATGAGATGATTCTGCCCTATCTCACCGAAAAACAGGTTCAATATGTGGATTTATTCGCTTTTTTTGGGGAGCAGGACGACATCTATTATTACCAGACAGATTCCCACTGGACAAGCGAGGGAGCCGCGCTGGTGCACCAGGAGCTGATGGAAACGCTGGGAATTCCATACACGGGCTTTACGGCAGTCACCACGCAGACGCAGCTACCGCATCGGGGCGACCTGTACCAGATGCTCTATCCCACCGGCACCATGACGGAGCCGCAGTCGGCGTATGACTTTTCCTTCACATATGTCAGCACCCCGCGCACGGAGGAGGATATCATCATTGAGACGAGAAGCGAGACGGGGGGCGGACGGCTGATTTTCTGCCGCGATTCTTTCGGGAACGCGCTGTACCCGTTCTTGGCGGAGGATTTTTCTGAGGCCGTCATCACCCGGCAGACGCCCTATCCGTTGGAGGCTGTGCAGGCGGGGGATACCGTGATTATAGAAATCGTAGAGCGGAATCTGCCCAGTCTGTTGCAGTCATAACATAGCAAAAAAGCCATCCGAAAAATTTCGGATGGCTACAGGCTGTCAAAAAACCACGCAGATTGGGAGGTTTTTTGGTATAATGGAGTAGAA
>JAJQEJ010000017.1:29088-41640 GCA_021201735.1 Oscillospiraceae bacterium | reverse complement strand
TCTTAGATTATTTCCTTGGCTTTCACGCGTATTTTTAGAGATTTTCAACATGCCCATTATGTAAAATTTACTCCAATTCAAACGCGCCGGTGTAGAGCTGGTAATACTGCCCTTTTTTCTCGATCAGCTCCGCATGGGTACCCCGTTCAATAATGCGCCCATGCTCCATAACGAGAATTCTGTCGGCATTTTTCACTGTGGAAAGCCGATGCGCGATGACGAAGACCGTACGTCCCGCCATAAGCGCGTCCATGCCGCGCTGCACAATGGCCTCGGTGCGGGTGTCGATGGAGGAGGTCGCCTCGTCGAGGATCATGACCGGCGGGTCGGCGACGGCGGCGCGGCTGATGGCGAGCAGCTGCCGCTGCCCCTGCGAGAGGTTTTCCCCGTTGCCGGAGACGACGGTCTGATACCCCTCGGGCAGGCGGGTGATGAAGTCGTCCGCCCCCGCGAGCTTTGCGGCGGCGACGCATTCCTCGTCGCTCGCGTCGAGCCGCCCGTAGCGGATGTTCTCCATCACCGTCGCGGTAAAGAGGCTTGTTTCCTGCAGGACAATGCCGATGGAGCGGCGCAGGTCGCTTTTGCGTATCTCCTTGATGTCGACGCCGTCGTACTGGATATCCCCCTCTGCGATATCGTAGAAGCGGTTTAGGAGGTTGGCGATGGTGGTCTTGCCCGCGCCGGTCGCGCCCACAAAGGCCACCTTCTGTCCCGGTGTCGCCTCCAGTGTGATGTCATGCAGCACCTCCTTCCCCTGCTCATAGGAAAAGTCCACGTGATCGAGTGCGACGTCCCCGGTGAGGCGGGTATACTCCGCTTCCCCCGGCGCGCCGCCGGTGCGCTTCCACGCCCAGTGGCCGGTGTGTGCGGTGCACTCGACAGGCGCGCCGTTCTCCTCTGTGACATTGACGAGGTATACATGCCCGTCGTCGGTCTCCGCCGGCTCGTCGAGCAGGGCAAACACCCGCTCGGCGCCCGCAAGGCCCATAATAACGGCGTTAATCTGCTGGGAAACCTGATTGATGTTCCCCACAAACTGCTTTGTCATATTCAGAAAGGGGATTACGACGCTGACGCCCATCACAATCCCGGAAATACTGACATTGGGCGTACCGAAGAGGATGAGCGCTCCGCCCACGACCGCGACGATGACGTAGAGGACATTGCCCACGTTGTTCAGAATCGGAGGAAGGGTGTTGGCATATTTATTGGCCTTCTCCGCCTCGCGAAAGAGCTTGTCATTGAGGGCGTCAAACTCCGCCTCGCTCGCGCGCTCGTGGCAGAAGACCTTGACCACCTTCTGCCCGTTCATAATCTCCTCGACATAGCCCTCCACCTCGCCGAGGGATTTCTGCTGGCGGACAAAATACTTCGCGGAGCCACCCCCGATGCGCTTAATGATCACCAGTATCACAAGCACCCCAGCCACGACGACGATGGCAAGCCACAGGCACAGATAAATCATGATGCAGAAAATGGTAACCACAACGGTGCCGGAAATGAGCAGTTGCGGAAAGCTCTGTGAGATCATCTGGCGCAGGGTGTCGATGTCGTTTGTGTAGTGGCTCATGATATCGCCGTGGTTGTGGGTGTCGAAGTAGGAAATGGGCATCTCCTGCATCCGGCGAAAGAGCTTCACGCGCAGCTTTTTGAGGGTTCCCTGCGTGATGACCGCCATGAGCTGGTTGTAGATGATGCCGGAGAGGAGGGAAAACACGTAGAGCACCGCCAGAATACCCACAAGTCGGAGAATGCTGCCACCCACCACGCTCCAGCTGTCATAAACGCCGCCTTCCATACTACGCATAAGCCCGAAAATGCTGTTATTCTCCGTAACTAAGTCGAAACTGTTTTTCAGGCTGTCCTCAATCATGGCGATGATATTCTGCATAAATAGCGCAGGGATGGAGCTGATGACGCCGTTAAATATAATACAGACCACCGTCAGCGGCAGTATGACAGGGTAAAACTGAAAGACTGTCTTCAAAAGCCGCCGCACGGTATGCGTTTTCTTTTTAGCCAACGTCCTCACCCGCCCTGTTCTGGGAGGTGTATATCTCCCGATAAATCTCGTTACCGGCCAGCAGCTCCGCGTGGGTGCCGACGGCGTGGATGCGCCCGCCGTCCATGACGATGATGCGGTCGGCGTCCTGCACCGACGCGGTGCGCTGGGCGATGATAATCTTGGTCGTCTCGGGAATATACGTGCGCAGGCCGTTCCGGATGAGGGCGTCGGTGCGGGTGTCCACCGCGCTCGTGGAGTCGTCCAGAATCAGTATTTTTGGCTTTTTCAGCAGCGCCCGCGCGATACACAGCCGCTGCCGCTGCCCGCCCGACACGTTCGTACCCCCCTGCTCTATGTAGGTGTCGTAGCCATCGGGCAGGCGGGTGATAAACTCGTGCGCCTGCGCGAGCTTGCAGGCATCCTCCAGCTCCGCGTCACTCGCGTCCTTGTTGCCCCAGCGGAGGTTTTCGCGGATCGTCCCGGAAAAGAGCAGGTTTTTTTGCAGCACCACCGCCACCTGGTCGCGCAGCGCCTCAAGATCATACGCCCGCACGTCTGCACCGCCGACCTGCACCGTCCCCGCCCCGGCGTCGTAGAGCCGCGGGATGAGCTGGACGAGCGTGGACTTGGCGGAGCCGGTGCCGCCGACAATGCCGATGGTCTCCCCCGACCGGATGCGCAGGCTTATGTCAGAGAGGGCCATCCGCTCGGCGGTTTTCGCGTAGCGGAAGCTCACGTGGTCAAACTCCACCGAGCCGTCCGCAAGGGTATGCAGGGGCGCTTCCGGGTTATGCAGCGTGCTCTCCTCCGTCAGCACCTCCACAATGCGATGGGAGGACTCGTCCGCGATGGTGATCATGACAAAGACCATGGAGAGCATCATGAGGCTGTTGAGAATCATGAAGCTGTAGGTCAAAAGCGCGGAGAGCTGCCCCACATCCAGATCCAGCCCGCGCGACGTAATTACGGTGTAAGAGCCAAAGGACATGACGAAAAGCACGCCGACATAGATGCAAAACTGCATCATGGGGCTGTTGAGCGCGAGAATCCGCTCCGCTTTCGTGAAGTCCTTGCACACATCTTCGGCGGCAGTTTCAAATTTTTCGCTCTCGTATTCCTCGCGCACAAAGGATTTTACGACCCGCATACCCTTGACGTTCTCCTGCACGGAGTGGTTGAGCGCGTCGTACTTTTTAAATACCCGCTTGAATAGCGGGATGGTGCTGCGCACCACAAGCGTCAGCCCAACGCCCAGGATGGGTACGGTGATGAGGTAAATGAACCCCATGCGCCCGCCCATAATAAACGCCATGGCAAAGGCGAACACCAGCATGAGCGGGCAGCGGATTGCGGTGCGGATGATCATCATGTAGGCGTTTTGCACGTTGGTGACGTCGGTGGTCAGCCGCGTCACAAGAGACGCGGTGGAAAACCGGTCAATGTTTTCAAAGGAATACCCCTGTATCCGGTAGAACATGTCCTTGCGCAGGTTGCGCGCAAGACCGCAGGAGGCTGTTGCGCAGGTGTTCCCCGCCATTGCCCCGAACAGCAGAGATACCCCCGCCATAACAATCAGCACCACCCCGTAGGACAGCAGCGCCGACATGTCCACCCCATCCTTGATGCGGTTGACCAGTATCGCGATCAGAAACGGAATCATACACTCCATTACCACCTCAATCGAGACAAGCAGCGGCGTTGCAATGGAGGCTTTTTTATACTCCCGTATACTCTTTGCAAGCGTTTTAATCATAGCTTGCGCTCCCCCCCCTTTGGGGGTATTATACACCAATGTTATCCCCGTTTCCTAGTCCTAAAAAAATTCGTGTCAGGGCGGGTGATGTTTTCGATGGCTATGGCACTCGCGGAGCCCATTCCAGCTCAATTGTTGTATTCAAATCCTCTTCACTAATTCGAATATCATAGTCCTTGTACCCTTCCGACTTTTTTCCTGCAGAAAATGCATGATATCCATACTTGGGCGTTGCCCAGTTCACACGTCCGGATTCATCTGTGGTGCCAACCAACATCGTGATTTCAGCAAACAATTCATACTCCTTTGCGTGGGCGCAATATGTAATGAGCACCCCCGAAACAGGTGCACCGTCATGGAGTACCAAAAATGTAATTCCATTTTCCGTTTCCGTGTAGGTGGCGTTATATGGAGTGGGAACTACCACAGTATCATCAGGGCTTTTTGTATTTCCGGTACCGGCCCAAGCTGCCATACCTCCTCCTGCTGCGCTCTGGGTGCCACCTGCAACAGCGGAATCCCTCGCGGCCGTTGGCACCTCGGCAGTGTTATCGGCGATAGGCTCTGTGACGTCTGGAGACCGCGCAGTGTTATCGGCTGTATCCTCCATAGTGTCTGGCGCCTGGGTCATGTCGTCGGCGATATCCTCTGCACTGTCCGGCGCTTCGGCAGCATGGTAGACAGGTTCCGCTGACCCGTTTGCTCCCGCAAGCGCATCGTCGGCGGTACACGAGGCACAGAAAAGAATCAGCGCGGCAGACATCAGGCTCGCTGTGATTTTATAATATCTGTATTTCATAGTAATGTCATCCCTTCGTTATGGTATATGTAGTCCGCCGCCTTATACGCATGGCGGCCAGCTTTGCAGTTCTGGGACGATATTCTATAAAATATCGTCCCAGAACAAATTGACATCATCAAGAGTTTACAATGCGGTTTGCCCCCAGGTCACTGCCTGAAGGAGTGCAACAGGGAAAAAAGGCCCTCGTTGATCCTTGTCCCTGCATTGCTGCCAGCTACGGTATCTTCGGTCCCGTTTGTGTGAATTCCAACGGCCACAAAGCCGAGACCTGTATAGTACTCATAGATCGGAGAACCGCTCTGGCCCCCTGTGGTGTCCATTTTATAATAGAGCTTTCGTTCCGATTCGCCGGTAATGGGGCCGTTCATTGCCCACATTTCCCAAATATCACTTTTGTCCTTTTCGCCGGGATATCCTTGGACTTTTACCTGCGTGTCAATCAAGGTATCCGGTGTCCACCTCGTACCCAAATAGCCGGTGTCCTTACCAATCTCTTTATCAAGCAACAAAATCCCCCAATCATATTCAAAATTTTCATTATGCGCGTATTTTGCGGATGTGATGATACTGACCGCCTGGGCGCTCCCAAACGGCATGTCGTCCCCATCCCTGCCGGGATAGATCGTAACACTTTCGGCCCAGCCCCCACATGTAGCGTCATATAGACAGTGCCCCGCTGTCACAGCCACATCATAGTAATTCATAAATGCAGTGCCGCGACCTACCGTGCCATCGGGAAATACTGCTCTGAGGTAGCAGATTGTACTACTGGGGTGATATTTTGTCATCGTCACTCGCTCCCGGTCATCTGTTCCAATGATCGTAGCGGGTGAGACCGCCATAAACGCCCCCTCCGCGCTCCCCGCCATCTCCTTCGTGATATTGATGGGGAGGTCCCCCGGCACCTCGCTGTCTGCCGACGCATGGGGGAAATCGCGGGTAATTTCCACCCCTGTAGAAAGATCCTTTGTAATATACCTTGATTCAGGCCCTCCCGCTACGGTCCCTTCCTGCCAAACCAAAATCGGATAACCATCATTCACCAATCCGGTGTCCTCTTTGAATGCGGACCCCAATACGCCCGCCATTTCTTTTAGTTCTTCCGGTGTGACATCATACCCTATAACGAGGATACTATTCGTAGCACCATTTGCCGCCCCGGTAATAAAGTAACTGTTCGTAATGCCGGAGGATGTACTGATGATTCCACCCACAGAGGAGGCGCCGGTCACTGTCCCTGTCGTGTAACAATTTGTAATGCTTGATCTTACGGCGGATATCCCCCCCACATAGGAGGTACCTGCGATACGCCCCCTATTGTAGCTATCCTGTACTGTACTTAAGTAAGCGGGATGTGTATATCCTGTGAGGCCGCCGATATATTTTACACCCGTCACATTTCCCGTATTTATACATTGGCTTATCGTGACATTGTTGAACATATACCCAGCAACGCCTGCTGTCGCATTGCCACCACCAGTCACATTTCCGCTATTGAAACATTGACTGATTGTGCTGGCACTATAAACATATCCCACAATACCACCAGTATCGCCGCTACCGGTAATAGCACCTGAATTGACGCAATCAGCGATTGCACTACCGGCCCTAAGAATTCCAGCAACCCCGCCAGTATCACCACCGCCAGTAATGGTACCCGAATTACTGCAATTAGTGATTGCACTGCCAGTCCAATAATACCCGACAATACCGCCAACATACTTTCCGCCTGATACAAAAGAATTTGCTATGTTAATATTTCTGACACTGCCTTTATTCACATATCCAAATAAGCCCTGCTTGTCCGCTGTAGAATTGATATACATGTTGTATATGGTATGACCACCGCCGTCGAAGCTTCCACCAAATGGATAAGAGTTTCCTATCGGTACCCAGGTATACGCAGCATCCGCGCCCATGATGGTCCCATTCTTGTCATCGGAATAGGTGAGGGAAGGATTCAGATAGAGATCGGTGGTTAACAAATAATACTTCCCAGTGGTTGAAGTTGCTTTTTGGGATAAATATGCCAGTTCCGCCGCGCTGGAAATGAGATATGGGTTGGATTCTGTCCCTGTGCCGCCCGAAAAGCTCGTTGCCACGGAGCCATCCCCAATTTTGGCGGATGATACACTGGCGGCTATCGCCATAGGCGTTTCAACACTGCTCCCGGAGGAATCCTCACCGGAAACCACGCTGTCATTTGCATCTGCGTCCATGTCCTGCGCCTCGTCAGTCCCGATTTCGTTGTCGTTGGTCTCCGAATCATCCGCATCGCTATCTTCTGGTGCCGTACTGGCTGGCGGAGCCTCGGTCAATTGTTCCTCCGACCAGGTTGTCTGGTCGTCACTGGTTGTCTGGTCGTCACTATATGTATCCACGGGCTCGGCGTAGAGATAAGCCGGGTTTAATGACAGGATGAGCGCAAATATAATCATTAGACTGCAAAGGTGCGTTATGACTCTCTTTTTCATTTTATTTTACTACCTTCCTTTTTTAATTGTAAGTACGGATGCAAGAACCCGGAGGCGGTTGCCCTCTCGCAGGTACGGAAATATCTCATCGGACCGTTTTGCTGCCCTGTCCTCTACGAAAAAAGGCGAGTCATTCCCTGGCGGAAACAACTCACCTAAAATGGCGACACAAACAACACCTCAATACCATGCAGTAACATACTACCGATTTGAGGGTATCACTTGTTTCCTCGCCAAATGGGGGCATTTCCTCCGATTTCTCGAACGAACGTCACACAGTTGCTGGGGACCTGTGTTCGGTGTCAGTTCCATAGGCGCGCCTATCGTCGCTTCGCTTTTAGGAACCTGACACTTAAGAAACATCGAACAGATTCAATTTTACTGATTATAGAAAAGGTAGCAGTGAAACGAAAAAATGTCAATCCCCTGCTTTTAATTCGGTGCTTTTCATTTCGCTGCCGCTGATATATACTAAAACTGAGAAAGCAAACGCCTCCCATCAAAGCGATGCGCGGCGCAATCAATATAGGACGGATGGAATCAAGATGAACTGGGAACCATGGACAGGCTGCTATCCGGCAAGCGACGGATGTACTTACTGCTACTTCTACGGGCCGCATTCCAAACGGCACGGCCAAAATACCATAGAGAAAAGCGCGGATTTTGATAAGCCCATTTTGAAAAATACAGAGGGGGCATATAAAATCCCGGGCGGCAAAATTG
Source organism: Oscillospiraceae bacterium (assembly GCA_021201735.1). Taxonomy (GTDB): domain Bacteria; phylum Bacillota; class Clostridia; order Oscillospirales; family Oscillospiraceae; genus JAJQEJ01. The sequence continues at coordinate 33,883 of JAJQEJ010000017.1, read as the reverse complement.
TCGCCACATGCTTTGCCACAGACTTCTTCCTGCCGGAAGCCGATGCGTGGCGCGCCGATGCGTGGAACATGATCAAAGCGCGTCAGGATCTCGACTTCTTGATTTTGACAAAGCGCATTGACCGCTTTATGGCGTCCCTCCCCTCGGATTGGGGCGATGGATATGACAATATCAACATCGGCTGCACGGTGGAAAATCAGGCATTGGCGGATACGCGGCTGCCGGCGTTTTTGTCCTATCCCATCAAGCGGCGATTTGCAGCATGCTCTCCGCTGCTGGAGCGAATCGACCTGAGCGCATATCTTTCCGGACTGGATCATGTCACCGTCAACGGTGAAACCGGGCGAGACGCGCGCGTCTGCGACTACGACTGGGTGCTGGATCTCCGCGCGCAATGCTTGTCCGCAGGGGTAACCTTTTGGTTCAAAGGCACCGGCTCGCTTTTTCGGCGGGATGGCGTGACGCAAAAAGTGAACCCATATAAACAGGGCAGTCTCGCCAAGGAACTTGATATCAGCATACTGGACGGCAAAAAGCTGTTTTAGGGGGCGGCTATAAAACAAAAGGCAACCCGTCTGATTGTGTGCTCCTTGCCGAGGGGGTTCCCCCGCGGCAAGAAGCAGTAGCTACCTAAATTCCCTTCGAAAGCTTTACTCCCGCATCGTTCCCCGCGGCGGTCATAGCCATACCGCGCTCGCAGCGGTTCCCCCAGTGGTCGATGAGCTGATTCTTCCGGTAGAAGCAGACAATCTCACAGTGGTTTGCGCACTGCGGGCAGGCATGCACCTCCGTTTTAAAGGAGGTCTCCGTGATATCCTGCGGCAGGCGTTTGCCGCCGCCCGCCCGACGGGCCAGCAGCGCCACGCCGAGCGCCCCCATCAGGTGCCCGTTTTCCGGGACGATCACCGGCAGCTCCAGCTCCTGTTCGAACGCGGCGACAACCCCCGCGTTTTTGCTTACACCGCCCTGAAAGACAACGGGGGGATAAATCTTCTTCCCCTTGCCCACGTTGTTGAGGTAGTTTGAGACCACCGCCGCGCAGAGTCCGGCGACCAGATCCTCCTTGCTCACGCCGACCTGCGCTTTGTGCACCATATCCGTCTCGGCAAAGACGGTGCACCGCGCGGCGATCTTCGCGGGACTCCGGGAGCGCAGCGCCCATTCCCCCATCTCCTCCACGTTCAGGCCGAGGCGCTTTGCCTGCGACGTGAGAAATGCCCCCGTCCCGGCGGCGCAGAGGGTATTCATGGCGTAGTCCGCCACAACGCCGTTTTCGAGCAGGATGATCTTTGCGTCCTGCCCGCCGATCTCCAGAATGGTGCGCACATCAGGGCATTTGGAGAGCGTACCCACAGCGTGGGCGGTAATCTCATTTTTGACGACGGTGGCCTCCAGCATCGCGCCAACCAGCTTGCGCGCCGAGCCGGTCGTCCCGACCGCGGTAATTTCCGCCTCAGCGGGCAGGTCACGCGTCAACTCCCGCAGCAGGCGCTGCACCGCGCCGACGGGGTCCCCCTCTGTCCAGAGGTAGGCCTGCGCCGCGATTTCGCCCCCCTCATCCAGCAGGACTCCCTTTGTGGAAATCGACCCCACGTCCACCCCAAGACTGTATTGTTTTTGCATGTTGTTTTTCATCCCTCTTCATCTGTAGCATATCGGCAAATGCCTCCACCCGCGTCTGCAGGCCGGTGTCCCCGTTCTGCGCGTCAAAGCTCAGGCGCAGCAGCGGGATTTTGTAGTCCCGCGCCACGCGCAGCAGGGCCGGCTCGGCGTTCACCTCCGGCGTACAGGCGGCGGACTTCATGTGAATGACGCCGTCGTATCCGCGCTTTGCATAGCTTTTGGTCTGCGCGACGCTGTCGACGCCGTTGGCCCCAACCGTATAACTCAGGTATTTCCCGCACAGGCGCAGCGCCCGCCGGTCACTGCGCGTGAGGAGCAGAAAGGTGACGCTCATGCGGCGGCTGACCACAATGTGGTGGCGCGCGAGCGCCCGCTCCAGATCGAAATTGCTAAACGGCTCCATCAGGGTATAGAGCTCCCCGACAATCCCAACGCGCAGCGGGTTTTTGGGCATTTCCACCGGTATCCGCCGGTACGCGCGCATGTGCTTCACCGCGACGGAGATCAGGTCCTTCGCCGACGTGACGCCGGAGAGATCCGCGAGGAAATGCCGCTTCGCCCGCTCAAACGCGCCTTCCTCCCGCTCGAAGCCGATGTGCTCGCGCAGGTAGAAGTCCATGTTGTCGAGCAGCAGCAGCTCAAAGAGCCCAAGCAGCCCGCCCCGGATCGCCCTGCCGGGGGTTACGGTGGGGTCAATGGCCTTAAATTCTTCAAAGATTTTCCCCGGCGTGACGTTCCCGCGCGACACCCAGATGAAGCGGAAGTCGTAGCCGAGATCGCGCAAAATCTGCTCCTGCACCGCGCCGTAGTACCCGAACCGGCAGCCCGTCCCCGTCTGAAAAAGGACGTTTGCGCCGAGTTCCAGCGCCTGAATAAAATTGCCGAGGTTATATTTAAATGGCGCGCAGACATAGTCCGGACTGTGCCGGGTACCCAGCTCAATCGTCTCCTTGGTGAGCGGCGGCATGACCATCTCCGCGTCCGGAAAAATCGCCATGAGAATATTCTCAATCACCACATGATAGTCCCCCATCTGGGGGAAACTAAGGCGCGGCTTATCCATTGGCCACCCTCCTTCCCGCCATCATGTCCATAAAGCTCTCAAGCCTCGTCTGCATGCCCGCCTCCCCCTGCTGGTCGTCGAGCATCAGCTTGATCATGGGCACGTCCCCCGTCCGGCGCAGGATCATTTCGCTTGTGAGCGCGTCGTTGCCGCAGGGGAACGCGGAGAGGAGGATGACGCCGTCCACCTCGTGCCGATACTGCGCGATTGCGCCGGAGATCTCCTTGTTGATGAGCCAAAAGCATTCCGGCGTCAGCTCCTCCGCCGCGTCGCGGCAGGCCTTGCGGTAGAACCGGTCGCTGAACACCGGCTGCGCGCCGAGCGCATGGAGGGTGCGCAGAATGGGGCCGGATGTGTACGCGTCGTGCAGGAGGTAGGGCTGCCCGGCAAGCAAAATTTTCGTCCCGGGCGTCTGCATAAGGTTAAACTGCGCCACCCGCGCGCGCTCGTCCTCCGCGTCCTGCGTCCACCGCGCGGCGCGGTATGCGTCGGCGGCGCGCCGCCGATGACCAAGCCTTCTTCCGAGGGACAAAAACGCCTTCTCCTCACCCTGCCTGCCCTTTCCGTCGAGATTCATGCTGAGGACGGGAAGGTCGGGGAAGGTGCTTTGCACCGTATCCGTGATGCCGAAAAAACGGATGCAGTATTCCTCAAACTGCCCCCGGCTCTTGAGGCGCGGCACAAACACCATGTCGCATTTTCCCCGCAGGCGCGCCACATGGCCGAGGTAGATCTTGAGCGGTAAACACCCCTCGTCGGAGGCGACCTTGTTGCCTGCCTCCACGAGCGCCCGGTCGGTCCCTCCACTCGTCACGACCTCCAGATCCAGCGCGCGAAAAAAGCCCTCCCAGAGGTGCTGATAGCGGTAATATAAATACGCCTTCGGGATTCCAACCGTCATGCGATGACCATCTCCTTCTTTGCGGATAGTATAACCTCATTATTCATAATTTATTTCATTGTGAGAATACTAAATCGCAGGAGGAGGCACAACCATGCAACCAACACCAAAAGACGTTTTCCCGCCGCAGCATCAAACCCGGCAGCCGGGTCGTGAGGCTGAGATGAATCCGCCGCCCGCGTATGATAACCCCGCTTACAAGGCGAGCGGGAAACTCTGCGGCAAGCGCGCACTCGTCACCGGCGGAGACAGCGGCATCGGGCGCGCTGTTGCCATCACGTTTGCCAAGGAGGGTGCGGATATCGCAATCATCCATCTGCACGAAAACAGCGACGCAACGCAGACCCAAGACGCCGTGACCGTCCTGCACAGGACATGCACCGTGATCCCCGCCGACCTCAAAGACCCGAACGTGGCGGAAACCGCCGTCTCGCAGGCGGTCGGCAGTCTGGGGGGATTGGATATCCTTGTGAACAACGCGGGGGTGCAGTATCCCCAGAACAGCATTCTGGATATTCCCTGTGACCAGCTTCACCATACCTTTGAGAGCAATCTCTATTCCAGCTTTTACGTGACGCAGGCGGCGCTGCCCCATCTGCAGGCGGGTGCTGCAATCATCAACACCGCTTCCATCACCGCGTTTGAAGGGAATCCCACCCTGCTTGACTATTCCGCCAGCAAGGGGGCGATTGTCGCTTTCACGCGCTCCTTGTCGCTCTCCCTCGTAGGGCAGGGTATCCGCGTCAACGCGGTGGCGCCGGGGCCGGTCTGGACGCCGCTCATTGTATCGAGCTTTTCGCCCGAGCAGGTGCAGACCTTCGGCTCCACAACCCCCATGCAGCGCGCGGCACAGCCCTGTGAGCTTGCGCCCATGTATGTATTCTTGGCAAGCGACGACGCCTCGGCTATCAGCGGACAGATTTTCCATGTAAACTGCGGTACGATTATCAATTAGGGGGAAAGGCAGGTATACAGCATGAAGCAGAAAAATCAGAGCCCAAAGCAAGCGAAACAAAAGGTGACACTTCAAGAGGGCAAACCACCGGAGGCGGGGATTACCCAGCCCCATCAGGCAAAAAAAGAAGCGCTGGGGCAAAACACGAAACGATAAAACAGGGGGGGGGGGGGGGGGGGGGGGGGGGGGGGGGGGCGCCGCGGGGGGGGGGGGGGGGGGGGGGGGGGGGGGGGGGGGGGGGGGGGGGGGGGGG
>JAJQEJ010000017.1:0-29078 GCA_021201735.1 Oscillospiraceae bacterium | reverse complement strand
CCCCCCCCCCCCCCCCCCCCCCCCCCCCCCGGGCACCCCCCCCCCCCACCCCCAACCCACCCCCCCGCGCCCCCACCCCCCCACCCCCCCCCCCCGGGGGGCGGGCGGCGCATTTCGCGCCGCCCCCTTGTTTCATATCAGGTCAATATTCCGCTTAAATCCACCGGCTTTGCGTCCCCCCATAGGTGCTCGAGATCGTAAAACTGTCGGGCTTCTTCATTGAAGATATGAATCACGACGGAGGAATAATCCATCAGCACCCAGGTGCCGCTGCGGTGCCCTTCGATGTGGTGGGGCTCCTCTCCCGCTTCCTTGAGCTTCATCTCGCAGGAATCGGCGAGGGCCTTAATCTGCGCAGCGGAGGTGGCGGTGCAGAGGACGAAATAATCCGCGAGCGTGGTCAACTCGCCGGTCTCGAGCACCTGAATTTTTTGACCTTTTTTATCGTCGAGCGCTTTTGCGGCGGTCATGGCGAGCTCTTTGGGTGTCATAGGCAAATACACTCCTTATTGATTAATCTTCCGGCAGCATCCCCGCGCCGCTGTCCGGCTCAACCGGTGCGGGCGTGGGTGTTGACGGTGTTGGTGTCGCGGTTTCCGGTGCGGTTGTCGCGGGGGTTGTGGTTTCAGGGGCTGTGGACGCCGCGGGGGTACTCGTCTCCGGCGCGGTTGACGGCGGCGTCGTCTGACTCCCGCTCGAACCCGCGCTGCTCGTCCCGCCGGATGAGGAGGAACCTGTACCGGTCTGCGGCGCGGTGCTCTGTCCGCTTTCCTCCTCCGTCTGCGTAGGCGACGGGGATGGACTTGCCGTACTCGTGGAGGTTGAGCCGGACGACGTGGATGACTTCGTCGTGGAGGACGCCGTCACCCTCAGCCGGGAATTGATGCCGCTATCCTGCAACACGCCGCTTGTGGCGGCAATCTGATTGCTGCTGTCCAGATATAATATATCCAGTTCGCCGCGCTGAATATCCTCTTTATACGGGTTAAAGGACTCATTGACGAGTGAGAGCATCTCATCTACATTCACCAGAACATAAGAGATGCCTGTCCCGGCGGAATTATATAAATACTTCGTTGTGTTGGGCATGGTGTAGAACGCGACGTTCTCCATTGAGAGCCCGTTCATAATCGCCTCCTTGCCAAACCACGCGAGATTGTTGATGGTGAGCGTGGTCTCCACCTGCTCGGAGAATATTTTCGCGAGCTCGTTGATTTTCGTGACGTTTTTAAACTGGAGGCAGGATTCGATGACGACCTTTAAAAAGTCCTGCTGCGTCTGGATGCGCCCGATATCCCCCTCGGGATAGCCGCCGTACAGCTTCCCGGTAGAGGTACTGTTATAGCGGTAGCGGATAATCTGCATGGCCTTGTCGCCGTCTACATATTGGTACCCTTTATTGACATGGATATACAGATCCTGCGTGTAATCCTCATAGTTCATATCAAGCGGAACGTCGAAGTACACGCCGCCGATGGCGTCCACCAGCTCGCCGACGGCCTCCCACTCAATCACAATGGTGAAATCCGGCGGATAGCCGACCAGATTGGCCACGTGCTCGGCGAGGAAATCAATCTTCTCCTCGCCGTAAGAAGGGGCGGAGTTATAGACCGCGTTGAGCTTTTTGCTTGCCGCCCCCGTCGCCGAGACGTTCACCAGCGTATCACGCGGCAGGCTCATCACATTGAGCTTCTGGTTTGGGATGTCGTAGGTCACGAGCATCATCGTGTCGGTATTTCCGCCGCCGCCGGTGTCCCGCCCTACCACAAGAAACGTCCATACATTATCCTTCCGGTCCGCGCTCAGGCGGCCCGGGGACTCGCCTGTATCGTCCACGCTGCCCGACGCGATTGGCCGGCGGGTGTTATCGGGCACGACCGGCTGGTCAATGAAGATGGAGGACGCGACAAACGCTACTACAATCAGTGCCGCGATCACGGTCACGGTTATGTAAACCACACGCAGGATTTTTTTCTTTTTGGTGAGCGGCACCTGCGCCTTCCCGCCGCGCTTTTCTTTTCGCAATAATGTCCGCTTGGACGCGGTACCGTCCTGCGCCGTATCCTTGGAGAGTCTGGCGCCGCCTTTGCCGTTCAACAAACCCATGCTATGTTCCTTTCTCTTTTAGCAGCCATGCTTTCGCCTGTAATGTGTTGGGATGGATCACACGACCGCGCTCCTCCATCTCTTCGATACTCATCTCGCACCCGCGCAGCACCGCCGCGTCCAGATCGGTAAACGCCAGCGTGCGCAGCTCCTCCACGCCGTCAAAGGCGCGGGTGGGCTCCATATAGTCCGCCACGTAGAGGATTTTCTCCAGCGTGGTCATATCCGCCTTGGCGGTGGTGTGCCAGAAAATAGCCCTATATGCCTCGTCCGATACCCCGAACAGGTCGCGCGCGACCGCCGCGCCGGTTTTTGCGTGGAGGAGTTTCCCCTCCTCCTGCTCGACCTTATCCAACACAATACCATATTTTTTGCAAAAAGACAATTGGGTTTCTTTGTCATCGTATTTTGTGCAGTCGTGCAAAATGGCCGCGCGCGCCGCCTGCTCCGTATCCGCGCCCCAGCGCTCGGCCAATTTTACCGCCGTCTCCTCCGTCCCTTTGACATGGGCGGTGCGCTTTGCGCGCATCATGGAGTAAGAGCAAGCGCGCAGATTGGGCAGGGAGAGGGCGCGCAGATCGGCGTGGGTGCCGTAAAGCCCCGCCATCAGAATTGCTCCGTATACTTTCTCCTGCAGGTATTCCCGCCCGCCGCCCTCGCGCAGCAGCGCGCGCAGTGCGGTGGAGGAGATGGGCAGCACCGGCGGGGTAATCAATTCCACCCGCGCGCCATACTGCCGCGTGAGCAGCTCCGCCTGCGCGCGCAGGTAAGCATATGTGGTCTCCGCCGTGCGCGCAAAGGCGCAGATGCCCGCTTGCGCCATAATCTCCTTTGCCTCATGCCAGTCCTGTAGGGTAAAAAACATGTCCTCGCCAAGCAGCAGCCAAAATTCGACGTCGGGGTATTGCGCCTTCAATTCACGCAGGGTATCGGCCGTATAGCTCGGCCCCGCGCGCTCCAGCTCCAGCGTACACACCGAAACCCTGTCGTCGAGCATCGCGTCCGCCGCCTGCTCTGTAAGCGCGCGGCGCTGTGCTACGCTTGGCACGTCCTCCGAAAGGGCCTTGTGCGGCGGCTGCGCCGCCGGAACCAGCAGCAGCTTATCAAGGCCCAGTGCTTCCATCGCAAAGCGCGCCGCGCCGACATGTCCCAGATGCGGGGGATTGAACGTCCCACCGAATATCCCAATCTTCATACGCGCCCCTTTCCTCCGCCCAGTGGAGTGGATTATGCTTTGACCAGCTTGATCCTATCGTTTTTGTCCTTCTTATGGCTTGGACGATACAAGATGAATTTTGTTCCGATCACCTGCACCACCTCGGCGCGGGTTTCGCGCGCGAGGTTCCCCGCCGCCTCGCGACTCGTGAGCATGCTGTTTTCCAGTACGCGGCACTTGATGAGTTCCCGCGCCTCTAACGCGTCGTTTGCCTGCTTAACCAGGTTTTCCCCGATGCCGTCCTTGCCGATGTGGACAATGGTGTCGATGCCGTTGGCAAGACCCCTGAGCTGGGCGCGCTGTTTACTTGTCAGTTCCATGCAGATAATTCTCCAATTGATGTTTAAATTTCTGTAACGCGATCCCACGGTGGGAGATCTCGTTCTTTTCCTCCGCCGTGAGCTCGGCAAAGGTTTTCTTCCGCTCCGGCAGAAAGAAAACCGGGTCGTAGCCGAAGCCCTCCGTCCCCTGCGGCGCATACGCGAGCGTCCCCTCGCATATCCCCTGCGCCGTGACGGCGTCCCCGTTTGGAAACGCGCAGCAGATCGCCGAGACGAACCGGCAGCGCCGGTCGATGCTCCCCGCCATGTTTTCCAGCAGCAGGAGATACCGCCCCTTATCGTCGAGCGCCTTGCCGCCGTAGCGCGCCGAGTAGATGCCGGGCGCGCCGCAGAGCGCATCCACGCAGAGGCCGGAGTCGTCCGCGACGGCGGGGAGACCGGTCGCGCGCATCACGGCCTCCGCCTTGAGACGGGCGTTTTCCGCGAAGGTATCGCCGGTCTCCTCCACCTCGACCGATACGCCCAGCTCGGACTGGAGCACCACCGAAACATCCAGCTTTGCGAGAATGGCGCGCATCTCCTCCAGCTTGTGGGGGTTTTGGCTTGCGAGCACCAGCTTCATGACGTCTCCTCCAGCACCCTGCGCTGTAGCGCCAGTGCTTCCGCAATCCCATTGCCGCACAGGCGGAGCAGCGCCTGCTGCTCCTGCGGGGTGAACGCGCGGCCCTCCCCCGTGCCCTGCAACTCCACAATGCCGCCGTCCCCGGTCATGACACAGTTGAAGTCCACCATAGCGGCGGAGTCCTCCTCATAGCACAGGTCGAGCAGCAGCGCATCATCCACAATACCGGCCGAAACCGCCGCCACGCTGGTGATGATGGGCAGTTCGGATATCGCGCCGTCTCGCAGCAGCTTGCGCAGGGCGAGGACAAGGGCGACGTATCCGCCCGTGACCGAGGCGGTGCGGGTGCCGCCGTCCCCCTGTAACACATCGCAGTCGATGGTAATCGCGCGCGGCCCCAGCTTTCTCATGTCCACCGCGGCGCGCAGGGCGCGGCCAATGAGGCGCTGAATCTCAGCGGAGCGGGGGGAGAGCTTTAATTTAGCGATGTCGCGGCGGGTGCGCTCGCGATTGGCGCGCGGGAGCATGGAATATTCCGCCGTCACCCAGCCCTCGCCCTCCGGCACGTGGGGAGGCACCTTCTCCTCCACCGACGCGGTGCACAGTACGTGGGTATTCCCGCAGCGGATGAGGCAGGAGCCCTCCGCAAATTTGTTGATGCCCGGAATGATCTCCATCGGGCGCAGCTCGTCCGCCGCGCGGCCGTCGATGCGTGTTGTCTCCATTATATCAGCGCCTCCACAAAGGGCTCCGGCTCAAAGGGCATGAGATCCTCCACCCCTTCGCCGACCCCGATTAATTTTACTGGAACCTGCAACTCCTTTGCAATCGCAATGACAATGCCGCCCTTGGCGGAGCCGTCGAGCTTCGTCAGCGCGATTCCCGTGATGCCCGCGGCCTCCTGAAACTGCTTGGCCTGAATGAGCCCGTTCTGGCCCGTCGTCGCGTCGAGCACCAGCAGCGTCTCGCAGGCTGTGCCCGGCAGCTCGCGGGAGATGACGCGGCTGATTTTATTTAGCTCATTCATGAGGTTTTGCTTGTTGTGTAGCCGCCCCGCCGTGTCCACCAGCACCACGTCGGCCCCGCGCGCCTTGGCGGCGCTCAGCGCGTCGAAGACCACCGCCGCGGGGTCGGCCCCCTCCTTCTGGCGAATCAGCTCTACGCCGCTGCGCTCCGACCAGCGCTGGAGCTGGTCCGCCGCCGCCGCGCGGAAGGTGTCGCCCGCCGCCATAATCACCCGCTTGCCCTCGCCCTTGAGCCGGGCGGCAAGCTTGCCGATGGTGGTCGTCTTGCCGACGCCGTTGACGCCGATGAAGAGGATCACCGCGGGCTTGCTCGATAAATCAAGCGCCTGCTCCCCGACCGTCAGTACCTCGCAGAGGATCTCCCGCAGGCGAATGCGCGCCTCGTCCGCTGTGCGGATTTTATTCACCTTTATCTCCTGCCGCAGGCGCTCCACGGTTTCCATCGTGATCTCCACGCCAAGGTCGGAGAGGATCAGCGCCTCCTCCAGCTCGTCATAAAATGCATCATTGAGCTCGCCGGAAAAGAGGCTGTCAAATGATTTGCCGATGTTATCTCTGGTACGGGTCAGCCCCGCTTTGATCTTATCAAAAAAACCCATAGGCTCCGCATCGTCCTTCCTGAACTTAATTTACTTTCAAATGGAGCTGCTGCTCCGCCTCGTTTAAATTGATGGTCAGAAGCCTGCTGATGCCCTGCTCCTGCATGGTCACGCCGTAGAGCACGTCGGCCTCCTCCATCGTACCGCGCCGGTGGGTGATGACAATAAACTGCGTCTTGTCCGCCATGTGCCGCAGCTGTGTGGCGTAGCGCACGACGTTCGCGTCATCGAGCGCCGCCTCAATCTCGTCCATCACGCAGAAGGGGGTGGGGCGCACCTTCAAAATGGCGAAATAGAGCGCGATGGCGACAAATGCCTTCTCGCCGCCGGAGAGGAGGGTAATGACCTTGAGCGCCTTGCCGGGCGGCTGCACCCTGATTTCGATGCCGCAGTTGAGGATGTCGTCCGGATCCTCCAGCTCAAGATTCGCGCGTCCACCACGGAAAAGCTCTAAAAAGGTCTCCTGAAACGCCTCGTTGATCACCTTGAACTCGCGCGCGAAAATGGTGCGCATCTCCTCTGTGATCCCGGCGATGATCTCCTCAAGCTCCTTCTTCGCGCTCTGCACGTCGTCGCGCTGCTCTGTAAGATAGGTATACCGCTCGTTGACGCGCTGATACTCCTCCACGGCGTCGAGGTTGATGTTGCCGAGCGACGCGATGGCGCGGCGCAGCTCGCCGATGCGCTTTTGCGCCTGCTGCATGTTTTCGAGCTCCACGCGCTGGGTACGCGCCGCCTCGTGGGATAGCTCATAGGTGTCCCAGAGCTTATCGAGCAGCTGCTTTTCCTCCATGTCGGCGGTGACTTTTTTCTGCTCTAAGGTGGACACCTCGCGCTCCATGGCGAGCAGCTCGTTGTTTTTATCCCTGCTCTCGCGGTCGAGCCGGGTGCGCTCGCCCTCCAGCGCAAGGCGCGCTTCATTGAGCCGCGCGACCTCCGCCTGCCGTTCGCCGTTCTCCGCCCGGATGGCGCGCAGCGCCGTCTCCTGCTCTGCCGCCTGCGCCGTGAGTGCTTCGTTTTTCGCCGTAAATACCGCCGCCATCTCCTCGCGGCCGGTGTGGTCTTCATTCAGGTCGGTGTATAGCTTTTCCAGCTCCTGCAAGGATTGCAGGCTGCTCTGCCGCTCTGCCTCCAGCGCCGTGAGGCGGAGCTGCTCGTCGCTGATACCCTGCCGGAGCGCCGACTGCTGCTCCTGTAAATCACTCTGACCGGCGGATTTTCCATCCGCCTGCGCCCGCAGGGCGGCGGCGGTGCCCTCAAGCTGCGCGATGCGCGCGCGCGCGGCCTCGGCGTCCGCCTCGTTCTGTGCGGCGCGGCTGCCCAACTGCGCCAACTCCTCCGTGCGGGCGTCGCGCTGGCGGTGCAGGGAACCGAGCACACTTTCGAGATGGGCGCACCGTTCCTCCAGTTTGAGGATGGTGTCCTCGTGCCCGCGCTGTTCGCCCTGCGCCGTCTCCAGTTCATAGATGGCGGCAGTCGCCTCCCGCTCGGCCTCCTTTTGGGCGTCTTGCGCCGCACGCAGGCGTTTGGAGACGTCCTTGCCCTGCTCGTCAAGCCGCGTGAGCTCGTTGGCGCGGCTGAGAATGCCCGCACTGCGCGAGACAGAGCCCCCCGTCATGGAACCGCCGGGGTTTAAGACCTGCCCGTCGAGGGTGACAATTTTAAACCGTCTGCCGAATTTGCGCGCCATGGCAATGGCCCTGTCCATATTCTCTGCGATGACGGTGCGCCCGAGCAGGCTGGAGAAGATATTTTTATACTTGGGGTCAAAGGTAAGCAGCGCGTCCCCCATGCCGAGGAAGCCCGGTTCCCCCGCAACAGCGCCGTCGCGGAAGTCACTCGGACGGATCGCCTCAAGCGGCAGAAAGGTCGCGCGCCCGCTGTCGCGCCGCTTGAGGTAGGAGATGGCGTTTTTGCCGTCCTCCTCGCGCTCCGTCACAATGTGCTGCATCGCGCCGCCGAGCGCGATCTCAATGGCGACGGCGTAGCGGTCCGGAACCTGAATCAGGCCCGCCACCGGGCCGTGGATGCCCTGCAGCGCGCCGCGTTCGGCCTCTCCCATCACGAGCCTCACCGCCTTGGAGTAGCCTTCATAGACCTTTTCCATCTCGCGCAGCATGTGGATGCGGGAGAGAAGCGCGTTTTCCTCCATCTGGAGCTTCACCGCTGCCGCGCCCGCCTCCTCGGCCTTGGTACGGCGGGTCTTGGCGCGTAGTTGGTAGCCGTTAATGACGTTTTGCAGGGCTTCTCGACTCTCTTTCGCCGCATCCAGCTCCGCCAGCACATCCCCCGACTCCTGCTCCGCCTCACGCAGACGTGCTTCGCCCGCGTCCAGCTCGCGGCGCACCGCGTCGTCCCGGTCATGGAGCTCCTGCGCGGCTGCCGCGAGCGCGGAGAGGAGCGCCCGCGCCTCCGCGACGGAGGCGTGCTCGAGCGCCTCCCTGTGGCGCAGCTGCTCCATCTCCTCCTCCAGCGTCCCGGCGGACGTGCTGAGGGCGTGCAGCTGCGCCTCCTGCCCCTGCATCGACTGCCTTGTGTCCGCTGTCTCCTGCTCTATGGCAAGCAGACGCGCGCGCCGCTCTGCCATCTGCTCGGCCACGGCATCCGCGCGTACCTTGCGCTGCGTCAGCTCCTCGCGCAGCTGCGCCTCGTTATCCAGATTATTTTGTATATTCGCCTGCAGCACCGCAATCGCGCTCTCACACGCGCTCGCCTCGCTTTCGCGCGCGGCAATCCGGGCGCGGATTTCCTCTATCTCGGCGTCCCGTTCCCGCATCTGCCCGGTATACTCCTCCACCGCGGCGTACAGGGCCGTCAAATCCTCTTGCGCCGTCTCCTTCTGGCGCAGGGCATTATCGTAGTCGGACAGAATTTTCGCGCTGCTCACGCGCAGCTTTTCGAGCTGCTCGAGCCAGACGGATATCTCGAGAGAACGCAGCTCGTCGCGGTAGATGAGGAATTTTTTCGCCTTCTCCGCCTGTAGCCGCAGCGGCTCGACTTGCAATTCGAGCTCGTCGATTTTGTCGTTGATGCGCACCAGGTTTTCCTCTGTGCGCTCGAGCTTCCGCTCCGCCTCCTCCTTGCGGTGGCGGAAGCGGGAGATGCCCGCCGCCTCCTCAAACACCTCGCGGCGGTCGCCGGATTTGACAGAGAGAATTTCGTCGATCTTCCCCTGTCCGATGATGGAATACCCCTCGCGCCCGAGGCCGGTATCCATAAACAGCTCGTTGACGTCGCGCAGGCGCACGGTGCGGTGGTTGATATAATACTCGCTCTCGCCCGAGCGGTAATAGCGCCGCGTCACCATCACCTCGGTATCTTCGAGCGGGACAATGTGCTCGCTGTTGTCGAGCACCAGCGAGACCTCCGCGAAGCCCAGCTGGCGGCGCTTTTCGGTGCCGCCGAAGATGACGTCCTCCATCTTGCCGCCCCGCAGGGCTTTGGTGGACTGCTCTCCCATGACCCAGCGGATGGCATCGGAAATATTCGATTTTCCGGAGCCGTTCGGCCCCACGATGGCGGTAATATCCTCCCCGAAGGAAAGGCGGATCTTGTCCGGGAAGGATTTAAAGCCCTGTATTTCTAATGCCTTTAAATACAAGCGGCGCACCTCGCAAAAAACTATAATATGCTTATTATAACAGGTTGGCATGTGATTGCAAATCATTTCCCGCAAATTTTATGTTACGGCTGCGAGACACAAGCAATTGCGTTAAAAAATGACATGCTTTTTCACTTAAAAAGGTGTACACTATAAAAACAGATAAAAAAAGTCTAATCAAGGTCACAGACGATGCAATGTGCAACAGCGCGCGGCACCAATCCGGCGGGCTGGAGTCTCAAAATGTAATCCTTGCTATTTCTATGTATGCTGATACAATAAAGTTAGGTCAAGTATCTAAAATATAAGCGCGAAGCGCGAAAGGAGGGCCCCGGTCATGCAAAAGGATATTGGTTCGCTACTGGGTCTCTACCCGACCCCTGTCACGATTATCGGCACGGTGGTGGATGAGACGGTAAACTGGAGTTGTCTGGCAAACCTCGGGCAGCTCGGGTTGGATCATATTTTTCTAAGCATACATAAGGAGCACCATACCGCAACCGGCATTCGGAAGCAAGGCGCGGCGTCGGTCAATCTGGTTTCGCAGGAGATGCTGCGCGCTGCGGACTATGTGGGCAGTGTCTCCGGCGCGGACGTGGACAAGTCCGGTGCGTTCCCCTACCACATGGGGAAGCTGAGGAACACCCCGCTCATTGACGTGGCCCCGCTTGTCATGGAATGCAGGCTGGTTGACATTTATGAGATGAAGGACTATGATAATTTTATTATGGAAGTGGTACATACCCATGTACAGCAGGAATTTTTGAATGCGAGCGGCGTCCCGGACTACGAAAAGATGAGTCCCATTCTCTTTGAACTGCCCGCGCAGAGCTATCTGTACACAGGCAAGACGGCGGGGCGGTGCTGGAGTGATGCCAGCGAATTTCACGGCTGGTTCGAAACGCCGGCGAATACGGAGGTCAGGAAAAATGGAGTTTGAAGCAATGGCGCAGGCGCGCTACTCGGTACGTAAATTCAGCGATCAACCGGTGGAGCAGGAGAAGATTGACCGGCTGCTCGCGGTTTGCCGCACCGCGCCGACGGCGAAGAACAACCAGCCGCAGCGCATTCTGGTCATCCGGTCGCCGGAGGCGGTGGAGAAGCTCAAGGCGTGTACCCCCTGCCATTTTTATGCCCCGCTTGCCTTTCTCGTCTGCTACGATGCCGCGCAGGTATGGGAGCGGCCCTATGACGGGTACAAGAGCGGGGAGGTGGACGCCGCCATCGTCGGCACCCACCTGATGCTGGCGGCGGAGGCGCTGGGCCTCGGCACGACATGGGTGATGCATTATGATCCCGCGGCCATCCGCGCACAGTACAGCCTGCCGGAGCACATCATGCCGGTCGGACTGTTCCCGATGGGCTATCCCGCGGCGGACGCCAAACCCGGACCCATGCATCCGGAGCGTAAGCCGCTCACGCAGACCGTCTGCTACGACAGCTTTGCGTAAATTTGTCCTACCCGCTTGACAAACGGGCGCAAAGGCGTATAATGATAGCACAATTGCATAACACATCTTCAGGGCGGGGTGCAAATCCCCACCGGTGGTTACAGCCCACGAGCCATAGGCAAGCGCTCCTTGCCGCGGCTGATTCGGTGCGATTCCGAAGCCGACAGTACAGTCTGGATGAGAGAAGATGTTCTGTGCGCTGTCTGTGGACGGTGTGCAGGATCGTTTGATTCACCCCGCCCTGAAATGCTTGCATTTCAGGGCGTTTTTATGCTTTTAAGGAGGTGATACGCATTGGAACAGGACAGTGTATACATGCGCCGGGCATTGGCGCTTGCCGCGCGCGGCGGCGGGCATGTGAGCCCCAATCCGATGGTGGGGGCGGTGCTTGTGCGTGACGGCGCCGTCATCGGCGAGGGATACCACGAGCAATTCGGCGGGGCGCACGCCGAGCGCAATGCGCTTGCCGCCTGCGGGGGTGATGCGGCGGGCGCGACGCTCTACGTCACGCTGGAGCCGTGCTGCCACTGGGGGAAGACCCCGCCCTGCACCGACGCGGTGCTGGAGCGCGGCATCACCCGTGTGGTGATCGGGTCCCCCGACCCGAACCCCCTTGTGGCGGGGAAGGGAGTCGAGACACTGCGCGCCCACGGCGTGACGGTGGACGAGGGGGTTTTACGCGAAGAATGCGACAAGCTCAACGAGGTTTTTTTCTGGTATATCCGCCACCAGACCCCCTTTGTGGTGATGAAATACGCTATGACGATGGACGGGAAGATCGCCACGGCGACGGGCGCGTCGAAGTGGATTACCGGCGCAGAGGCGCGCGCGCGGGTGCAGGCGGATAGAAACCGCCTCGCCTCCATCATGGTGGGTGTGGGGACTGTGCTCGCCGACAACCCGGCGCTCACCTGCCGCCTGCCGGGAGGACGCAGTCCGACGCGCGTCATCTGCGACAGCCGCCTGCGCACGCCGCCGGGTGCCACTGTGGTGCAGACGGCGGGGGAGACGCGCACCATCCTCGCCACCACCTGCGCCGATGCCGCGCGCCACGCGCCCTATCTGGACGCGGGCTGCACCGTCGCGGTGCTGCCGGAGGACGATGGGCACATAAGCCTCACCGCCCTCATGGAATATTTGGGGCGCGCGGGGCTTGACAGCGTCCTGCTTGAGGGGGGAAGCACCCTCAACTGGTCGGCACTTGCGGCGGGGGTCGTACACAAGGTGCAGGCTTATATCGCCCCGAAAATTTTCGGCGGCGCGCGCGCGAAGACGGCAGTCGGCGGCGCGGGCGTGCCGCTGCCCGACGGGGCATTTGCGCTCAGCCCCCCGGAGATCACACATCTGGGCGGGGATATATTGATGGAAAGCAGGGTGATTGCGTGTTCACTGGAATCATAGAGGAGATCGGCACGGTGCGCGCGGTGCGCCGGGGCGCGCAATCGGCGGTGCTGGAGATCGGCGCGTCGGAAGTGCTGCAGGGCACAAGGACGGGGGATAGCATCGCGGTAAGCGGCATCTGCCTCACGGTGACGGCGCTCGGCGCGGGGTTTTTCTCCGCCGACGTGATGCACGAGACGCTCGACCGCTCCGCCTTGGGCGCGCTGCGGACGGGCGACGCGGTCAATTTAGAGCGCGCCATGCCTGCGGACGGACGCTTTGGCGGGCATATCGTCTCCGGACATATTGACGGCACCGGCACCGTTACCGCCATACGGAAGGACGACAACGCGGTGTGGTACACCATCCGCGTGGACAGGGAAGTGCTGCGCTATATCATTGAAAAGGGCTCCATCGCCATCGACGGCATCAGCCTCACGGTCGCGCGGCTGGAGCGGGAGACCTTTTCCGTGTCGGTCATCCCGCACACCGCAGCGGTGACGACACTTTCCCGGCGGCGGGTCGGGGATCGGGTCAATCTGGAAAACGACTGCATCGGGAAATACGTCGCGCGGCTGCTCGGCGACACGGGCGGCGGCATTACCAAACAATTTTTACTTGAAAATGGATTTTAAAGGAGGAACGGCTATGTTCCAGTTTCACACGGTGGAAGAGGCGCTGGAGGATTTACGGCGCGGCAAGGTGATTGTGGTCACCGACGACGAGGACAGGGAAAACGAGGGAGACCTCATCTGCGCGGCGGAATTTGCGACGACGGAGAACGTCAACTTCATGGCGGCGCAGGCAAAGGGGCTGATCTGCATGCCCATGAGCGGGGCGCTGTGCCACGCGCTGCGCTTTCCCCAGATGGTGGAGACGAATACGGACAATCACGAGACGGCCTTTACCGTCTCCATTGACCATGTAAGCACCACAACGGGCATCTCCGCCGCGGAGCGGGGGGCCACGGCGCGCGCCTGCGTGCGCGATGGCGTGACGGCGGAGGAATTCCGCCGCCCGGGGCACATGTTCCCCCTGATGGCAAAGAAAAACGGTGTGCTTGAGCGCAGCGGCCACACGGAGGCGACGGTCGACCTCATGCGCCTCGCGGGACTGAAGGAGTGCGGGCTGTGCTGCGAGATCATGCGGGAGGACGGTAGCATGATGCGCACGCCGGAGCTCATTGCCTTTTCCGAGCAGTGGGGGCTGAAGTTCATCACCATCCGCGCTTTGCAGGAATACCGCAAGCGCAACGAAAAACTCGTTGAGCGCGTGGCGGTGACCGACATGCCCACCCGCTACGGTGACTTCAAGGCGTTCGGCTACATCAACAAGCTCAACGGGGAGCACCATATCGCCCTTGTCAAGGGTGATATCGGGGACGGGGAGGACATCCTCTGCCGCGTCCACTCCGAGTGCCTGACCGGGGACGCGTTCGGCTCGATACGCTGTGACTGCGGGCAGCAATTCGCCGCCGCCATGACCCAGATTGAGGCGGAGGGGCGGGGTATCCTGCTCTACATGCGGCAGGAGGGGCGCGGCATCGGGCTGATCAACAAGCTGCGCGCCTACGAGTTGCAGGACAAGGGCATGGACACGATGCAGGCCAACATCGCCCTCGGCTTTCCCGCCGACCTGCGGGAGTACTTTATCGGGGCGCAGATCCTGCGTGATGTGGGGGTGAAGACCATGCGCCTGCTCACCAACAACCCGGACAAGGTCTACCAGCTCTCCGATTTTGGGCTGGAGATTTTGGCGCGTGTCCCCATTCAGATGGAGGCGAATGAGCGCGATTTATTCTATCTGCAAACCAAGCAGCACAAGATGGGTCATTTACTAAATTATTAAGGAAGAAAGAGGGCAAACAACATGAACGTATTAGAAGGCAAGCTCGTAGCAAAGGATCTCCGCGTGGGGGTCGTCGCGTCGCGGTTTAACGAATTTATCACATCAAAGCTGCTCGGCGGCGCGCTCGATGGGCTCGCGCGGCATGACGTGGCCGAGTCGCAGGTCGACGTCGCGTGGGTGCCGGGGGCGTTTGAAATCCCGCTCATCGCGCAAAAAATGGCGAAGAGCGGGAAGTATGACGCGGTCATCTGCCTCGGCGCGGTCATCCGGGGGAGCACCAGCCACTATGAGTGCGTCTGCAATGAGGTGACCAAGGGCATCGCGCAGGTGTCCCTTGCAAGCGGCGTGCCGGTGATGTTCGGTGTGCTGACGACGGAAAATATTGAGCAGGCCATTGAGCGCGCAGGCAGCAAGGCGGGCAACAAGGGCTACGACTGCGCCGTGAGCGCCATTGAGATGGTCAACCTCCTGCATACCATGGAAGGGTGATGTCCCGTGAACCTGCTATTTGATTACGACGGTACCGTTCACGACTGCATCCATATCTACGCCCCCGCCTTCCGCACCGCGTATGAAACGCTCACGCGGCGCGGCTACGCCCCCACGCGGTCTTACACAGACGGAGAGATTGGGCGCTGGCTCGGCTATAACCCCCGCGAGATGTGGGCGCAGTTCCAGCCCGACATCCCACGGGAGGTCAAGGAGGAGTGCGAGGCGCTCATCGGCACGGAGATGCTGCGGCTGCTGGCGGAGGGGGGCGCACGCCTTTACCCCGGCGCGGAGGGCGTGCTGCAGACGCTGAAGGACGCGGGGCATACCCTGCTGCTGCTCAGCAACTGCCAGAGCAGCTACATGCGCGCGCACGAGCAGTATTTTGCGCTGGGTCGCTTTTTCACCGCCTGCTATGCGGCGGAGGATTTTTCCTACCACCCAAAGTTTGAGATATTTGCGGAAATTCGTCCCAACTATCCGGGTGAGTTCGCCGTTATCGGAGACCGCGCGCACGATCTGGAGATCGCGCACCGGTACGGACTACCCGCCATCGGCGCGGCCTACGGCTACGGCGCGCCCGGCGAGCTGGCCGGTGCCGCCGCCGTGCTTTCCGACATTGCCGATCTCCCTGCGCTGCTGCTGCGGCTCACAATATAAGAAAACCGGGCAGGCCATTACATCAATGGCCTGCCCTAAAAAGAAAGAAGAGAGAAAAGAAAAAGAGAAAATGAAGCCTGTTGCTGCTTCTGGAAGTATCATACCGCGCATCATTGAACTGGGCATGAAGGATTGATGAATAAATTATAAACAATAAGCGGTTATGCGTCCGACTGATCGGATGCGAGGCTGTTTTTAAAATGCTCGCCAATCATGGTCAGCTCACCCAGAGAGCCGATGACCGCGCCGGACTTTTCAATATAGCGCTTTACAACGCCCGGCAGGGAGTTGAAGTATGCCTCCATTTTGGGGTCTTCGTATTTCATATTATCACCGGAATTAGTATGCCCGGCGGGGTGGATTTTATTTCTGATATCGTTTGCATGTGCTTCTTATTGTGGGGGTTCCCCTTGCCCTTGAGAGGGCAAGGGGAACCCCCACCGCACAGAGCAGAGGCTTAATATCATGCAATCGCGCATGGAAATCCTTGTATCAGTAAAACATATAAAAAATGCCCATGTAATTGACCTGAAACTTAGTACACTTTTCGCTGGAATCCTGTCATCCCTTGTGCTATGATAGATCATATTTTACGTGATTATATATTTAAATAGGTAAAGAAACAGTGTGAGTGTGTTTTGGCATTTCCCCGCCGCGCGGCAGGTGCGGCGGGATTACTGCCCCCATTGCGGGGCGACGGAGGGTCGGGTATGGAATATCTTGATTTGGTCAATAAAATAGTCGCGGCCGAACAGAGCGCCCAGGAGATTGTCAAGGAGGCCGAAACGCAGAAGATCACATTAGATACCGATGTGGAGAAGGAAGTTGCGCGTCTGCGGGAGGACTACATGTCGCGCGCAAAGCGGCGGCTGGAGTCCATCGAAAAGACAGAGCAGGACGACGCGCAGGACGATATCCGCGCGCTGGACAAGGACTTTGAAGCGGCGATGGCGCGCATCAACCGGGCGTATCACGCGCATAAAGAGGGCTGGATACAGACGCTCTTCGCCGAAATCGCAGGTGATGGGGCATGATGTCGGGGCTGATGCAATATGGGGCGGTGCAGACCAAAATCCGCGCCATGTTCGGTCGGCGCCTGCGCACCGAGGACTATGAGCACATTGCGGCGCTGAGGAGCGAGGAGGAGATACTCGACTATCTCCGCCAGCGCTCCGGCTGGTCCGAGGCGGTCAGCGAGCTGAGCACCGTGACCGCGAGCGGGGGCTTTGTCGGGCGCATTGAGCTGGAGACGGCGCTGCGCGGGCAGCTCTACGCCGAATACGCCTCTCTGATGCACTATGTGGGGCAGAAGGACATCCCAATCCTGCGCGTCCCCGTGCGCAACGCCGAGCGGCAGGCAATTCTAAACACAATGCGCCGGCTCAAGAGCGGCGGCTATTACAAGGGGAAGCCGCCGGAAAATAAGTTTTTGGTTCACAGCAAGCTCAGTACCGATGAGCTGGAGCAGTGCAAGGACTATGACGGGCTGATCGCCGCCGCGCGGGACACCATTTTTGCCGAGGCACTGCGCCACCTGCGCCCGCAGGCGGAGGAGACACTGCCGGAGTATGCGGCGGTGGACTCCCTGTTGCAGATTACGCTCGAATCCTATCAGCAGCGACTGATCGGCGCCTACGGGAAGAAAACAATGCGGGCGCTTTTGCGCAAGTCGCACGGCATGCAGGTCGACTTTCTCAATATCATCCACATTCTGCGCCTCAAGCGCTACTATCCTCAGGCACCGAGCGAGCTATATATGATGGCGCTTATCCCGTCGAACGGCCCGCTGCGCGGCGAGCAGCTGCGGCAGATGGTTGCAGCGCCCGATCTGGAGGCGACACTGGCGCTGTTGCAGGACTCGCCATACAGGAAGTATTTCGCGCAGACCGACGTCGGCGAGCTGGAGGAGGAGGTGCGCCGCATGCTCTACCTCCTCTTCCGGCGGCATCTGGTCTCCGATGAGCCGTCTGTCCACACGCTGCTGGCCTATTTTCAGGAGAAGGAATTTGAGCTGCAGACACTCATCAATGTGATCGAATCGGTCAAATACGGCGTTGCCTATGACGCGGCGATGGTGAAGCTTGCCGGTATGTAAGAAATTTAGAAGGGAAGGGAGATGATCCCCTTTGTCCGTGGTACCAATGAGGCTTGTGACCGCTGCCGGACCCCGGCAGCAGTTTGACGCATTTGTCTCTTCCTGCGTGATTGACCAGGCCTTTCACCCGGAAAACGCGATGCTGATGCTAAGTGGAATGGAAGGCCTCGCCCCCATGCCCTATGTCAACACATACACAAAACAGCTGCGCCGCGCGGAGGAGCTGGCCGAGCGGTCGGGGATCGCGCTGGGACATGTCCCGTTTGTTCTCTCGCAGGAGGAGGACGCGCTGATCGCCTATCTCGATGAGCTGGAGGGGCAGATTAACGACATACAGCAGGAGCGGGAGGGGCAAATCAACATCGCGGATCAGAGCGGCAAGGTGGCGGAAAAGTTTGAGCATCTACAGGGGTTGACCGCGAATCTCGACGATCTGTGGAGCTTCCACTACGCGCGCTTTCGCTACGGCTCGCTCCCGCGGGAGACCTATGACGCGTTTGGGGCGATGCTGGAGGAAAATGAGGATGTGATCTTCATCCCCACCTCCATCGAGGCGCGGCAGGTGTACGGCATTTATTTTACAACGGAACAGACAAGTCAGGCGATGGATCAGTTTTTTGCATCCATGCACTTTGCGGTCATCCATCTGGACGTCCGCCCACACGGCACGGTGGACGAGGCGATTGCCCAGCTCAGAGAGGAGGCGCAGACCGCGCAGCGGCAGGCGGAGAAGCTCGAAATTCAGCTGCTCGCCCTGCGGGAGAAGGAGCGCGAGCGGCTGCTCTCGGCCTACTCCTATCTGCGCTACCACCACGACTGCGCCGACCTGCGCCGTTACGCCGCGTGCAGCAACGAGACGTTCTACCTCATGGGCTGGGTGCCGGAGGACGCCCTCGCGGAGCTGACCACGCGCTTCTCCGCGTTCGAGTCGCTCTCCATCGCGGTGGATATGCCGGAGGGCATTGAGCAGACCAAGCCGCCCACCAAGCTCAAAAACCCGTTTTTCGGGCGCGTATTCGGCCCGTTTCTGGAGATGTACGGCCTGCCCGCCTATAACGAGATGGACCCGTCCATCTTCATGGCCATCACCTACTGCCTGTTTTTCGGCATCATGTTCGGCGATATCGGCCAGGGGCTATGCGTTGCGCTCGCGGGGATTTTGATGACCAAGGTGTGGAAGATGTGGCTGGGCAATATTATAACCTGCTGCGGACTTTCGGGTGCGGTGTTCGGCTGCGTCTACGGCTCGGTGTTCGGGTTTGAGGATATGCTCCCCGGGTTTAAGATCCTGGAGGACGGCAACGTCATGCTGCTGCTGATGGCGTCGCTCGGACTCGGCGTCGTGATGATCGGGTTTGTGATGGTGCTCAATATCATCAACGGCGTGCGGCAGCGCAACTTTGAAAAGATTCTCTTCGGGCCGAACGGCCTTGCGGGCATGGTGTTTTACCTGGGCCTGATCATCGCTGCACTCTGTACCCTGATTTTGAAGGTCAACCTCTTTGTGCCCACCTATGTTATCCCGGTTTTAATCGTGCCGCTGGTGCTGATTTTCCTCAAGGAGCCGCTCTCAAGGCTATGTAAGGGCGACCCGGACTGGAACAAGCTCAACCTCGGCGAATTCATCGGCGTGGGCTTTTTTGAGCTCTTTGAGACGCTGCTCTCCTATTTGACCAACACGCTATCCTTTTTGCGTATCGGCGCGTACGCCATCACCCATGTGGGGCTGATGCTGGTGGTACACATGCTGGCAGGCTCCGACAATGTTGTCATTCTTGTGGCGGGCAATATTTTTGTCATGGGCTTTGAGGGCCTGCTCGTATGCATTCAGGTGCTGCGTTTGGAATTTTACGAACTGTTCGGCCGCTTTTACGACGACGGCGGCGTTCCGTTCCAGCCAAAGATTATCGACTACACAACCCGCAGTAACTAAGAACCTGTACGCACAGAACAAAACGCCGCCTTGACGGGTCTTTTTTCGTCAAGCTTCGTTCAATTTTCTTGCAATACACAAAGTATTGCCGCAAAAATTCGCCTTGCCTGGCGAAAAAATCCCTCGCCAATGCGTCATTTTTTATCTGTGCATACAGGCTCTAAATAAAGTTTTGGAGGATGTTTATTATGAAATATCTGGCACTTTTGGTGGCAACCTTCGCCATGCTCTCACCCCTGTTTTTGGTCGGCATTCGCAAATACACGGGTACGCAGGCCAAGCGCGCCCTCGGCACCAACATCATCGCGTTTTTCGGCTGTCTTGTGATGGCGACGGTACTCGGCTTCGGCGGCAGCGCATCGGCGGCGGCCCCCGTGATGGACACGGCGGCGCAGGCCGCGAGCGGCATGGCCGACGGCATGAAGTATATCGGCAGCGCCCTTGCGGTGGGCCTTTCCGGCATCGGCGGCGGCATCGCGGTCTCCGCGGCGGCCTCCTCCGCGCTCGGCGCGATCTCTGAAAACGACAAGAACTTTGGTAAGGCGCTGATCTTCGTCGGCCTCGCGGAAGGCGTCGCGCTGTACGGCCTGATCGTCGCGCTGCTGCTGCTCTTTACCTGATATGAAGTACTTTGTCATTACCGACAGCACGGACACCCAGGTCGGCCTGCGCGTTGCGGGCATTGAGGGCGTGGTGGTGCGTGGCGAGGGGGAGCTGAGGCAGGCGATTGCCGCGGCGGCGGCCGATCCGGAGATCGGCGTGCTGCTGATCACAGAGCGGCTCGCGACGCTCTGCTCTGAGCTGGTCGCCCCCCTCAAGCTGACGGCGCAGCGCCCGCTGGTGGTGGAGATCCCCGACCGGCACAGCGCCGGACGGGCGTCCAATTCCATCATGCGCTATGTGCGCGAGGCCATCGGCGTCTCGCTGTAATCGCTTGCATTGGAGAAAAAATTGTGAGGGGAGGAGTCTTACGCCATGCCTGATTTAGATCAAAAAATCGAGCGCTTTACCTCCGCCATTTTGCAGGAGGCGGCGGCTGAAAATGAGCGTAAGCTGGCGCAGCTCCAGCAAAAGCGCAAAGCCGCGCTATCCGCTGCCGAGGATCTGATCCTGCTGGACTCTTATAACTTTGTCCACAGTGAGGTCTCCCGCATCCATACCGACGCGGGCAAGCGGGTGTCTCAGCACGCGCTGGAGCAGAAGCGGGCGCTCGCGGTGCGGCGCAAGGAGATCACCGAGGAGGTCTTTGCAGGGGTAACCAAACGCCTGCGGGACTTTACCGCGTCCCCGCAATACGCCGCAAGGCTTTCGGGCCTCTTTCGGGACGCAATCCGGTCGCTGGAAGGGGCAAAGCAGGCGCGCCTGTACCTGCGCAAGGAGGATATGCCCCTTGCCGGACAGCTGACTGCGCTTGCGCCCGATGTGGAAATTTCCGTGTTGGAGGGGGACTTCCGCCTGGGCGGAATCGTACTCGACGCCCCCGCGCTCGGTCTGCGGGTGGACTCCACCTTCGACGGTATGCTCCGCGCGCTTGACAGTACCTTTGCCGAGCTCTTCGGGCAGGCAGTCGCGGAATCAAACTAAGAGAAAGGGTGGCAGTTTTTTATGAATGATACACAGTATGCCATCCGTGGCATCAACGGGCCGGTCGTGACGGTGGTCGGCGGACGGGCGCTGGGACTGATGGACATGGTACACGTCGGCGACGAGCGACTCACCGGCGAGGTGGTGGGCATTAAGGACGGCGTCACCACGGTGCAGGTCTATGAGGATACCGAGGGCCTCAAGCCCGGCCAGCCGGTGACCACCACCGGCGCGCCCATGTCGATGCTGTTAGGGCCGGGCCTGCTCAGCCATATCTTTGACGGAATCGCCCGTCCGCTGACCGAGATTGAGCAGCGCAGCGGCGTCTTTATCGGGCGGGGGCTGAATTTGCCGTCGCTCGACGAATCGGCGCTCTGGCAGGTCACCATGGCGGTGAAGGTGGGCGACACGGTGCGCCCGGGGACGATGTACGCCTCCTGCCCGGAGACGACGCTCATCACCCACCGCTGCCTCATCCCCGCGGGACTTGAGGGGAAAATTACAAGCGTCGCGCCGGACGGCGAATATAACGTCACGCAGGTGCTTGCGGAGCTGACGGACGAGGCGGGCAAGGTGCACGAACTCAAGCTCAGCCAGTACTGGCCCATCCGCACCCCGCGCCCCATGCGTGAGCGGATGCCCATCGACCGCCCGCTTCTGACAGGCCAGCGGGTCATCGACACGTTTTTCCCCGTCGGCAAGGGCGGCGCGGCGGCGATCCCCGGCCCCTTCGGCGCGGGCAAGACCATGACGCAGCACCAGCTCGCCAAGTGGTCGGACGCGGATATCATCGTCTATCTCGGCTGCGGCGAGCGCGGCAATGAGATGACGGAGGTGCTGGAGGAGTTTACAAAGCTCCTCGACCCGAAGAGCCACCAGCCCTTGATGAGCCGCACCATTCTCATCGCCAACACCTCCAACATGCCGGTCGCGGCGCGTGAGGCGTCGGTGTATACCGGCATGACCATGGCGGAGTATTACCGCGACATGGGCTACCATGTGGCGCTGATGGCGGACAGCACCTCGCGCTGGGCGGAGGCACTGCGCGAGATATCCGGGCGGCTGGAGGAGATGCCGGCGGAAGAGGGCTTCCCCGCGTATCTCGCCTCCCGCCTCGCCGAATTTTACGAGCGCGCGGGCTATATCAAAACGCTCGAGGGGAAGGAGGCGTCGGTCACGGTGGTCGGGGCGGTCTCTCCGCAGGGCGGCGACTTTTCCGAGCCGGTCACGCAGAACACCAAGCGCTATGTGCGCACCTTCTGGGGCCTTGACCGCGCCCTTGCCTACGCGCGCCATTTTCCATCCATCAACTGGCTGACGTCGTATTCCGAATATGTGGACGATCTCAAGCCGTGGTATGACAGTAACGTGAGCCCCCTGTTCGTCCCCTACCGTCAGCGCCTGTTTACCCTCCTGCAGGAGGAGGCGAAGCTGATGGAAATCGTCAAGCTCATCGGTGCCGATATCCTGCCCGAGGATCAGAAGCTGACCATTGAGATTGCAAAGCTTGTGCGTGTCTGCTTCTTACAGCAAAACGCGTATAACGACGTGGATACCTACGTGCCGATGGAAAAGCAGTTTAAGATGATGGACGTCATCCTGACGCTCTACGACGGCGCAAAGGAGCTGGTGGAGAAGGCAATCCCCCTCTCGCAGCTGGTCGCGACCGGCATATTTGAAACAGTCAATAAGATGAAATATGAGGTTAAGAACGACGAGCTGGGGAAATTTGACGACTATAAAGCGCAGATTCGGGATGTCCTGAACCAGGTCATACGGACCAACAGCTAGGAGTGATGGAATGAAACTGGAATATATCGGCCTTTCGGAGCTCTCCGGCTCCCTGATCGCGCTCGACGGGGTGACGGGGGCGGCCTATGACGAGGTGGCGGAGATCACCCTCACAAGCGGCGAGAGCCGCATGGGCCGCGTCATTATGATCGACGGGGAGCGCGTGGTGCTCCAGGTGTTCGAGGGCACCCACGGCATTTCGCTGGAAAACGCGCGCACCCACTTTACCGGCCACCCCATGGAGATGGGCCTTTCCCCCGATATGCTCGGCCGCGTGTTCGACGGGGCGGGGTGTCCGATTGACGGGCTGGGCGCGCTCTATCATGAGGAGACGCGCAACATCAACGGCGGCGCCATCAATCCGGTTTCCCGCCAGTACCCGCGCAGCTGTATCTATACAGGGCTCTCCGCCATTGACGCGACCGCGACCCTCATCCGCGGGCAGAAGCTGCCGATTTTCTCCGGCTCCGGTATGCGCCATAACGAGCTTGCGGCGCAGATCGTCCGGCAGGCGCATGTGGCGGGCGAGGACGGGGAATTTGCCATCGTCTTTGCCGCGATGGGCGTAAAGAACGACACAGCGGACTTCTTCCGCCGTAACTTTGAGGAGGCGGGGGCCCTCCAGCGGGTGGTCATGTTCCTCAACCTTGCGTCCGACCCCATCATTGAGCGCATCCTGACCCCGCGCTGCGCGCTGACGGCGGCGGAATACCTCGCCTTTACGCGCGGGTACCACGTGCTTGTCATCATGACCGACATGACGTCCTACTGTGAGGCGCTGCGCGAGTTCTCCTCCTCCAAGGGGGAGATCCCGTCCCGGAAGGGCTTCCCCGCGTACCTCTATTCCGACCTTGCCTCCCTCTACGAGCGCGCGGGCCTCATCCACGGCATGCCGGGCTCGGTGACGCAGGTACCCATTCTCACCATGCCGAACGACGATATCACCCACCCCATCCCCGACCTCACGGGCTATATTACGGAGGGGCAGATCGTGCTTGACCGCGACATGGACCAGCAGGGCATTTACCCGCCCATCAATATCCTCTCCTCCCTCTCGCGTTTGATGAAGGACGGCATCGGCAAGGGGTATACGCGCGAGGATCACCCCGATCTTTCCAATCAGCTTTTCGCGTCCTACTCCAAGGTGAAGGACGTGCGCTCTCTCGCCTCGGTCATCGGTGAGGATGAGCTGAGCGAAATTGACCGCTGCTATCTCCGCTTCGGGCAGGCGTTTGAGCGCGTATTCGTCCAGCAGAGCGCCTTTGCAGACCGCAGTATTGAGGAGACGCTTGACCTCGGCTGGAAGCTCCTGACCATCCTGCCCAAGTCGGAGCTCGACCGTGTGGATTCCGCCACCGTCGCGGCGCACTATGTGGAAAACGCATACCAGACCCTGCTGGAGACAGCGAAATAAAACTGTTAGCATACACCGCGCCGAAAGGAGGTTGCAGCGATGGCAACGGCAATTCTCCCTACCAAAGGGAACCTGATGGCCGCAAAGCGCTCCCGCGAGCTGGCGCAGACCGGCTATGAGCTGATGGATCGGAAACGAAATATCCTCGTGCGCGAAATCATGTCCCTGCTCGACACGGCGAAAGAGGTGCAGGGACAGATCGACACCGTCTTTACTGAGGCGTATACGGCGCTGCAAAAGGCGAATATCCGCCTTGGCATCTGTGACCGCATCGCCGAGGGCGTCGATGTGGATAACTCGCTGGAGCTGCGCTACCACTCCGTGATGGGGGTGGAGCTGCCCCATATCCCGGATAACGCCCGTCCGCCGTATCCGGAGTACGGGCTGAGTGACACCTGCGCGGAGCTGGACGACTGCTATATCAAGTTCCATCGGGTAAAGGAGCTCACGCGCCAGCTTGCCGAGGTGGAGACGTCGATTTATCGTCTCGCGACCTCCATCAAAAAGGCGCAGAAGCGGGCCAACGCCCTGCAAAACATCGTCATTCCGGGGCTGGATGAGACGATACGCGTCATCACCGACGCGCTGGAGGAGAAAAACCGCGAGGAGTTTGTGAGGCTGAAGGTCATTAAGCGGATGTCAAATTAGGGTTAGGCTGTACTTCTTGTGGACAGGAATCCCCCCATAGAGAAGCGAAAACCTCCGAAATAGACGATGAAACCATCGTCTATTTCGGAAATTTTTCTTTTTCAGGCGATTTTTACCACCTGTGCAGGAGAATTATATGCGTTAGTTCAATCTTTCCTAAAGGAAATGTAAATATACTAGTGTCAGAAAGCAGATGGAGGTGATCCCAATGGCCAAATACAAAAAATGCTTTCAACGCAAAGAAGTAAAATATATCCTGGACGCGGCGCAGCAGCAGTCGCTGATGTCGGCATTTGAGACGCACATGGAAGCGGACGAGTTTTTTGAAACAGATATCTGCAATCTGTACTACGATACGCCGGATTTCCGGCTCATCCGCCGGTCGCTCGAAAAGCCTGTCTATAAAGAAAAGCTTCGCCTGCGCACGTACGGCGTACCGGGAGAGAACGACCAGGCCTTTATTGAGCTGAAGAAAAAAGTCTACGGTGTGGTCTATAAGCGGCGCGTCGCCCTGCCGCTCTGGCGGGCGATGGACTATCTCGCCGGCAAGGATCCGGGCGACGGGGGCCAGCTCTTTCAGGAACTGGACTGGGTTTTAGACTATTACGGCAATCTGCAACCCGCGATGGTGATCAGCTACCGTCGGGAATCCCTCAAGGGCATAGAGGATCCCGAATTGCGCGTGACCTTTGACAGCGACATTTGCTGGCGGCAAAACCATCTGGATTTGCAGGAGGGCGCGTGGGGGCAGCCGGTGATGCAGCCCGGCCAGTGCCTAATGGAGCTGAAGATACCCAACGGCATGCCCATGTGGCTAACGGATGCGCTGACGCAGGCGCGCGCCTATCCGGGCAGCTTTTCCAAATACGGCAAGGCGTATCGGGAATGGAAAAAATGCGGGACACCGCAGGAGGTGTTAAGGCATTATGCTTGACGGAATATTTGCATCGGTTTACGGTGACACGATTACGCTGACAGCCTTTTTGATCTGTGCCGTGATCTCTCTGGTGCTCGGATTTTTCATCGCGTGGAGCTACAAGCGGGTCGCGGACGGCAGCACAAGTATGAGCATTACGCTCGCATTTCTCCCGTTTTTGGTTCAGATTGTCATTCTGCTCGTCAACGGGAATCTCGGCGCGGGCGTGGCGGTGGCGGGGGCGTTCAGCCTGATCCGCTTCCGCTCCGCGCCGGGCACCGCGCGCGATATCACAACCATTTTTCTGGGGATGACGGTGGGCCTCGCCTGCGGCATGGGCTATGTGGTCATCGGGATATTGGCGGCGATTGTCGTGTGCGTCCTGATGATACTTTCACAATTCATATCGGCGCGCGGCTCCGGTGAGGAGCGGGAGCTGCGCATCACTATCCCGGAGGATCTGGACTATACCGACGTGTTTGACGACCTGTTTGCGCAGTATACCAGCAAAAATAAGCTGCTGTCAGTCAAAACCACCGATATGGGGAGCCTTTATAAGCTGCAATACCATGTCTGCCTGCGCAGTGCGCAGCGGGAAAAGGAATTCATCGACCAGCTGCGCTGCCGCAACGGAAATCTGGAAATTGTCTGTGGCAGAGAACCCACAGAAAGATTGTAAGCACTGGTTTTACTGGAAAGGAGTCAATTGCTATGAATAACCAACAGGGCACACGGACTGTGCCGAAGCGTATCCTTGGCGTTGTGCTTGGGGTGGCGTTCGTCCTCATCCTGGTCGCGGCATGTACCATGAACAAAGCGGTGAGCGTGAGCGCCGCGACCATCGGCGAGAGCGACAACACCTTTACCTTCTCCGACAGCGCCATTGCCGTCTCCGGCAGCGGCAGCGGGGGGTATGAAATCAGCGGCACCGACCTCACCATCACCGCGGCGGGCACCTATGTGCTGACCGGTACCGCGGCGGAGGGAACCGTGACGGTCAAGAAGGAGCTCACGGGCGTGACGCTGATCTTAAACGGACTCTCCCTTGGCTCGTCCAGTACCGCGCCCATCACCTGCAATAAGTCCACTGAGGTCACCATACAGGTCTACGGGATCAATATTCTGACCGACAATGAGGACATCGCAAACGAGGCCGACACGGAATTCGGCGGCGCAGGCATTAAGGTCAAAAGCGGCGGCACAATGCTGCTCACCGGCCCCGGCGCGCTGACGGTGAACGGCACCTGTAAAAACGGCGTCAAGGGCGCGGCGGAGGCGAACATCACCGTGTCGGAGCTGACGCTCGACATCACCGCTGCAAACAACGCCCTTGCCAGCGACGGCACCCTGACCGTCGAGAGCGGTACCATCACGCTCAGCTCCGCGGGTGACGGGATAAAGGCCGAGCCCGATGCGGACGACACGGTATCCCTCGGCGCGGTAAACATCACGGGCGGCACCATCATCATTGTCTCCGCCGGTGACGGCGT
This sequence comes from Oscillospiraceae bacterium, assembly GCA_021201735.1. Classification (GTDB taxonomy): domain Bacteria; phylum Bacillota; class Clostridia; order Oscillospirales; family Oscillospiraceae; genus JAJQEJ01. Next base: position 1,929 of record JAJQEJ010000017.1, on the reverse strand, counting down.
GCAGGGCAATGACGTCAATATCAGCGACGGCACCCTGACCATCACGGCGGGCGGCGGCTATCAGGCGACGCTCGGGACGGACGACAGCGCAAAGGGGATTAAGGCGGTCAACACCCTGAACCTCTCCGGCGGGACATACGTCCTCGATTGTGCCGACGACGGCCTGCATGTCGGCACGGAGATGAACATCACCGGCGGCACCTACACCATCCAGACCGGGGACGACGCCATTCACGCGGACTATACGCTGAATATTGGCACCAAGGACAGCGAGAGCGGGCCGGTCATCACCATTTCGAGCAGCGTCGAAGGAATTGAAGGGGCGGTCATCAACCTGTATTCCGGCACCGGAAGCGTTGTCGCATCCGATGACGGCATCAACGCCGCAAACAGCGACCTTGCGCAGTATGACTTTGCCATCAATGTTTACGGCGGTACATGGATTGTCGACTCCAAGGCGGACGGCCTCGACTCAAACGCCGCTATCAACCTCTACGGCGGTTCGATGGTAGTACACGGCCCGGTCACAAACGGAGAAGGCGCGCTGGATTATGACGGCGTGTGCACCTATGAGGGCGGCACCTTCCTCTTCATGGACGTGGGCGGCATGACGCAGTATCCAAGCTACGGTACCTATGTCTCCTTCGGCAACGGCACCGGCATGGGCGGCGGCATGGGTGGCAGGATGAATACCGACACGACAGCCACAACCGACACGACAGGCACCACGGACACAACCGGCACGACCGGACAGTTCGGCGGCGGGAGAACCCGCGGACAGCCGGGTACCACGACCACGACGGATGGTCAGACGACCACAGGGGATGCCACCCAGACGGTTCCGCAGTTCGGCGGGCAGACGGGCACGGATCAGACCACAACCCAGACGACCGCACAGTCCATCTCCATTGTTGCGGGGACGGAACTTGAGATCCGCGACAGTGACGGCAACACCATTTATACCACAACCGGGACAAAAAGTGTGAGCCACGTCATCTTCCTTGACGACAGCGTAACGGAGGGCGAGACCTATACCCTCTGGCTCGACGGCACACAGGCCGCCGAAGCCACGGCAGGCGCGGGTACCGGCGCAACCGGCATGGGCGCAATGGGCGGCGGCGGCATGGGCGGTGAGCGTACCACGCAAAGCGCCTTTACAGACGTTGCCACAGACAGCTGGTACTATCAGGCGGTGCAGTTTACCCAGCAGCGCGGCATCATGAGCGGCACAGCGGCCAATGAATTCTCGCCTGACGGCACCCTCAGCCGCGCGATGATGGCGCAGATCCTCTACAACATGGAGGGTTCTCCCACGGCGGAGAGCCAGGGACTCAAGGATGTGGCCTCCGACGCGTGGTACGTCGACGCCGTCAACTGGGTGGTTGCAAACGGGATCATGGAGGCGAGTAATAGCAGCTTCTCACCCGACACCCTCGTCACCCGTGAGCAGATGGCGATCATACTCCAGAATTACGCGCGCTATACCGGCGCGGATACGTCCGCCACCGAGACATTGAGCGGGTACACCGACGTCTCCTCCCTCTCAACGGAAGGGAAGACCGCGATGCAGTGGGCGGTGGAGCAGGGCCTGATCAGCGGGGTTACAACCACCACCCTTGCGCCGAGCGGGAATCTCACCCGCGCGCAGGCGGCAACCATCCTGATGCGCTTCTCCCAGCTCGACCAGCAGGATCAGCCGATGGGCGGCGGCACGATGCCGGGTGACATGGGTGCCATGGGTGCCATGGGCGATATGGGTACCCCCCCGGACGGCGGCACGATGCCCGGTCAGACAACAGACAGCAGCGCGGCAGCTACCTAAAGAAACGACCGGAAATACAGCGGGCGTGAGGCTGTAGACTTTGTCTACAGCCTCCAGACCGAAGACAAAGCGGGCATCACTGCATCATGCAGCGGTGCCCGCAACGC
>JAJQEJ010000044.1 GCA_021201735.1 Oscillospiraceae bacterium | reverse complement strand
GTTCACCGCTTTTTTCCCATATTTACGTTGTTTAGCACAAGAACGGCTGCTTTCGACTGATGAAAGCAGCCGTTCTTTGACAGGCTGAAGCGGAGGCTGTTTCAATTTTATGTTGAAACAGCCTCCGCTTTGTTTTATGGCGCCAAAAGAGCTAGTAACTCCGCCTCAGTCAGCACCGGGACGCCGAGCTCCTGCGCTTTTTTGAGCTTTGAGCCCGCCGCCTCCCCCGCCACAACGAAGGAGGTTTTTTTGGAGACGGAGCCGGAAACCTTGGCGCCGAGCGCCTCGAGCTGCGCGCCAGCCTCCTCCCGCGTCAGGCTTTCGAGGGTGCCGGTGAGGACAAAGGTCTGCCCTGTGAGATTGTCGCCCTTGGGGGTTTCGTGGCTTTCCATATTGACACCCGCCTCCTTGAGCCGGTCAATCAGCAGCCTGTTCTGCGGGCTTTGGAACCATGTCGTCAGGCTGCGCGCCGTAATGTCACCGATATCGGGTACCGCCGTCAAGTCCTCCTCCGTCGCCTCCATGAGCGCGCCCAGTGCGCCGAAGTGCGCGGTGAGCGCCCGCGCCGCCTTCTGCCCCACCTGCCGGATGCCAAAGCCAAAGAGCAGGCGGCTCGCGTCGTTTTCCTTGGAGCGCGTGATGGCGGCGAGCAGATTCTCCGCCGACTTTTTCCCCATCCGATCCAGCGCGGCGACCGCGTCGGCGTCCAGATGGTACAGGTCCGCAAAGCCGTGTACCATGCCCGCGCCGACCAGCGACTCTACCACGGCGGGGCCGAGCCCTTCGATATCCATCGCGTCGCGGGAGGCAAAATGGGTCAGGCGGCGCAGGAGCTGCGCGGGGCATTCCGTGCCGGTGCAGCGCAGATGTGCCCCGTCCTCGTCGCGCTCCGCCGTCGCGCCGCAGACCGGACACACTGGCGGAATGGTGTATGGCACGGTTCCTTCCGGGCGCTTTTCCATCACGACAGAGAGGATTTCCGGGATGATCTCGCCTGCCTTCTGCACCACCACGGTGTCGCCGACGCGGACATCCTTCTCAGCGATAAAATCCTGATTGTGCAGCGTCGCGTTGGAGACCGTTGTCCCTGCGAGGCGCACCGGTGTCAGCACCGCCTTCGGAGTCAGCACGCCTGTGCGACCGACTTGAATGATAATCTGCTCCACAACCGATTCCCTCTGCTCCGGCGGGTACTTAAAGGCCACCGCCCAGCGGGGGAATTTTGCCGTGCTGCCGAGCAATGCGCGCTGCGCTAAGTCGTTCACCTTGATGACGGCACCGTCGATATCAAACGGGAACATCTCCCGCGTTTCGCCGATACGCGCTACCTGTGCGCACGCCACCCCCATATCGGCGCACCGGTAATGCGGGATCACCTTAAACCGCTGCTGCGCCAGATAGTCCAGCGTCTCCGCGTGGGAGGAGAAGCCGCGCCCCTCCGCAAGCTGAATGTTGAACACTGCGATATCCAGCTTCCGATCCGCCACAATTTTCGGGTTGAGCTGCCGCACCGTGCCTGCGGCGGCGTTGCGGGGATTGGCAAAGAGCGGCTCGCCGCGCAGCTCCCGCTGCTCGTTGAGCGCGCGGAAGACGGTTTTGGGCATATAGATCTCCCCGCGCACGGTGAGGCGTGCTAGCGTATCGGGCAGGCGCAGGGGGATGGATTTGACCGTCCGCAGGTTCTCGGTGATATCCTCTCCGACGCGGCCGTCGCCACGGGTCGCGCCGCGGACAAACACGCCGTCTTCGTACTCCAGCGCCACCGACAGCCCGTCCACTTTCGGCTCCACAATATACGCGGGTGCATCAACGGCCGCGCGTACACGGCGGTCAAAATCAAGCAGCTCCTCGTTGGAAAACGCGTCCTGCAGGCTCTCCATCGGGACGCGGTGCTCCACCTGCGAAAAGCCCTCGGCTACTTGTCCGCCCACCCGGCGGGTGGGGGAGTCGGGGGATGCGAGGTCGGGGTGCGCTACCTCCAGCTCCTCCAGACGGCGCATCTTCCGGTCGAAGTCAAAGTCTGAAAGGGTGGGCGCGTCCAATGTGTAATACTGATAGTTCGCCTCCTCCAGCTCTTTGCGGAGCAGGGCGATTTCCTCCTGTGGGTTCATGAAAGGCCTCCTTAATTTCCGCCTACTCAGCGGGAGGCAGGGCTCCACCCTGCACCCTCACGATGGACGGGGGCCCGGCGGCTACGGTTTTCGGTAGATTGCATTGTCGAAAGCGCGCAGGGCTTCGGTTCAATAACCAGCAACTTTGCCAGTCCGGCTGCCGCCCCACGGCATGTCGGACTGCAAAGCGTGTGTGCAGTTGCGGTTTTCTTTTGTGCCAACAATCCGCCACGGATGCTTGCTATCCCCGTTGGCATTTGCTCGTAGAAGCTTGTTCGTACAAATCCTCGTGGGGCAGAATCAACACAATAGGACTCAGCATCCGTGGCGGTTCATGCAGGCAGTTCGTCATAGGCTACTACTTACAAGTTTGGGGCACTACCGTAGTCGTTGGGCGGTAGCCGGACTATAAACTTTTGATTGCTAAACCTGAGGGGGCTACTTGCGATTTTTGCTGCCTGCCAAAATAGCATCACCGCCGGGCCCCTCGTCCCTCGTAAGGATGCAGGGTGGAAGCCTGCCGTCCGCTGCGTAGGCGAAAAATAAGGACAAGCAAGCAGGGCAAGGGAACCCACTCCAGAAGAAGCAGGGACGCACCTATGAGGGCGTCAAGTAGGCCTCCGGCACCTGCCCCACAATGAGTGTCTCGGTCAGACAGACACTGTTCGGAATCTCCAGTTCCACCGTCCCGCCGGGAATGAGCAGTTTTACGGTGACCTCCACATTGAGCACAATCCGGTGCAGCGTCTGGTTAATCCCCGCCTCAGAAAACTCATTTTCAAATGCCGCGCTCGACGATGCCACGGCGACCACCTTCACCGGCAGGGTGGGCCACCAGCTGCCTGCGGGCGAAAAGCCCGTGACCGTCCCGAACGGAATGCCGAGCTGGCCGGTGTCCAAATCCTCAACTTGTGCCACAACGCGCGTGAGGATATCGGAACGCAAGGTGTTTAGCTTTACAGTGTCTGTTGTCATCAGGGTGACACGCCCATCCGTATCGGTCTGGATGGTGACGAAGTCGTCGTAGCCCCAGCCCCGCTCGGTCATCACGTCGAGCACAACCTCGCTCACAAGCGCGGTCACGACGTTGCGCGTCTTGCTCTCCGCCGTGTCGGCGATCACCGGGCGCAGCCGCGCGTCCACCCCCCAGATCAGCAGCAGGGCCAGCGAGATGCCGAGCGCCGCGGAGAGGAGGTTAAAAAACCACGTCCGCTGCCAGAACCGCACTTTTCCCCGCCGTTTTCTGCGGTATCTGTGCATCGCGCCACCTCCCCCAAGGGAGCTTATGCGCGGCGCGGCTTGCCCTATTCCTCCGCGAGCAGGCGTTCTGCCGCCAGCATCACGCCGAGCTTGCCCGATTCGTAGGTCAGCCCGCCCTGCAAGTATGCCGTATAGGGCGCGCGCATCGGCGCGTCGCAGGATAGCTCGATGGACGCGCCCTGAATAAAGGCCCCTGCCGCCATGATGACCTGGCAGTCGTAGCCCGGCATGTCCCACGGCTCCGGTGTCACGTAGGCATCCACCGGCGCGCCGGACTGAATGCCGCCGCAAAACCGCTTGAGCGGCTCGGGCGCGCCGAAGTGGATCATCTGAATGATATCGTGGCGCGTGCCGGTGGAGGGCGGGTCGGCCCGATAGCCGAGCAGCTCCAGCATCCGCGCGCTGAATACAGCTGTTTTGAGGGCCTGCGCCACGGTGTGGGGGGCGAGAAACAGGCCCTGATAGAGCGCCCTGTTTTGGCCCAGCGATGCGCCGCACTCCTTGCCGATGCCGGGACAGGTGAGGCGCATGGCGGCGTTTTGCACGAGATCCCGCCGCCCCGCGATATAGCCGCCGGTGGGGGCAAGGCCGCCGCCGGGGTTTTTGATGAGGGAGCCGACCACAAGGTCAGCCCCCGCCTGCGTCGGTTCGCACACCTCCACAAACTCGCCGTAGCAGTTGTCCACGATGATGGCCGCACCCGGATTCACCGCGCGGATGCAGCGGCAGAGCCCGGTGATCTCCTCCACCGAGAGGGACGCGCGGGTGGCGTATCCGCGCGAGCGCTGAATCAGCACCGCCCCGACGGCGGGGTCCCGCGCCGCCGCGCTGAGGCCCGCAAGGTCGGGCGCGTTGTCCTTTACTTCCACCTGACGGTAGCCGATGCCGTAATCTGCGAGCGAGCCGAAGCCCTTTTCGGTCACGCCGATCACCCCCAGCAGGGTGTCGTACGGCGCGCCCACCGCCGAGACCAAAACCTGCCCCGGACGCAGCGCGCCGAACAGGGCGCAGGTGATGGCATGGGTGCCGTTGACAAACCCGATGCGCACGAGCGCGTCCTCCGTGCCGAAAATGGTGGCGTAAATATCCTCCAGCCTGTCGCGGCCCACGTCGTCGTAGCCGTAGCCGGTCGTCCCGGCGAAATAGCCTTCCGCCACCCGGTGCTGCCGGAAGGCACCCAGCACCCTGGCGGTGTTCTCCTCCGCGACCGCGTCAATGCCCGCAAACTGCCCCTGAATCTCCTGCTGCGCCTGCCGGGCGAGCGCTTGCACTTTCTCACTTATTTCTAAAGCCATGTGTGCTCCTAAACCTCCAATTTGGCGCGGGCGAACGCCGCAATGAGATCTGCCGCCGCCGCAACGTCCCGCCGGTCGGCAAGCTCCGTGGGGGAGTGGATGTAGCGGCAGGGGATGGAAATGCCGCCCGTCGTCACGCCCGCGCGCACCTGATGCATGGCCCCCGCGTCGGTGCCGCCGGTGCGCATCATGTCCCGCTGCGCCGCGATGCCGTGCTCCGCCGCGAGCGCTTCGAGCCGCGCGACCACCGCCGGGTGGCAGATCACCGAGTGATCCATCACTTTGATGCCCGCTCCCTTGCCGGTGACCGCGCTCGCGGTGTGCTTTGCGCCGGGCATATCGTCGCAGGCGGTCACGTCGACGGCAATGGCGTAGTCGGGGTCGATGCCGTACGCGGCAGTCCGCGCGCCGCGCAGGCCCAGCTCCTCCTGCGCGGTGAAGACGAAATAGAGGTCGTTTTCATGCTGCGTGATGGTTTCCATCGCCATCAGCAGCGCGACGCAGGAGATGCGGTTATCGAGATAGGGCGATACAATTTTATGCGCACCCGCCGCAAAGACGGGTGCGTCAAAGACGGCGGTGTCGCCGAGGGCCACCATGCCCTCCGCCTCCGCCCGGTCCGCCGCGCCGATGTCAATATACAGGTCGTCCAGGGTCAGCGCCTTGCGCGCCAGCCCTTGCTCGGCGGCGACAAGCCCTTTTATGCCGCTGCGAAAGCGCACGGGGGTGTGCAGCACGCTGCTGGGGGTAATCCCGCCGAGCCTGCCAAGGCGCAGGAAACCTGTTTCCTCAATATGCGTCACGATAAAGCCCACGCTGTCCATGTGGGAGGCAAAGAGCACCTTCGGCCCGCGTCCCGCTTTGTGCGCGATGAGATTGCCGAGCGTATCCACGCGGCAGTCGTCCACATAAGGCGCGCAGAGGCGCGATAGGGTTTCGGCGATCTCCCTCTCGTCCCCCGAAGGGCCGTGACAGGCGTTCAGGGCTTGGAGCGTTGTGATCAGGTCCATTCTGTCTCCTCCTTTTCCGCAACGGCGGCGATGAAGTGCCGCGCGAGGCGCAGCATCGGGTCAAAATCGCGGACACTCGCCACGCTCGCGGGGGCGTGCAGATAACGCACCGCCGCGCTCAGTACCGCCGTGCGCACCCCGTCCTTGGTGCGCTGGATGGCGGCGGCGTCATTTCCGCCCGCAATATAGTGCTTGGTCTGCCACGGAATGTCATGTTCCCGCGCGAGCGTCCGCAGTAGCTCGTAGAGCCCCCGGTTGGCCACCGAGCCGCCGTCCATAAACGGCACCACCGGCCCGCCGCCCGGCACGCAGACACGCTTGTGCTCCTGCATGTCGGGCAGGTCCGCCGCCGTCGTGGTCTCGAGCACCAGCGCGATTTTGGGCGTGACGGAAAACGCCGCGCCGAACGCGCCGCGCGTCCCGACCTCCTCCTGCACGGTGAAGGCGAAGGTGCAGTCCATCTCCAGCGGCTGTTCCATGAGCTTCATCATCACGGCGCAGCCGATGCGGTCATCTAAGGCCTTGGCCTTGAGTAGCCCATCGCCGAACTCCACCGCGTCGCTGTCGAACACCGCGTAGTCGCCGAGGGCAACCAGCGCCTCCGCTTCCAACTTTTTGGTGCAGCCGATGTCGATATAAAACTGCTCCAGCTTGGGCACGGTTTTCTCCTCCTGTGTGCTCACGAGGTGGTAGGCTTTGAGGCCGATGACGCCGGCGATGCCCGCCGCGCCCACGCGCACCCGCTTGCCGATGAGCACGCGGCGGTCGATGCCGCCCACCGTCTCAAATTTCAAGCACCCGTCCTCGCAGAGTTCGCGGACGATCAGCCCCACCTCGTCCATATGCGCGGCGAGCAGGAGGGTGTTGCCCGCAGGGCGCTTGCCGCGCTTGAAGGCGATGAGGTTTCCCATCGCGTCCACGCGCACGTCGTCGGCAAAGGGGGTGATGCGCGCGCGGATGTAGTCGCGCACCGGGCCTTCAAAGCTCGACACGCCGGGCAGGGCGCAGAGCGTCTTAATCAGATTCAGCAAGGTGGTTCGGCCCCCTTTCCCAACGACAGCGTAAAGGCGGCGAGCAGCTGCGCAAGCTGCTCCAGATCTGCCAGGTCCAGCGTCTCCACCGGGCTGTGCATGTACTTCAGCGGCAGCGAGAGTACCGCCGTCGCGACGCCCTCGCGGCTGACCTGCATGTGCCAGCCGTTGGTGCCGCTGCTCCCGCCCATGACCTCCAGCTGGTACGGGATGTCCTTCTCCCGCGCCGTTTTCTGGAGGCGTTCGGTCATCCAGTGCGTCATATTCGGCCCCACGCCGATGGCGGGCCCGCCGCCGACCGGGAAGGTTCTGTGCTTGGGCGCGTCCGGCGTCGCGCCGTGGGTGACGTCCACCGCGACACACCAGTCCGGATGGATCGCAAAGGTGCCCGCCTTCGCCCCTGCGCCAGAGATCTCCTCCCGCGTGCTGCCCATCACATAGAGGTCCACGTCCAGCGGATGATCCTGCAGCAGCTCCAGCGTCCGCACAAGGGCCGCAAAACAGGAGCGGTCGTCCATCGCCTTCCCGCAGAGCTGGCCCGCGCCGAGGGGCGTGCAGGGGGCGCGGAACACAACAGGCGTCCCGATGGGGACGGCCTGTTTCGCTTCCGCCTGCGTCATGCCGATGTCGATATAGAGCTGATCCATCGCCGTGGCGGCCTGTGCGCTCTCCGCCGTCTGCACGTGCGGGGGGAGGCACGCCACCACGCCGAACAGCGGCGTCGGCGTCAGCACGGTCAGCTCGCGGTTGGGGAGCATCCGGGGGTCGACCCCGCCGAGCTGGGTAAAGCGCAAAAAACCCTCCTCGATGCCGGTCACGATCAGGCCGATCTCATCGAGATGGGCGTCGAGCAGCAGCCGCTTCGCCCCCGCTTTTCCGCACCGGCGCGCGCCGATTACGCTGCCCATGCGGTCGATGGATACCTCGTCCATCAGGGGGAGCAGCAGCGCTTGCGCTGCGCGCGCTGCAGGGGTTTCGAACCCGGAGGGCGCGTTGATTTGGCTTAAATATGTCAGTCGTTCTTTACTATCCAATAGCGGGTGGCTCCTCTCATGTTACTTCTTATGAAGGGGAACCCCCTTCATAAAAGTACGGGCCAATCGTGTAATTTATTATAACCCATAAACGATCTTTTTAAATGCCTCCCCCCGCGCGGCGAAATTGACAAAATGGTCAAAGGAGGCGCAGGCGGGGGAGAGGAGCACAACGTCACCCGGCTGCGCCGCCATATGGGCGGCAAGCACCGCCTGCGTGAAGTCGTTTATGACCGTAATGGGCGTCGTCTGCGGAGCGTACCCCGGGGCCTGCTCCACCGCCGCGCGGATTTTTCCGGCGGTATCGCCTGTAAGGAAAAGCTGCTTTACATGCGCTGTAATTTCAGTGCCGAGCGCCGCAAACGGTATCTGCTTATCATAGCCCCCCGCGATCAGGATCAGCTTCTGCGGAAAGGAGCGCAGTCCCGCGATGGTGCGCGTGGGACTGGAGGCGATGGAGTCGTTATAGTAGCGCACGCCGTTTAGGGTGCGCACCAGCTCAATGCGGTGCTCCACGCCCGCGAAGCGTTTGGCGACGCCGCGGATCACGTCGTCGGAGACCATCCCCTGCACGGCGGCGATGGCAGCCATATAGTTTTCCACATTGTGCGCGCCGGGGAGCAGGATATCGGCGAGGGGGAGCACCGTGCGTGTTTCCTCGCCCACGGTATCGCAGATTGCGCCGTCCCGCTCGACAATGCCGTGCTCAAGCGCCCCGCTCCGGCCAAAAAAGCGCACCGTACCCGCAGCGCCTTTGGCGAAGGCGCGGGTAATTTCATTATCGTAATTGAGCACCGCGCAGCCGTCCGGGGACTGATATTTGAGTATGTTTTCCTTGGCGGAGATATACTCCCCCATGGATTTGTGGATGTCCAGATGGTTGGGGGACACATTGGTGACGACGGCAATATCGGGACTGCGCGTCATCGTCATGAGCTGGAAGGAGGAGAGCTCCAGCACCACGATATCCTCCGGGAACATCCCATCCGCGTCCGCAAGCAGCGGCCTGCCGATATTCCCGCCGAGGTAGACCGTGTGGCCGGCAGCCTTCAAAAACTCCGAGATGATGGTGGTGGTGGTCGTCTTGCCGTCGCTGCCGGTCACGGCGATGATTTTGCAGGGACACACGCGGAAAAACAGCTCCATCTCCGACGTGATGAGGCTCCCGCGCTGCCGGGCTGCGGCAAGCTGCGGCGTATCGGGATGGAGGCCCGGCGTGCGGAAAATCACGTCCTGCCCCTGCAGGTGGTCGAGATAATCCTCGCCCAGACAGAGCGTTGCACCTAAACTCTCAAGCTCCTCGTCCCTGCCGGAGAGTTCCGCGCGCACCTTTCTGTCACACGCGAGCACCTCTACATCCGCGCGCAGGAGCATTTTAATGAGCGGTGTATTCGAAACGCCAAGCCCAAGCACGGCAACGTGCTTTTTCCTGAGCTCCGCGATTGCCTGCTGAATGGTAAACGGCATACATTTTCCTCCTCTGAGCCATCTTAGCCGAAGGGAGAATTTCCCACCGGCGACGTGCATTTATTATAGCCTACCGGGGCAAAAAAAGCAACCACCCGCGGGCGGTTGCTCAGCCTGAAGACAAAGTCCATGTATCGCTGCCTAGAGCAAATTCCAAAAACATAGCGCATATTCGCTTGGCAAAAGTAGCGCCATGCTGCGTTGCTGAAACTTGCCTTTCCACCAAGGAGTGCGGCGTTTGCGCGCCTTGCCTGGCACTGCTTTTGCTGGCGCTCAGTATGCGATCTGTTTTCTACATTTGCTCTAAATCCCTACAGCCGCCATCAGCGCAAGTACCTGTTCCGTTCTCGCCTCCATATCCGCGCCGCCGAACTTCCCGAGCTTCAGCTCGGAAACGATAACCCCATCCTTCATGCACAAAATCCGTTCGGCGCGGGCGGCAACCCTTGCATCGTGGGTTACCAGCAGAATCGCGGTGCCCTCCTTGTTGATGTCCACCAGCAACCCCATGATTTCCTCTGCCGACCTTGAATTGAGCGCGCCGGTGGGCTCGTCGGCAAAGAGGATTTCCGGCGTATTCATCAAAGCGCGGCAGATGCCGGCCCGCTGAAGCTGCCCGCCCGAAACCTCCGCAGTGTCCCTGTTTTCAAGCCCGGCAATTCCGGTTTTCTGCATCAGAGCCCTGGCCTTTTCTGTAAGTCTGGCAGTCCCCTTCCTGCCCTCCCGCGCGGCGGGGAGGATGATGTTATCCAGGAGGTTCAGATTTTTCAGCATGGTGGGCTGCTGAAAAATAAAACCCATTTTCGTTCGGCGAACATCCGCAAGCTCCTTTTCACGCAGGTCGGAGAGCTCTGTTTCATTAAACCGCACCGACCCGCCCGATATGTCATCCATGCCGGAAAGCGCAAAGAGCAGCGTGGATTTCCCGGAACCGGATGGCCCCATGACGGCGATAAATTCACCTTTTTCTATCTCTACATCTACTCCGTTCAGTGCCTTCGCCTGTTCCGCGCCTGTACCAAAGGTTTTCACAAGCGCGCTTCCTGTTATCATCTTTTCCATAGGTCAGGTCTCCTTAATGTGTTCGGAAATTTTGAGCGGGCGAATGTCCGAGACGCCCAGCCGTGTGCCGATATACACGCAGCACGCAATCAGGATCGGAGAAAAGAGGTGCGCGAACCACGGATTGACGACGAAGCGGAACGTGGTCGCGCCAAATGAGGCGATGACCGCAACGCCGACATACTCGCCCAGCGTGTTTGCGAGCATTGTCCCGATGATAACGCCCAGCAGCAGCACGATGGCGGAGCGTGTCAGATATTGTAATCGAATATCTCTGCTTGTAAAGCCCATTGACTTCATAATTGCGATGGAGTAACGATCCTTTGCCACCAGCATCTTCATGAACAGAACCGTAACCAACAGTGTGAGCAAAACCGTTACCCCAATTGCGGCATAGGACGCCAGCTTGATTGCGTCAATCGTGTCGCCGAGCATTTGGTCAATGTTTTTCTCAATGCTGTAGACCTTGGCGAAGGAGAACTGCTCGTTGTACTGCGCGATGACCGCCGGCCCGTCGCGGCGCTGTGAAAGGTAATCGGGATGCCGATTGACAAAATATCCCCGGAGTTGGCCTCAAAAATGGCCTGCGCCGTCCTGCCGCCGCTTGTGATATCAGAGTAAATCCCGCAGACCGTGAGCCGTTTTTCCGCTCCGTCAACCGTTAAAATGATTTCATCCCCAATGGTTTTGGCGAGATCGTCCGCATACAAGGCGGAAATGGCGATTTCCGATTCCAGCCTTGGCGCCGTCCCCTGCGTATACGTGATGGGATAGGCCGTATGGTCGCCCAGGCTGACCCGCAGCTTCTGCATAGAGCCGTCGTCCGCTGTCATATCAAACATTACGGTGGTTATAACCGTGTAATGCTCCACGTTCTCGTCAGCCGCCAGCACGCTTGCCATCTCCGCTCCTTTTTGGGTGACATCCGCTGTCTGTGTGGGCTTAATATACAAAACGGCGTCGCACAGTCCCATGCCCATGTAGGTGATAAAGCTCTTGGACGAGATTGTGTTGTAAATATTCTGCGGCACGATCATGATGAAGGATGAAATAATCAACACCGCCAGCATGGTTACATAGAGCGTTTTCCGGGCAAGGATATCCTTGATTCCGAGAAACACATTCCGGGAAAAGAGCCGGTTGCCGCTGAGCCGAAAGCCTCTGACCGACTTTGATTTTTCCTGCGGCGCGCCGAAGCGAACCGCCTGCGCCGCCGATATTTTTTTAAAGCGCCCCAGCACGCCGTTGACATACAGCAGAACCACGGCGTAAATCACCGCTGCCCCCGCAAGACCGCAAAGCAAGCCCAACAGAGTCGTCAGACGGTCGCTTTCGCCCATGTACAGCCGGATGTTCTGCATAAAAGGCTCCTGCAATAACAGGGAGAGCAGGAATCCCAGCACGCAGGCAATTCCCGCAAGGACGCCGTATTTCGCCAGATAGAGTTTTTTGATACCGCTTACCCGCATCCCTACCGCCTTTAGTACGCCGATTTCCCTGTAATCCTCCTCGATTTTTGCCAGCAGCGTAAAGCGGATGCACAAAAATGCCACAATAACCACAAGAATGATGATAAGCGCCAGCACGCCGATCATGATACCGTCGGTGACGCCGTTGATCAGCCGCACCTGTGCATAGGTGATGGCAGGGGGGCCGTTGGACGGAAGTCCCGCGGCGAGATAGTCAGCCTCGAAATCCGCATCTGAGGTTCCGTCTTTTAAGCGGAACGAAATGAGCTGTTCCAGCTGTCCAAACGCACTGAGCGTTTCATAGTCAGCCTCGCTTACCAGAAAGCGTTTGGAGGATACCAGCGCCGCATTCATGGTAGAGTCCCGTAAAAATCCTGCGACGGTGAAGGTCACGTCATAAATGGTAACCGTGTCGCCGAGCGCTGCGGCGCCCTCCTGCATGTAATAGATGGGGACATAGATTTCGCCGTCTGAGGGTTCTATGATTTCATTGTTCAAGTCCAGCAAAAAGTCGAATTGACTGCTCTGTATCGTAAGGCCGTTGTCCTGCACACTGTCGGCAAGGGAATCGTCCCCAATGATGATTTCGGCCCCGTCGATGTTGAGAAAGGGTAGCACCTGATACGCCTCCACGTACTCGTTCCCGGCGGCAAAGCGGCCCAGCTGCTCCAGACCTACGTCGCCGGTATGCATCTGCATGAAATGGACCGACTTTGCCGAGAGAAGCATGTTGTCGATGGCGCCGAATAAATTCACGGTCAGGGAAGCTGCCAGGGATGTGAGCAGCGCCGCAATGAGAATAAAGGCCGTGATGACCACGCTGATCGGCTTGTTTTTGCGGATGTCATTTTGAATGAGCTTTTGATACATAACAATCCTCCGTATTGATGTGCCGGTATAAACCAGCGCTCCAGCGCGCTACAGAAAGCTTTTCCTTCATATCAGACCTAGTGTACCACCATACTAGCACACTATGACTAGTGTGTCAAGCTATTTTCAGGTCGTATTGCAAAAATGCTGAGGCTGTTTCTTTGACAGGCCAATCAGCAACCGCCCGCGGTTGCTGATTGGCCGTGCTTACTATAGGTTCGACTGCTTGCCGAGGGGGTTCCCCCTGCCCTTTGTTCGCTTGTCCCTTATTTTTTCTTGCTGCCCGCTGCGCAGGCGAAAAAACAGGACAAGCCCGCAACGGGCAAGGGGAACCCCCTCCATAGTGAAGTGCTGGCGGAGAGAAAAGTGCTATTGCGCCTGTGGAAAGCAAACGGTTTGCCAGGTGTCTTCACCGAGTGAGTATTGAACCGTCACGCCGTACTCATCAAGTCCGTACGAAGGTATCATCACCTTGGCGTTTAGCGCGTTGTAAACCATCTGTGCCGCACTGTCCCGGGTCAGGGCGGAGGAGGGGTCCAGACTACTGCTCAGCCCCTGATACAGGTTTGCGTCTTCGCTGTAAGCCCGCGCGTTGACCAAGGCTTCCCACTGGGGGCCTGTGAGGCCGAAGACCTCCGCATTATAACCCAGTGCAACGAGCAGCATTTTTGCGCACTCACTGCCGGTGACAGTACGATCGGGGTAAAACAGACCTGTGCCGTCGCCGGATACAATTGACATGTTCGCACAGTATTCAATATAGTTTCTCGCCCAATGACTGCTCGTGTCTTGGAAGGTATCGGTCGTGTTAGGTGTAGCTGCCCCCGCTATTTCACTACCGCCACACAGGACAACCGCGATCATTTTGCACATCTCGGCACGAGTCACATTGCCGGTTGGATCAAAGGTGCCGTTGTCTCGACCACTAATGACATTCAAAGAAACCAGGGTGGAAACCGCCTCTTGATTGACGATGCTGCCGGCATCGGAGAACTGGTCTAAGGCAGTGTCTACCCCAAATACCGCACCGCTGCCAATCGTCAGCAACAGCGCCGCAGCGGTAATCACAGCGCCCGCTCTCTTGGTTCTTGCGTCCATAATGGATATAATTCGTTTTTTCATTCTAGTTTTACCTCCATAAAAACTGGTGGATAGCGCGGTGGACATCCTTGCCTGATACTTCACCACGCTGATAATTGTTTCGCTGTAATCCTGACGCATATGCGCGTCCATCCCCTGCACCACCGCGGCGTCACAGGCCATCTCACCGATCAGGTGAAGCTCTCTTGCGTACAGGTGCGCGACGGGATTAAACCAATGTACGGCGGTTGCGGCCAGAATCAGGCATGCATTCCATATGTCCCGGTGCTGATAGTGGACAAGCTCGTGCGTCAGAATAAAGGTAAGATCCTCCGCATCCAGCTGCGCGTCAGGCAGCAGGATTTTGGGGTGCGCCCAGCCGAGCAGCATCGGGCTGCCGATCAGGGAACACCGGTACAGGCCGATCTGCTTTCTGATGCGCATTTCTGCGGTCAGGCGATGAAACAGTGAAAGCGACGCGTCGTCGGTTACCCGCTCGCTCCAGCGGTTGGCTGTTTTAACAAAACGCGCGTGCCGGAACAGATGGTATGCGAGGAAAACAGCCATGCCGACCAGCCAGATGATCCCCGCCACCTGCCACCAGGAAAGCGGGAACGAACCGGCTGTGGGCGCGTCTGGATACGTAATCGGAATGACAGCGCCCGCGTTCTGCCCGCCGCCCTGCGCCAGCTCTGCGGAAGCGGCAACCGGTGCCGCCGCGTCGGCAGGCGTCAGTGCAATGATGCTGCCGCCGAATTGGGGACGGAATGGGATCAGCAGGCCGAGCGCAAGAATCAAGCCTGCAGAATAATACGCCTTTGGCGTACACCACCTTGCAAAAAGCGGATGCAGCCCGATGTAAAGGACGGAAAGCACCGACATGCTCGCTGAGCAGAGCAGCAGCGTGATCATAAAACTGTGCATGGTCGTTCACTCTCCCTGATCCCGCAGCCATTGGCGCAGTTCTTCCGTTTCCTTTTCAGATAGTGTTTTGTCCCCGTACAGGGTGCTGACCAGTCCGAGCAGGGAATTGTCGTGATATTGCTTTAAAAAGTTCCGGGTCTCAAATTGCGTATAGTCCTCCTTGGCTATGAGCGGGAAATACACGCGGTCCCTGCCGATCTTTTCAGTACGCAAAAAACCGCGTTCGACCAAACGAAGCATGAGGGTAATGATGGTCTGTGCCTTCCATCCTTTCGATGTGCCAAGCTGTTCCATGATGAGGTGCGTGGTAATGGGCGGATCATTCGCCCAGACGATTTTCATAATTTCAAACTCCGCGTCCGGTAGTTTTTTATATGTGCTCATCCGAAGCTCCTTTCTGCTGGTAAGACAATTGTCTGTGTTTATATTCTACACTTGTATTAGTGAAAAGTCAATATAAAAAATGGTAAGATGCACGCTGCATCTCACCATTTCAATTGACGTTCATGAGAGGTGTTCGTGGAGCACACGGAAAAAAGCGTCCACATCCAGCGGTTTTGCGAGGTGTCCGTTCATGCCCGCTTCGAGACAGCGCTGGGCGTCCTCTTTGAAGGCGTTTGCCGTCATGGCGATGATAGGGACGGTTTGCGCCGCCGGGTGGGGAAGCGCGCGGATATGCTGCGTCGCGGCGATGCCGTCCAGCACCGGCATCTGCATATCCATCAGAATCAGGTCATACCGCGTGGGTTCGGCCGCGAATAGATCCAGCGCCTCCTTGCCGTTTTTGGCGGAGACAATCGTGACGCCCGTGCCGTCGAGAATGGTGACGATAATCTCGCGGTTAATCTCAATATCCTCGGCGAGCAGAATAGTCTTGTCATGCCAGTCGTCCGCAGGGCGGTTGGGCGACGCGGAGGGGCGTATCATGGAATCGTCCGTCAGCTTGACGATGGCGTTATACAGGGTGCTCGGCAGAATCGGCTTGGCCAGGAAATGGGTGATGCCGTAACCCTTCACCTGCTGCTCAATATCGCTCCAGTCGGAGGAGGAGATCATGATGACGATCAGGTCGTCTCCCAAGAGGTGGCGCAGCTGCTCGGCGGTGGCGCCGCCGTTCATATCGGGCATGTTCCAGTCGATAAAGACCATGCTGTAGGGGCGCTTTTCCTGCAGGCTCTTGCGCACGAGCGCCATGGCCTGCGCGCCGGAGGCGGCGGTATCGCAGGAGAGGGAGAAGCTGCCGAGAATATTCTGAAAATACTCCAGCACGTCCTCAGAATCGTCCACAACCAGCATGCGTGAGGTGGGGGAGACGCGCTTGAGCACATGGATGGCGGGGATCGCCTCGCCCCATGTAATGGGGATTTCAAAGAGGAAACGCGAGCCGTGGCCGAGTTCACTCTCCACCCAGATCGTCCCGCCCATGAGGCCGACGATCTTTTTGCAGATGGCCAGCCCGAGCCCCGTCCCGCCGTATTGCCGCGTGATGCTGCCGTCCGCCTGCTCGAAGGACTGGAAGAGGCGCCTCTGCTGCTCCGGTGAGATGCCGATGCCGTTGTCAATCACCTCGACATGCAGGATAGACTCGCCCGCCTCGCTCTGCTTTTCCTGGATGCGCAGGGTGATGTCGCCGCCCACCGGCGTAAATTTGACGGCATTATTGAGAAGATTCGTCAGCACCTGCGACAGGCGCAGCTCATCGCTGACCATTTTCTTTTGGAATACGGTGTTGAAATCCAGATGCAGCTGCTGCCGTTTTTCGTCGAGCTTGACCTGAATCACATCCAGGATGCTCTGTGTCATCTGCTCAAAATCAAAGGGCGCGGGTGTGATTTCAAACTTTCCGGATTCGATCTTCGACATGTCCAGCACGTCGTTGATGATGGCGAGCAGCTGCCGGGAGGAGGCGTCGACTTTATCCAGACAGTGCTGGATTTTATCCGGGTCGGAGGACTTTTTCGCAATGGTGGTCATGCCAATGATGGCGTTCATCGGCGTGCGGATTTCATGGCTCATGCGGGAGAGGAAGTCTCCCTTCGCCTTTGTGCTCGACACCGCGTCCTCCCGCGCCTTGTTGAGCAGCGCGAAGGTCTCGTTGCGCGTGATGGAGGAGGCCAGCACCAGCGACCCGACGGCCATGATATCCGCCTCGTCCGCGCTGAACAGGCGGTCTGATTCGGTATTGTCAAAGCCGATAAAGCCCCAAAATTCACCCTGCAGGGTGAGGGGGATGAGCATGGTGGTCTTTACGTCGTCCATGTGGGGCAGGAGGATGGTTTTGGCGGTATCCTGACCCAGCCGCGCGCGGATGATCTGGCGGGTGTCCTCCTTTTGCCACTGCGGGAGCAGCATGTCATAACCGAGGGCGTAATCCGGCCCCATCTCCCGGCCGGACGGCGTGTGCACGGACCACTCAATGCGCGGAAAGGCGCAGAGCCTGCCGTCCACGACGATATTGCGGTAAAAGTAGGCGCGGTCGGCCCGCACGCTCTCCGCAAGAGATTGCAGCGATTTTGACAGCACCGTATTGTAGGACTGGTGAAACCCGCCGATGATGATGTACGACGCCATGTTGGACGCGCGGAGCATACGGTTTTGCTCGGCAAGCGACGCGTTCGGCGTCTCGGCGGAGAGCTGCTGCATGTCCCGCTCAATCATGCGCGCCTTGTCCTCCGCCCACTTCAGGCGTGTTAAGTCGGTGGCGAGGGCCGCAATCCGGGTCGGCCTGCCCGCGTCGTCGCGTTCATAGACAATGGCCGCCTCGGAAACCCAGACAAGGCTCCCGTCAATGCGCCGCATGCGGTATTCGATCTGATACCGGTCCGTTTCACCGGATACAATCGACCGCATGGTTTCCATCACCATCGCCCGATCCTGCTCGTAGGTGAGCGCCTCCTTGGTGTTGCCCGTGTGGGGCAGGTCGCCAGGCTCGTAGCCTGTCAGCAGGGTGATGTTGCGGTTCAGGCTGATTTCGCCCGTCGGAATGTGGAGGTTAAACAGCCCGATACCGGCATAGTCGGCGAGGGTCTCAATCGCCTCCACGCTCAGACCCGGACTTTTGGCTATGTAGTCGTCAAGTGAAAATCTGCTCATAGGGTGCGCAAACCTCCCTGCGTAAATCTGGTGAGAACAGGAATCTTTCTCTAAGACTACCCTTCTTTTCCTCTGTTGTCAACTGTTTTCCCTGTGGGGACCATCATAGACCGGCCAGGAGATATCCACGGTGAAATAACCATGATCCGCACAGGCGAATACCTGTGCGCCCATCCGCTCCGCGAGTCCCTTGACGATGGCGAGTCCAAGCCCGGTGCCCTGGCCGGAGCGCATCTTGTCGGCCATATAGAACCGGTCAAAGATATGCGCCATATCCTCCTCGCTCAGCCCGTCCGACACGTTGTGAATCCGGCTGACCACGCGCGCGCCCTCCCGGTACAGCGACACCTCCAGCCGCTCCCGTCCGTGATCAAGCACGTTGCGTAGAAGATTGGCATAGATCCGCTGTGCGCCGCCGCGGTCGGCGGCAACAGGCGGCAGCCCCTCCGCCATGGAGAAAGAGACGCGGAAGCCCGCCTGCTCCAGCTCGCTGTAAAACCCGGCGCAGAGTTCTTCGATCAATTGCGCTAAATGGACGGGTGTGATCTCCAGCGAAAGCGTCCCCTCCTCCAGCCGTGTGAGCTCATAAAACCCGGTAATCAGCTCTTGCACCGCCCCGGCGCGGTTCTTTACCACGGACAGGTACTCCCGCCGCTCCGCCGGGGAGAGGGAATCGTCCTCCAGTAACTGGACGTAGCCCAGGATAGAGGTCAGGGGGGTGCGCAGGTCATGGGAGATGTTGGATAGCTGCTTGCGGAACTGGTTCTCCCGCTGCAAGGACCGGCTGCGCTCCCGCTGGTGCAGCTCCAGAAGGCGGTTGAGCTCCCCCAGCATCGCCTCGGCGGCGCGGCCGCCTCCCTCCAGTCGGAGTCGGGCCGTGCTCCCGCTCGCCGCCCGGTCGGAAAGCTGACGGGCGGCGGAGCGCAAAGTGCGCCCCGCCGCATAAGCCAGCAGTCCCAGGATGATACAGAGAACCGCCAAAATCACACAGGCAATGGCAAGCCCCATACGGCACCTCCTTACTGTTGTTGATCAGGAAATCTCACGCTTTTGGAATATGGTGAGGCCGGCAAGGGTGCAGGCCACAAACCATCCCACCCCCACCGCGCAGGTGCCGGCAAATATGCCCCAGTCCACCTCATAGGCGAAGCGGTCGAGCCGTGTGTTCAGGAGGGCATAGTAGATATTCCAGAATACCTCTGAGCAGAGCATAGCCAGAACCTGAAAAATTGACGGGGCAAACAGGAGAACAAGGAATGCTACGGTGGTGGCAATGGTTCCGCTCTTGCAGACAAAATACAAAAAATTCACAAACGCCTGTGTGCCCAGCCATACCGGCAGGGCGACAAGGAGGCCGAAGAACAGGATGGTCATAATCTGCCCCCCTGTTGCGGGGTCATAGGGCAGAAGAATCCGGCTGAACAATAAGGCGCAAGCGACGGTAATCAGGCACAGCCCGATGGAGAGGATGCACTGCACCCACAGCTTGCCCAGATAAATGCGTACCCTTGGGATGCCGATGGAAACTTCATTTTTCAGGGTATTACTCTTAATACTGGTCGGCAAAAACCGCTTCGCCGGTGACGATAGTGATATAGAACCCGATGAGAAACGACGCCTGCAGGATCGACAGCAACGCATCGTCAAAGGATGCGGTGCGGCTAAAGCTCCTTAACAGCAGAACGATTGTCGTTACCCCGGCCAACAGGAGAATCAAAATCACCAAGAGGCTCTTCCGGCGTGCCGCCTTGTAGCACTCCGCCCTCATGTAATTAAGCACCGCGGACACCCCCTACCAGAGAGAGGTAGTAGTCCTCCAGATTCGCGCCCCGGCTGTTCACGGCGGACACCGCAAGCCCTGCCTCCACAAAGACCTTGACAATTCTGTGGGGCGCGTCAATGCCGCTGTATAGCCGGAGGAGCCCGTCCGGCAGGACATCAAAGGCGCGCAGATCCAACGTCTGCTCCAATACCCGCGCAGCCTTCGCGGCGTCGTCCACCCGGATTTCCAGACAGGCGCGGCAGCGGTCACGCAGATCCTCCGATGTGAGCTGCTCCAGCATCACGCCCTGTTCCAGAAAACCGTAGCAGGTGGCGAGGCTCGCGAGCTCCGTCAGGATATGGCTGGAGATGAGCACCGTCATCCCCAGCTGGCCGGTAAGCTGGGTCAGGATGTGCCGCACCTCCACAATTCCCTCCGGGTCAAGGCCGTTGATGGGCTCGTCAAGCAGGAGCAAGTCCGGGCGGTTCATCAGTGCCAGCGCAAGCCCCAGCCGCTGCTTCATCCCGAGGGAGAAAAATTTGAATTTCTTTTTCCCTGTGTTGGTCAGGCGTACCTGCTCCAGCGCCTCCTCCACCACGTCCTTGGAGGGAATCCCCCGCTGTATCCGGTAGTATTCCAGATTTTCGCGGGCGGTGAGGAAGGGGGAAAAGCTGGGGGTCTCCACCATCGCGCCGGTACGCGCGCGCATGCGCTCCAACTTCCCGCTGCCGCTCTCGCCAAAGAGGGAGAGCGCGCCGCCGGTGGGCACCGTCTGCCCGGTCACCATCCGGATGATGCTGGTCTTTCCCGCGCCGTTGCGCCCGACAAGCCCGTAAATGTGGCCCTTTTCGATCCGCAAATCCACATGGTCCACGACGCACTGGCTGCGGTATGCTTTTGTCAGCCCATGTGTCTCTAATACAATCTCTGACATACTGTGACTGCCTCGCTTTCCGGAACCGCACCGGGTTCCTTTTCACACAGCATAACAGGCCCGTTGCAACATTGCTTAAAGAGAATCTTAAGAAAAGCTAAAGCTTAACCGCTCAGGCTGTCACAAATCTTAAAGCCGATGCCCCATACGGTTTTGATATATTCCCCATCATGCGCGGCGGAGAGCTTTGCGCGGAGGTTGGAGATGTGGACGTTCACCGTGTTGTCGTCCCCCATATAGGCCTCCCCCCAGACCCGCTCGTAAATCTGCGCCCGGGTAAAGACCTTGCTGGGGTACGCCATCAGGAGAGAGAGAATTTCAAATTCCCGCGCGGTGATGGCAACCGGGTGCCCATCCACAGCCACCTCCACACGCTCCCGATCCAGTGTCAGCGCCCCGCAGTGCAGAACCGCCGTGCCGCCGCGCCCGGAAAAGGTCTTGTACCGGCGCAGCTGCGCCTCCACCCGGGCCAGAATCTCCCGGTTATCAAAGGGCTTGGGGATGAAATCGTCCGCCCCCAGCCGCAGAACATTCACCCGGTCCTCCAGCTCCGCCTTGGCCGACAGGACCAGGATGGGCATGGTGTTGTGCTTCCGCAGGCGGGGGATGAGCTCCTCTCCTGTCACACCGGGGAGCATCAGGTCAAGGAGAACAAGGTCGTACGTGTACTGCTCCGCCCACAGCGCGGCCTCGCTGCCGGAAAAGGCCGGGCGGCACTGATAGCCCTCCCCCTCCAGCACCTTGCACAGCAGGCGGTTAATGTCCTGGTCGTCCTCCACAACAAGAATATGACATGGCATATGCATTCCTGCACCCTACAGCAGCGCTTCGATGGCCTGCGCCAGCTTGTCCGGGGTATAGCCGGGGGCATACCGCCCCGCCACATTGCCGCTCCGGTCGATGAGAAATTTTCCGAAATTCCACTGGATCTCCCCGGCGGGCAGGAAGGGATGCAGGAGCCTGATCTTCTTCGCAAACGCCTGCGCGCCTTCGTCCATGGTATCCTCACGCGCCTGCGCCTTCAGCCAGGCGTACAGCGGGTCGGCCTCGTCGCCGTTGACCTCAATCTTCGCAAAGCGGGGAAAGGTGGTGCCATAATGGAGGGTACAGAACTGTCCGATCTCCTCGTCCGTCCCCGGCGCCTGCCGCATGAACTGATTGCAGGGGAAGTCCAGAATCTCAAATCCCCTGTCCTGATATGTTTGGTACAGCGCCTCCAGCGCCTCATATTGGGGCGTCAGGCCGCACTTGGTGGCGGTGTTGACGATCAGCAGTACCTTCCCTCTGTATTCGGACAGGGCGCAGGTATCCCCCTGAACGGTTTTGACCGAAAAATCATAGACAGTCATTTGACTTCCTCCTTATATTTTGTTAATGCACTACACACAATGTAATCCAATCTGCTTTCCCTGTCAAGTTGGAGGGAACACCCATGTGACATATAGACAAGCCACAAGGCATAGATTTAAAAATAAAAATGGGGACTGAGAGGTAATGCTTATGACCATTGATCTGGAAAAATATCAGGCACCGATGCCTTACCCGAAGGTGAAAGACCTCCAGCCGGAGAAAAACCTGACCGCGCTGCTGCAATCCGGCTACAGCGGAGAGGGCTCTGAGCTGACCTCACTGCTGCAATACGCCCAGCACAGCCTGCGCTGCAAGCGGCGTTTCGGTGAGATATCCCACGTGATGCGGGGCATCTTTTACGTGGAGACCTACCACATGGAGCTATTGGGCAAGTGCATCACCAGATTGGGCGGTGAGGCGCAATACATACTCTGCCTGCAGGAGCATGAGATTTTTTGGCAGGCGTCGCTGGTGGAATACTCAGGCTCCGCTGCGGAAATGCTCCTCGCGGACATTCGGGGGGAAAAGGGGGCTGTGGAATATTACCAGAATACCGCCGAGCAGGTCTGTCAGCCTGAGCTGAAGGCGCTTTTACTGCGGCTGGCGGAGGACGAAAAGCTCCATGTCCGCATCCTGACCGACTTATATCGGAAATACTTTTGTTAAAGCGAAAAATTTGACAACCAAAGGGAAATTCGATAAAATTCAGGTACAACGAAGGAGACGGAGCGGAGGTGTCCTATATGCGCCTTGCCACGAGCGCACAGATGCGAAACATGGATCGGGTGACCATTGAGGAGCGCGGCGTGCCGTCTGCGCTGCTGATGGAGCGCGCCGCCGCCGCGGTTGCGGCGGAGGCGGAAAATATGCTGCCACCCGCCGCGGGCGCGGTCAAGCACGCGGCGGTCTTTTGCGGCGCGGGCAACAACGGCGGCGACGGGGTTGCCGCGGCGCGCCTGCTGCGCGAGGCGGGCTGGCAGGTGGACGCCTGCCTCGTGGGACAGCGCGAAAGGATGAGCGCCGACTGCGCGGAGATGGAGCGCAGGCTTATAGCAATCGGTGGCAAGTTGATCCCCTTTACAGAGGAATTCGCCGCGATGGAACAATGCGCGATGGCGGCGGACGTCATTGTGGACGCGCTCTTTGGCATTGGGCTCAACGCCGCCATACGGGGCGCGGGGGCCGAGGCGGTGGCGCTCATGAACCGCGCGCCCGCCCCCGTGCTGTCGGCGGATATCGCGAGCGGGATTTCCGCCGATACGGGCGAGATGCTGGGGCAAGCCGTGCTTGCCGACCGGACGGTCACCTTCACCCTGCCCAAGGTAGGCCATTTTGTGGGCGACGGTGCCCTGTACAGCGGGACGGTGGTGGTCGCCGATATTGGCATCCCGCAGGAGCTGGTGGACGGGGAGGACTATCCCGTCCGGGTGACGGAGCCGGATACAATCCGCCTACCGCGCAGGGCGCGGGACAGCCACAAGGGCGATTACGGCAGGGTCTATATTCTGGGCGGGAGCACCGGCTACGCGGGCGCGCCCGTATTGGCGGCAAACGCCGCCGTCCGCTCCGGCGCGGGGCTGGTCACGGTCGGCACGCCGCGCGCGGTGTGGGGGATCGTCGCCGGAAAGCTGCTCGAGCCGATGCCCCACCCCCTGCCGGACGACGGCGCGGGACAAGTTGTCTCCGCGGCGCTGGAACCCATTTTGGAACAGATCAATCGCAGCGACGTATGCCTCATCGGCCCCGGCCTCGGCAGAGGGGAGGAGACCGCCGCGCTGGTACGCCGCCTGCTGACGCGGGTGAACATCCCCGTGGTTTTGGACGCCGACGGCATAAACGCGCTGGAGGGGCATATAGATGTTTTGGACGGGCGGCGGGAGCGCCTCACGGTGCTGACGCCCCACGACGGCGAATTCGCGCGGCTGACCGGTGCACCGCCGGGAAAAGACCGGATAGGCGCGGCGCGCGCGTTTGCCAGCGCGCACGGGTGCGTGCTGGTGCTCAAGGGGTTTCGCACGATCACCGCGTTCCCGGACGGCACCGCTGCCGTGAACACCACGGGCAATCCTGGCATGGCGACAGGGGGGAGCGGCGATGTGCTCGCGGGCATCATCCTGTCCCTTCTGGGCCAAGGATTTCCGCCAACACAGGCGGTACCGGCGGCGGTGTACCTGCACGGGCAGGCGGGGGACAGCTGCGCGCGCGTTTTGGGGGAATACGGCATGCTTCCGTCGGATATGATCCGGCAGCTGCCATTCGAATTAATAGGTGAATAGGGGGCGTGCGTATGCGCTGGGTGCGGCTGGCCGCACCAATGATAATCCTTGCCATGCTGCTGGGGGGCTGCGGCCTGCAGGGCGGCGGGCAGGCGGAGGAGCTCGTCGCGCAGATTCAAAAGGATTACAGGGAGATGGACGCCTGCACGGCGGAGCTGACAGTGACGGCGGACTACGGCCAGCGCGTCTACGAATACACCCTGCAGGCGAGCTATGAAAAGGAGAAGGAGACAACCCTCACCGTGACGCAGCCGGAGAATATCGCCGGTGTGACGGCGCACATCCGGGACGGCGAGACCGCGCTGGAGTATGACGGGGCGTATCTGGAGACCGGGGCGCTATCGGAGACGGGGCTCAGCCCGATTGACGCGTTCCCCGCCCTGCTCTCAGCCGCGCGGGAGGGCTACATCGCCCATTACAATATGGAGACGCTCAGCGGTGCGCAGGCGCTGCGCGTCCTCTACCGGAATCCCGAGGCGGAGGAGGGAACCGGGCAGGAGGAGACCCTGTGGTATGACCCGGATACGGGCGTCATGCTGCGGGGGGAAATCGCGCTCGACGGCTACACGGTCATCCAGTGTGATTTTACCGCCTTCTCCGGGCGGAATGCGGACTCCTAACGACAGAAGAAGGACGTTACAAATGAAAGATATCTGTGAGCAAAATGAAACGGCGCGGGCGTGGGCTGAAATCCATCTGGAGCATCTGGCGCACAACTACCGCGCCCTGCGCGCCTGTACGCCGGAGGGCTGCCGCTTTCTGGCACCGGTCAAGGCCAACGCCTACGGGCACGGCGTCATCCCGGTGGCGAAGCATCTTGAGGCGCTGGGGGCGGACTATCTGGCGGTGGCCTGTCTTGCCGAGGCGCAAGCGCTGCGCGCGGCGGGCATCCGCGCGCCCATACTCATTTTAGGCTACACGGACCCGGCACAGGTGCCAGCGCTCCTTGCGGGGCAGATCACCCAGACGGCGATCTCGCCCGCGCACGCTTTGGCGCTCTCCAAAGCGGCGGGACA
This sequence comes from Oscillospiraceae bacterium, assembly GCA_021201735.1. Classification (GTDB taxonomy): domain Bacteria; phylum Bacillota; class Clostridia; order Oscillospirales; family Oscillospiraceae; genus JAJQEJ01. The sequence goes on along the minus strand of JAJQEJ010000044.1, from coordinate 16,794 downwards.
GGCGGGCGGGGTGCTCAAAGTACACTGCAAAGCGGATACGGGCATGACCCGGCTCGGTTTTTTTTGCGGCACGGAGGAAGCCGCCGCGCAGGCGGCTTCCGATCTTGCCGACGTATGTGTAATGCAGGGGCTGGAGGTGGAGGGAATTTTTACCCATTTTTCCGACGCCGACGGCAGTGAAGCCTATACGATGGCGCAGTTTAGCCGCTTTTTGACCCTGCGGGAAGACCTGCGGGCGCGGGGGATTTCCGGCCAAATTTGGCATTGCGCCGCCAGCGCGGCTGTGTTAAAATACCCTTGTACGCATCTGGATATGATCCGGCCCGGGATTGCCCTCTATGGCCATTTCCCGGCACCGGACATGGAATATCTTCTGCGGGAGGGCTTAAGGCCCGTCATGACGCTCAAGGCCCGCGTGGCCGACGTGCGGGAGATTCCGGCGGGCGTCCCCGTGAGCTACGGGCGCACATGGACGCCTGCGCGCGCGAGCCGTCTCGCGGTGCTCGCCATCGGCTATGCCGACGGGCTGCCCCGCCTGTGCTCGAACCGGCTCTCCGTCTCGCTCGGCGGCGGCATGGCGCGGATCGTGGGCCGCGTGTGCATGGATATGTGCATGGTGGACGTGACCGACCTGCCCGGTGTGCGGGCGGGGGATGCGGCTGAAATCTATGGCGTGCACGCCCCTGTGGAGCGCGCCGCGGAAATCGTGGATACCATCTCCTATGAGCTTCTCTGCGCTGTGTCGGCCCGCGTACCCAGAGTGATTGCGCGGCAAGACTGATGACACCGTTCTCCCGCATGCCGCATAGACTGGCACGGGGAGAATACGTTGAAAGCCGAAAGCGGAGTTATATGCTTATCCTGTTTTTCACAGGAATGCGTATAATTTCCGCTGTCCCGTGGGAAAATTATAGTGACCTGCGTTTGACCCGGATTGTTTGGGTGACATAGGAAACTATTGACCGCGGAGAGTGAGCTTTTGTGGATAACAGCGTGAAACGAGGAGATATATTCTATGCGGATTTGAGCCCCGTGGTGGGCAGTGAGCAGGGCGGCGTGCGGCCGGTGCTGATCGTGCAAAACGATACCGGAAACCGCCACAGCCCCACCGTCATTGCGGCTGCCATCACTTCACAGACTGCGAAGGCGCGTCTGCCAACCCACATTGAGCTTTCCGCCAAAACGTATGGATTGCCGAAGGACTCCGTGGTACTTTTGGAGCAGATACGCACACTGGATAAGCGGCGTCTGAGGGGACATATGGGAAAGCTGGATGACGCACTCATGGAACGGGTAGATTCGGCCATCGCGGTGAGCTTTGGTCTGCATAACGAGAGACTGGTGTAATGCAAGCGGGCGTGGTGTGCAAGGATCACGCCCGCACCATAAATGGAGGCGCTACATATGATAACAAAAAAACAGCTGGCGGGGCGTGTGCTGATCGCCGGAGTGATCATCGCGGGACTGGGCGGCGTGGTGTTTGCGGCAGGGCAGCAGGGCACGCAGAGCGACCCGCTTGTGACACTGAGCTATCTCAACGACAAAACCACGCCCGATATCCTCGCGCAGGTGGATACGAAGCTCTCTAACCGCGAAAGTCAGCTCAAGACGCAGCTGGAGTCGGTCGGGAGCGATTTGAGCAAGCAGGTGTCGGACAAGGTGTCGGAAAATAACGCCGCGGGCGGCACCGTGATGTCCGCGTACAGTGCCGTGACGCTCAAAGCGGGGCAGACACTGACCGCCGACGCGGGCTGTGAGCTGCTCCTGCGCACCGGCTCCGCTGTGTGCGTCGCGAGCGCCGCGCCGGGGCTCGTTGATATGACGGGCGGCGCGACCCTCGCAAGCGGCGGCGCGCTCGTGGCAAACCATCTCTATCTCGCCACAGAGAGCGGGCACGGCGTGAAGGCGTCCGATGCCGTTACGCTCATGGTGCGGGGGGACTATCAGGTGAGCTGAGTACGATAACAATGAACAAAAAAGGGGCGACGTCTCGGAATCCCACGGATTCCGAGACGTCGCCCCTTTTTTAAGACGAAAATTACCTTGCAATACGAAGTAGTGTGTGATACAATATACATGGGGAGGCGAAGTTGTGGTTATTTCTTCCGATATGATCTATGGACACACCGACAGCATTATTCTGCGGAATCTGCTGGAGGGCGACAATTACGGCTACGAGATTAACCGGGCCATACTGGAAAAGTCCGCAGGCCGCTTTGAGCTGAAAGAAGCCACGCTTTACACCGCCTTCCGGCGGTTGGAAAAGGACGGGTACATCCGCGCCTATTGGGGTGATGAAGATTCCTCCGGCGGAGGCAGGCGGCGCTATTATTCCATCACCGAGGCCGGGCGGGAGCGATTTGCCCAGCGGATGCAGGAGTGGCAGGACATCAAAGAGCTGATGGACATGCTGTTTGCTTAGGAAGGAGTGCTGAATGTGGATTACCGCGAAAGAATCCGCGCGTACATCGACCGGGCGTTTGCGGGTGCGCCCCAGACGGATAAGGTAAGAGACACCAAGGCGGAGCTTTACGCCGACCTGCTGGATCAATACAACGCGCTGCTGGAAGCGGGACATGCGCCGCAGAGCGCCTACGACAGCACCATAGAAAGCGTGGGGGATATCTACGAGCTGGTGGATAGCCTTGTCCGGGAGGAAGCTGCGCATCCTGCACCGGCGGCACCGCCGGAAAAGGAGCCGCCCGCAGCCGAAGCGGAAAAGAAAGACGATACCCGGGGGAAATTCTTTTCCATTGTCCCTGTTGTTGCGGCAGTCATATTCCTGCTGCTGCTCGTGCTGGATATAGCAAATCCGCCGGGGCCAAAATCCATACTGCGCAACGCGCCGTATCTGTTTTTGGTGCTGCTGGCGATTGTGTTTGCAGTCTATTTGTGGCAAGCGCACAGGCGCGGCCTACGGCTTGTGGGAGACGGCATTCAGGCAAAGTGGTATCCTGTTTTCGTAGCGGCGCTGTGGGTGGCGGCACTCATTTGCCTGCTGGTTGTCGCGGGGAAGCCCCATCTGCACAGGCTGACATGGATTATTCTAATCGTCGCCCTGGCTGTCCATTGGTTTGTGAGCGGCATGGCGCGATATCAAAAGGGAGATGGGGGAAGTGCGTAAAAAACAGGCCAAAGGTAGCGTGATCTTTTGGGGCGCTGTATTCGCTGCCGTTGTTTGCATTGTGGTCTTTCTTGTAGTGTCGAACACCGGATTTGGTGAAAATCCGCTGCCGGATGAGGTGCTGCCTCCGGCATCAGAAGGAACGCTGATTGGCCCGGAACCGGTCGCCGGGCCGGCGGGTATCGAACCTGTAGCCGGCCCCGCCGCAACCGATCCCGCGCCACATGAAAATGAACCGGCTGGAGTCAAGGAGGACGACACTGTACTGCCTGACGCGCCCGGCGATCCGGCGGCAACCCCGCTCGCCCCTCCTGTACCGGGAAAAGAAATTCTATCATAAAAAATCGCCTGAATGTGCTCCATTCAGGCAATTTTTGTTGTGGGCAGGCGGTCTATGCGTCCGCCGCTTTTGCTTTTTAAGTTGTCCACTCGCTGTGAATCATGCCAACCAGGTACCATGTGTTATCCTTCGCTTCGAACACCAGCTTCAAAGACGACCAGTCGTACCCGGATTTTGCCGAACTGGTGCCGGGGGAGTAGAATTCGACGAATCGCCCGCCGGGGTAGGCGGCGGATACATTTTCAAGCGCGTTGCCCGTGCCGAGCAGCATGTCGATGCCGACCTGGCTTGCCTGGGTGTAGTCGCTGTTAAATACATACTGCGCGAAATAATCCTGTATACTGAGCGTGATTGGCGTCTTTCCGGTGGTTGTCCCCCAAATATAAGTGTTGGTGTCGCGTTCCGCCGCCGCCATCTGCGTGGTGGTAAAGCAGAGGTCATGTTCGGCATCCACGGTGGAGTAGGGGGTAAAGGTGACGCCCTTTTCTGGGTGTACCATGGCGGAAAGGGTGGCATAATCATTGCTTTTAACGGCATCGAGCACAACGGTCGCCTGCCGCAGGAGCTGCGCGTTGTCGGCGCGGTCGAAGGCCTGCACGGCGGATGAGGCATTGGCAGTCACCATACCGGCATTCGCAGAACCGGAGGTGGGCAGCGGCACCGTGGTGGGAAGGACAACCGTGTGCAACGCGGTTGTGCCCGTGCCGGTTTGGTTTAACTGCGACGTGTAAAGGGTGCCCAAAGCAAAGCCGACCAACAGGAAAGCAATGGCCCATAATACGGTTCGTTTCATTGGGTCACCCCCTCTCGACCGTGTTTGGTCGCTGAATGCGTTAAAGAATTAATTTATTTTATGAAATAGAGGGGAAAAATGCAACAACAAAAAGGTTACAAAAGGCGCCCTAAATTCAGGAGAAAAGAGAATTTATAAAATGAATCGGGGCATTTTGTCACGTATGGCATAGAATGGGAGCGTAAGTGAATGGAAGGGCAGGCGGAGGGCTTGAGGGGAGAGCGCGTCATACCGGCGGCAGGCAAGCGGGAAACAGGACAGAGCACCATTGCGCTGGTGGGGAATCCCAATGTGGGGAAATCCACCGTATTTAACGCCCTGACGGGGATGCGGCAGCATACCGGCAACTGGCCGGGGAAGACGGTCGGGTCGGCGCAGGGAGAATACCGCCACAAGGGGAGGGGATACCTGCTTGTGGATTTGCCGGGCGTGTATTCCCTGCTGCCGCACTCGGCGGAGGAGGAGGTCGCGCGGGACTTTCTCTGCTTTGAGGAGCCGGACGGGGCCGTGCTGGTGTGTGACGCGACCTGTCTGGAGCGGAATCTGAATCTGGTGCTGCAGACGTTGGAGCTGATTCCGAACGCGGTGGTCTGCGTCAATCTTCTGGATGAGGCGCGGGCAAAGGGGATTGCGGTGCATCTGGCGGGACTGTCCAGACGGCTCGGCGTGCCGGTGGTGGGGACGGCCGCGAATCGGCGGGAGGGGCTGACGGAGCTGAAAAACGCGGTCGCGGAGCTGCACCGGAGTGCCCCGAAGCCCGATATGCCGCCGGTGCGCTATCCGGCGGCGATTGAACAGGCGGCGCGCTGCCTGTTCCCGGCCGTGGAGCGCGGGGTGGGGGGTGCTGTACCCACGCGGTGGGCGGCGCTGCGGGTGCTGGAGGGGGACGAAACCCTCTTCACAGCGCTGGAGGAGCGGTTGGGATGGAATCCCGCGTCCGACAGCGGTGTGCAGGAGGCTCTGCGTGAGGCGCACGCGGTGCTGCGCGCCGGGGGCATTGCGCCCGAAACGCTCAAGGAGACGATGGTCACCTGCATTACAGATACGGCGGAGCGCATCAGCGGCGAGATGGTGTGCGGCGCGGACGAGGACTGCCACCGCCGCGACCGGCGGCTGGACCGCATCCTCACGGGCAGGCTGACCGGCATTCCGCTGATGCTCGGCCTGCTTGCCGGTATCCTCTGGCTCACCATCGCGGGGGCGAACTACCCGTCGCAGATGCTCTCGGAGGGGCTCTTCCGGGTGCAGGATCAGCTGACCGTACTATTTACCGCGCTCGGCGCGCCGGACTGGCTGCACGGGGCGCTGGTGCTGGGCGTCTACCGGGTGCTGGCGTGGGTGGTGAGCGTGATGCTGCCGCCGATGGCGATCTTTTTCCCCCTGTTCACGCTTCTGGAGGATTTCGGATACCTCCCCCGCATCGCCTTTGTGCTGGACCACGCGTTTCAAAAGGCGCGCACGTGTGGTAAGCAAGCGCTCACAATGTGCATGGGTTTTGGGTGTAACGCCGCCGGGGTGGTGGGGTGCCGGATTATTGACAGCCCGCGAGAGCGGCTGATTGCCATTATGACCAACAGCCTTGTGCCGTGCAACGGGCGCTTTCCGATTCTCATCGCCATTATCACCATGTTTTTTGTGGGGACGCAGGGGGGCGCGTTGCGCTCGTTTCTCTCGGCGCTGCTGCTGCTGGGGACCGTTGTGCTGGGGGTGCTGCTCACCTTTGCCGTCTCCCGCCTGCTCTCCGTGACGGTCCTGAAGGGGCTGCCGTCCTCGTTTGCGCTTGAGCTGCCGCCCTACCGCAGGCCGCGCATCGGGCAGGTGATTGTGCGCGCCATGCTCGACCGCACACTCTTCGTCCTCCGGCGCGCCGTGATCGTCGCGGCCCCCGCGGGGCTGCTGATCTGGCTGCTCGCGAACATTCAGGTGGACGGCGTGACGCTGCTCGCATACTGCACCGAGTTCCTCGACCCGTTTGCGCGCCTGCTGGGGCTGGACGGGGTGATCCTCATCGCGTTTATTCTGGGCTTTCCCGCCAGCGAAATCGTCATACCGGTCATGATCATGACGTACCTGGCCACCGGCACCCTGACGGACTTTACGGACTACAGCACGCTCCATGAGCTACTGCTTGCGCACGGCTGGACGTGGCGCACCGCGCTTTGCACCATGCTCTTTACCCTCGTGCACTGGCCGTGCTCCACAACCTGCCTCACCATCGGCAAGGAGGCGGGGCGCGCAAAGTGGACGTTGCTTGCCATCGCCATCCCCACCGCCATCGGCATGGTGCTCTGCGCGCTGGTCTCCGCCGTGACGTCCTGCATTTCGTAAGACAATGTCAGCGGTTGGACCGGTTGCTATGTCTGGGGTTAGAGGGATTGTAAAGAAGAGAAGGAAAACATTAGTGCATAATAAGCTTTACAAATTGTTGAAACCAGGATATAATTAATCCGATATACATTCAAAAAACAGAAAAATGTAGCAATAAAGAGAAAGGATTGTTATTTATGATGGATTTGGGGAGACGACATAGCGTTGGCGCGGTGGCACTGGCGTGCATCTTTGTGCTTGGCCTGATGGTGCTGCCATCCACCACATCGGCCAATTCTTATGATGAAGTGGAAGTTTATGAGGTTGTCAGCGGCGTCGAAAGTGGCATTATAAACTCAGGTGCAAGCGGACAAAATGAATGGACATTAGAAGAAGCGGTTAATTATGTAAACTCCAATAGCACCACAGAATTTGTGCTCAACGTAATAGACAATATCGATGTTGGTGCTTACGGTACCCAGACAATTTCAAACACTGCAGGCGTAACCATCCACTCCGATACAGCGGGTACGCCGTGGGTTCTGACGAATGATACCGGCAGACATTTTAAGGTTGCCAGCAATGGAGTCCTATCCTTGGAGAATATCACGTTAGATGGCGGGGCTACTGCGGGCGGCATAGAGGTGCAAAGTGGCTGTACGTTCGTCATGCTGGGCGGCGCTACATTGCAAAACTGCCGGAATACACTCGGCGGCGGCGCAAGTGTAAGCGGCGGCAGTTTCATGATGTATGACGGTGCGGTGATACAGGATTGTATTGCGCCCACGGATATGGGAGTCACTGCTGACGGCTTCGGCGGCGCTGTGATGGTCAGCAACGGCGGTACCCTGCAGATGCGGGACGGAGCGTTGGTACAAGACTGCGAGGCTGGCAGTTTAGGTGGCGGTATCTATTTGAAGGACAGTACCTTTATCATGGGTGTGGCTACTGTGACAGAATGTCGAGCCACGACTGGTGGCGGTGTGAGCGCGACAGGAAGCACAATTGAGATTGACGGCGGCATCATCAAAGGCAATACGGCAGAAACGTATGGCGGAGGACTGAACCTAATCACCTGTCAGGTTAATATGGACTTTGCCGGGGTGATTGAGGGCAATGAAGCAGAAAAGGGCTCCGGGAACGGAGTCTATATATCCAACGGCACATTTAACCTGAAGGATGGTGCGATTCGGGAGAATCAGTCGGCAACAACGTACCGGATGGGCGGCGGTGTATTTGTCACCGGTGCTAACGCGCAATTTAATATGTATGATGATGGTGAAATCTCGGGGAACTACGGGACAGACGGTGCTGGCATATTTGTAACCAGTGACGCCATATTTAACATGTTCGGTGGCTCAATTACGGGAAACACTGCGCAGTACAGGGGTGGTGGTGCATACATTTGGGGCGCGGAAATGAATATGTCCGGTGGCATGATCGAAGGCAATGCTTGTGACGGATCGGATGCGGTCATTGCTACGGGGGCTGTTTTAAATGGCGCAAGAGGGAGTGGTATCTATGCCTCAGGAGGTGTGGTATCTATTCTTGGCGATGCGGATGTCTCTAATAATGTATCGGCAGATTGTGCGGACAGCATTGGCGGCGGCATTTTCGCGCAAAATGCAAGTGTCATCACCCTATCCGATCAAGTATCCATACATAACAACGAAGCCAATGCAGGGGGCGGTGTATACCTCATCATGAGCGAACTCACGATGAGCGATAGTGCCAATATCTCCTATAATAGCGCAAGACAAAATGCCGGCGGGGTGGCAGCACAGGGGAACACGTCGTCGGCAGGCGTGGTGTCACAGAGTACAGTGACCTTATCGGACAGTGCTTCCGTGCATGATAACATATCCATTAAAAACGGCGGTGGGTTTTTTATTGCGGAAGATGCGAAGCTGATTACGCAGCCTGGCAATGTGAGTATTATCAATAATAGTGCCGGGGATGAGGGCGGCGCCATCTATACACGGGATTATACAGCTTACCCCGATGGTTATTGTATCGCAGCGACGGATTACCAAAGTATCCAGACAGATTCCAGTACCATATTTTCGGGAAATACCGCCGATGGGCTGTACACGCCGCCGACAGACGCGGCGCTGTATACATGGCTCGGATTTGCGTCAGTGAGTGATGCATCGGTCACCCATCCACTCAACAACTATGATATTAATTACCACAACTATACCCTGACGTATGACGATAACTATTCTGGAGGCGCTGGATACAGCGAAGGACCGTATTACTACAACGACGCGTCCACTGTAAAAGGATACGGCGATACCGGCCTGACAGCACGTTCCGGCTACACCTTCCAGAAATGGAACACAGCCGCCGACGGCAGTGGTACGTCCTACGCGGCGGGTGCCAGCATAACGGTCACGGGCGACACCACGCTCTACGCCCAGTGGAGCTATAACGGCGGTGGCGGCGGCGGAAGCACCACCTATTCCGTCACCTACAACGCAAACGGCGGGACGGGCAGCTATCGGGATTCCGGCATTTCCAGCGGAACAAGCTACAGCGTCCTGTCCGGCACGGATACCGGCATTTCCTATAGCGGGTATACGCTGCGCGGCTGGAACACAAGCGCCGACGGCACCGGGACAAGCTATGCCGTGGGCGACACCGTCACCATCAGGTCGAGCATCACCCTCTACGCCGTCTGGACGGAAGGGGAGGACGACGGGTACCTGCGTGTGACCTATTACCCCAACGGTGCGACGTCGGGCGATGTGCCGGTGGACAGCACACTGTATCATTCCGGCGACACGGTGACGGTGCTTTATAACACGGGCCTGCTGCGCAGGAGCGGCTACTACTTCTCTGGCTGGGCCCTGACGGAGAGCGGCGGGACAGTGCTCCGCCCAGGCACCCAGTTTACCATGGGGGATGCGAATGTGCAGCTCTACGCCAGATGGAGCGCCAGCACCAGCGGCGGCAGCAGTCTGGAGACACTCTATGATACAGAAGTCCCCCTGGCCACGTTGACGACCGACCATATCTGGTATATTCAGGGCTACCCCGACAACAGCGTCAAGCCGGACGGGAACCTGACCCGCGCCGAGGCGGCGGCGATCTTCTACCGCCTGATCGACGACGCGAACGGCAAGGCGCAGACCGATTATGCAATTTCTTTTGGCGATGTGACACAGAGCAACTGGTATTACCATGAGGTTGCGTATCTCACGAACCGCGGCATTCTCTTCGGCTATGAAGACGGTACCTTCCGCGGTGACGCGCCGATATCGCGCGCCGAGTTTGCGGCGATTGCGTCCCGGTTTGACGCCCTGTGGCTCGGGACGGACAACGCATTCAGCGACGTGAGCGAGAGTCATTGGGCGGTGCAGTACATCAACAGCGCCGCGGAGAAGGGCTGGATAACGGGCTATGCCGACGGCACCTTCCGCCCGGACCAGAGCATCAGCCGCGCAGAGGCGGTGACGCTCATCAACCGGGTGTTGGGCCGGTCGCTCACGGCAGGCAACGAGCCGGACGGCCTGCACAGCTATATCGATCTGGACAATACCTACTGGGCGTACTACGATATTATGGAGGCGTCCCACACACATGATTATGAGAGGAACGACGCGCAGGAGGAGGTCTGGACGACCTATTCCTACGCACAGGGATGAGTAACGAAAAAAAAAAGCTGCCGCAGGCTGTCCGGCCTGCGGCAGCTTTTTTGAGGATGTCAATATGTCAGCTTTCATCCAGAAGCCCGACAAAAAAATCGTCATATTGGCAATAAAAAATTTTTTTCAGCCGAATCAAGTCGCTGGCTTTGATATTCAGTTCGCCTGTCTCATATCTGGAATAAACTGAACGCGTAATGTCGCTTCCTGAAACCTGCAGCTTAGCAGCAACCTGTGACTGGGTAAGCTGCGCCTTCATTCTCAAAATGCGTAGATTCTTTCCCATATTTACATCCTGTCGCAGCTTCTGCATAAAAAACCTCACTATATACAAAAAACACAGTGCAATCAAGGAAATTATATGTTATACTTTCTTTATAGTTGCTCAAAATACTGAGCAAAAGGAGGGATTTTTAGAGAAAATCATCCAGTTTGCCTCTGCCGCCCCTGCTCCCTTTCGTATTACCGCGTTATCAGGTGCAAACTTTATATTGTAAAGAGTATCAGCTAGGAGGAAATATCAGATGTCCAGAAGAAGAGAAAAGATGCATAGCATAGCGTTCTTATTTGCTTTTGCTGTCGCATGCGTGCTTATCATTGCCGGGCTTACGCTATCCGTTCATGCGACCGACTTAATCGTATCAAGCGAAGCGGATATTCAGTCAGCGATCTCCAGTGCAACTTCAAATGACATTATCATAATCCAAAACGATATCACGCTCTCAGGAACGTTAAGCATCCCTTCCGGGGCTGACGTCACCATAACAAGCCTCAGCGGTGCTGAAACGCTGATTATCCCAGGAGGCATGTTGTCGCGGCATTTTATTGTCCCCGCCTCCGCCACGCTCACGCTTCAAGAGATTGCACTTGACGGCAGCAACAGCGGCGGCGGCATCAAGGTCAGCGGCGGTACACTCAATCTTGACGACGTTACGATAGAAAACTGCTATGGCAGCTATGGCAATGCATACGGCGGAGCGATATACGCGGAAAGTGCCAGCTCCGTGACCATAAACGGCGGCAGTATTACAGGAAACCGTGCCGCCTCCGCCGGCGGCGGCATATATGCCATATCATCAGATGTCACCATTGACGGCACCTCCTTTGAGAGTAACTCAGTCACGGCAACATATACGCCTTACGAATCTAGCCCTTTTGATGGTGGTGCAATATATATAAAAAGCGGTAACCTGCAGATCACCAATGGCATATTCCATGATAACGCTGCCCTATCCGGCGGTGCCATTTTCGCCGCTATCACTGACATAGAGATTATTGACTCTGCCTTTGATGGAAACCATGGCACCTTATACTCTGTATACGGCGGCACTGCCGGCGCGATTTGCGCAAGCGCTTGCAACATGACTATATCCGGCAGTGATTTTACAGGCAACGAGGCGGACTATGGCAACGGCGCTATATCCGCATCGGGGACCAATGAAATAAACGGATATGCTTACGGTGATATCGAAATATCAGACTGTACGTTTACCGAAAATACGGCTGTTGGCGGAACCGGCGCGATAGATACGCAAAACAATACAACAACAATAACCGGGTGTACCTTTACGCGCAATGAGGCGTCGACCGGGGGTGCTATTTCCGCATTTAATGTTGATTTGACAATCAAAGACCATTGTGTATTTACAGGGAATAAAGCCCTCTCCACGTCCGGGGGCGCTGTTAAGGTCTATAATACGGACATTACGCTCATCGACAGTGAATTTACTGAAAATACCGCCGCCACGTATGGCGGCGCGATATATGCCTACTATTATCCGCAATCAACACCTACTGCTGACGGCGTACTTACGATCAGCAATTGCAAATTCACAGAGAACGTCGCAGATCTCTACGGTGGCGCCATACACGCTGAGCGTGTAGAGGTTGAGATCGGTGCTACCACCTTCACCGACAATACAGCCACTACCGCTGGCGGCGGCATATACATATACGGCAATCCTTATAGCACCGACCCTCAAACAGTCACCGATAACCATGCTATCGTTACCGACAGTACGTTTGAACACAATATAGCCGGTGAATCTGGCGGGGGCATATATGCAGGCTCCGCACTGGATGTGATTGACAGCAGCTTTACAGATAATGAGGCCGGCCAATCTGGTGGCGGTATCTATACGGACACCGACATAACGATTCGCGGAAGCAGCTTCAACGAGAACAAGGCCGCCGCGAATATGACCTATACTTCCAGCACATCCAGTTATGGCGGCGGAGCGTTATATAGCATGGTAAGCAGCCAATTAGGTAGTGTCACCATAAATGACAGCACATTTAAAGAAAACCAGGCACTTACCGGCGGTGGTATATACGCGGCCGATTTGACAATCAGCGGTAGTGCATTGGAAGATAACCAGGCAGCTTACGGCGGTGGTATACGCATACATGGTGCTGGTGATTTGACGATCGAAGACTGCAGCTTAAAAAATAACGTGGCAACCAGTTCTGGCGGCGGCCTGTACACACCGGTCTCCACGCAAACCAGCCTGATTGTCACGATTAAGACGAGCAGCTTCGAGGGTAATACTGCCTCATCCGGCGGTGGAATAAGCGTAAGCGGTACCACTATCGTGTCGGACAGCACCTTCACAGGAAATGTAGCCAATGGAACAGGCACTGCCGGCTGTGGCGGAGGGATCAGCGTAGGATACGGCAGTTTGAGTGTAAATAGCAGTACCTTTACATCCAACACGGCCACCAATACCGGCGGCGGAATAGATGAAACCTGCGGAACCATCACTGTAGCCGGCAGTCAATTGATCCGGAACACCGCCAAAAACGGTGGCGGCGTAGCCAGCGCCAGCCTAGCCAGCGGCGGTGTTACTGGCGGGCCTGTTGTAATAGATGGAGCGAGCTGTTTTGAAAACAATACGGCCTCAGCGCTTGGCGGCGGTGTCTGGACCTCTGCCGTACCTGTGAAAATTACCGGTGACAGCGTCTTCATCGGAAACTCTGCCGTAAGCTCCGGCGGCGGCGTGTACAGCCAAAGCGGAGATATCACTGTAGAAAACAGCAGCTTTGAAGGCAATTATGTTACCGCTGCGTCCAGCGCGGGCGGGGGCATATACGCACACACCGGCGCGATAGCCGTAGTGGATAGCAGCTTTACAGAAAACATTGCCGTAGACTCCGGCGGCGGCATATTCACATATTACAGCAATCAGTATAGCAAGGCCGCAGATATAAGCGGTAGCACATTTACCAAAAACAGCGCAGATTACGGCGGCGGTATTTTTACAGCCGCTTCTGACCTGACCATCCGCGATGGCTGTACCTTTGATGGCAACTCGGCCACGTATGGCGGCGGTATATGTACCGACAGCGACTATCATACCGTGACCATAAGCGGCACCAATAACATATTGAAAGCGAATACAGCGGAATATGGGGCGGGATTGTATACCTATGAAACCCCTGTCAATGTCACCGGCGGCGCAGCATTTGACCATAACAGCGCCAATTCCGATGGCGGCGCGGTGTATGTATGCATCGATGCAAGTTTCACGGTCAGCGGTGCAGGTACGTTCACAGGCAATTGCGCTACAGCAGGTGACGGCGGCGCAATTTACACAGAAGACACAACTTACCAGAACGTAAAAACCGCTGCGAATACAGTCTTTACCGGCAACACCGCCCAGGCCCTTTACGAGCCCCCGGCGGACACCTCTACCTATCCTGATATTCAATTTACCAGCGTCAGCCCCACGGGATTAGTCCATGCGCATCCCCTGAATAACTTCGACATCAACTACACGGATGGAGCGCAATACTATATCGTCACTTATCAGGCAAATGAAGGCACCGGCGGCCCGTATGCCGATCATGCGGCCAGCAACTACACGGTGCTTTCCGCCAGTGCTGCCGGCATCAGCCGTTCCGGCTACACCTTTACAGGCTGGAATACAGCGGCGGATGGAAGCGGTACCGGCTATGCGGCGGGTGCGGTGATCCAAACGATTGACCAGAATTTGACACTCTATGCCCAGTGGAAAAAGGACAGCGGAAGCACCGGAAGCACCACCTATTCCGTTACCTACAACGCAAACGGCGGGACGGGCAGCTATCGGGATTCCGGCATTTCCAGCGGAACAAGCTACAGCGTCCTGTCCGGCACGGATACCGGCATTTCCTATAGCGGGTATACGCTGCGCGGCTGGAACACAAGCGCCGACGGCACCGGGACAAGCTATGCCGTGGGCGACACCGTCACCATCAGGTCGAGCATCACCCTCTACGCCGTCTGGACGGAAGGGGAGGACGACGGGTACCTGCGTGTGACCTATTACCCCAACGGTGCGACGTCGGGCGATGTGCCGGTGGACAGCACACTGTATCATTCCGGCGACACGGTGACGGTGCTTTATAACACGGGCCTGCTGCGCAGGAGCGGCTACTACTTCTCTGGCTGGGCCCTGACGGAGAGCGGCGGGACAGTGCTCCGCCCAGGCACCCAGTTTACCATGGGGGATGCGAATGTGCAGCTCTACGCCAGATGGAGCGCCAGCACCAGCGGCGGCAGCAGTCTGGAGACACTCTATGATACAGAAGTCCCCCTGGCCACGTTGACGACCGACCATATCTGGTATATTCAGGGCTACCCCGACAACAGCGTCAAGCCGGACGGGAACCTGACCCGCGCCGAGGCGGCGGCGATCTTCTACCGCCTGATCGACGACGCGAACGGCAAGGCGCAGACCGATTATGCAATTTCTTTTGGCGATGTGACACAGAGCAACTGGTATTACCATGAGGTTGCGTATCTCACGAACCGCGGCATTCTCTTCGGCTATGAAGACGGTACCTTCCGCGGTGACGCGCCGATATCGCGCGCCGAGTTTGCGGCGATTGCGTCCCGGTTTGACGCCCTGTGGCTCGGGACGGACAACGCATTCAGCGACGTGAGCGAGAGTCATTGGGCGGTGCAGTACATCAACAGCGCCGCGGAGAAGGGCTGGATAACGGGCTATGCCGACGGCACCTTCCGCCCGGACCAGAGCATCAGCCGCGCGGAGTCTGTGACGCTGATTAACCGCGTACTGGATCGCTCGCTCGCGGAAGGCAATGAGCCGGACGGCCTGCACAGCTATATCGATCTGGACAATACCTACTGGGCGTATTACGATATTATGGAGGCGTCCCACACCCATGAGTACGATCTGAACGACGCGCAGGAAGAGATCTGGACGACCTATTCCTATGCTTAAAACCTGCCACAATAAGAGGGAGTAAAACAATGAATGTTCGAAATGTCAAACACCTGGTTATGCTGCTCATCATGGTTGCTTTTGTGTCTTTTTGTACATGGGGCGGCATGACGGCACATGCGTATTCAGCGTCCGTGAGCAGTATGAATGATTTTTATGCAACGTTAAACCTGGCGGTCACAAGCGGCGGCGATGGTGTGCTGGATCTGGATGGCGCATTAAACGGAGGCGTTCTGCCTTCCCCGCTGACCATTCAGGCCACCCAAAACGCAACGGTCACAATCCGGGCGGATGCGGCTCACCCTGTAACCCTGAAGCCGGCGGTCGGCCAGCGCCATTTGAAGTTTAATATTGACAGCGGCGTGACACTTACACTGAAGTTTGTGAATGTCACATTAGATGGCGGCGACTATGCCGGTGGTATTGAGGCGACCGGCGACGGCACCTTAAAGATAGAGGGGGCAGACATCCGGAACTGCAATAGCGGCGATTCTGGCGGCGGCATTCGTGTGGGAAGCCATGTGGAAATTATGCAAAGCACCATTGCCGATAATACGGCAGTCATGTATGGCGGCGGCGTATTTTCGGCAGCAGGCAGCGTTGCTATTACCAGCAGTGAATTGAGCGGCAATACAGCCACTGCGCCTACCTATGCCTGCGGCGGTGCTGTATTTGCTTACAATGCCGTGACGGTCAGCGACAGCGCCTTTGTGGAGAATACGGTAACAGCAGCCGACAGCAACGGCTATGCATACGGCGGTGCTGTGTGTGCAAGTACAGCTTATGGCGACGTGTCCATCACAGGCGGAAGCACCTTTCAGGGGAACAGAGCCGCCAATACTGCAGGCACAGCCAGCGGCGGCGGTGTGTATGCTTACGGTGCTTTGACTGTCAACAACAGCACCCTTGCGGATAATATAGTAATAGCCGCCACAGGCAGCAACGCATATGGCGGCGGCGCATATGCGCGGGGTGCCACGACGATCAGCGACAGCACCTTTGTAAATAATTCGGCAACAGCCGATAGCAGTGCAGGCACAAGCGGTGGGGGGCTACACACCGAGCTTGGAGATGTTGATATATCCGGCTGCGATTTTACTGATAACACTGCGACCTCATTCGGCGGCGGGGTATATGCCATGCGTGGCGCTGTGAGCATCACCGGCAGTCAATTTGTGGGTAATGAGGCACCCGGCATCGACGCAATAACCAGTCGTGGCGGCGGAGTGGTCTCGTATTTTGGTGACATGGAAATTTCCAACAGTACCTTTACCGGAAACGCCGCCGCCTATGAAGGCGGCGGCCAGACCGAAGACAAAGCGGGCATCACTGCATCATGCAGCGGTGCCCGCAACGCA
>JAJQEJ010000009.1 GCA_021201735.1 Oscillospiraceae bacterium | reverse complement strand
TAATCTTAACACCCCTTATCTTATTTGTAAATCTTTTCATGCGGTTGCCCTGCCGGTGTTTGGATGTATTTCCCATAATAAAGCAAGCTGCCACATACTGCAGTGACAGCTTGCCGAGAAATTCCTTATTTTCCTTCCGTCCGATACCGCACCGTCGGGATGTGGGTGCAGTGGAGCAGGGAATGGGCTTTATAGCTGCCCGGTTGTTCGAGATATTCGTCATAAATCGTCTGCACGACCGGGTTAAGGTGACTCTTACGCAGTTCGTTTTTGGCGTCATCCCGGTAGAGCGCGTCGGCGCGCAGCTTGCGGATATCGGTAAAGTTGCGCACCTCCGCGGGGTGCTGGGGCTGTCCGCCGCCGTTGATGCAGCCGCCGGGGCAGGCCATAATCTCCACAAAATCATATTGAAGCGCGCCGCTTGCAATGCCGTCGAGAAGCTTTTTGGCGTTGGCAAGGCCGGACGCAACCGCTACACGGACTGTTTTTTCGGGGAGCTCATAGGTCGCTTCCTTGATACCCTCCAGTCCACGCACTTCTGTAAAATCAACGGGCGCGGCGTCCTCGCCGGTCAGGGTGCTCGCAACGGTACGCAGGGCCGCCTCCATCACGCCGCCTGTTACGCCAAAGATGGTGGCGGCACCGGAGTAGATGCCAAGCATGGGGTCGGGCTCGGAGTCGTGCAGGCCATCAAACATGATGCCTGCGCCGCGGATCATGCGCGCAAGCTCTCGTGTGGTGAGGGAGACATCAACCGGCATGCAGCCATAAGTCATGCGCTGCTCCTCGCGCTGCACCTCATATTTTTTCGCGGTGCAGGGCATGATGGAAACCACGAAAATATCATTCGGGTCAAGCCCCGCCTGTTTGGAGTAGTAGCTCTTTACGAGCGCCCCGAACATCTGCTGCGGAGATTTGCAGGAGGAGAGGTTCGAGACCATAGAGGGGTAGTGCTGCTCACAAAAACGAATCCAGCCGGGGGAACAGGAGGTGATGAGTGGAAGCTTTCCGCCGTTTTCCAGCCGGTGGAGAAATTCCGTTCCCTCCTCCATAATGGTAAAGTCGGCGGCGGTATTGACGTCAAACACCTTGTCAAAACCTAAGTAGCGCAGGGCGGTATTCATTTTTCCCTCCACATTGGTGCCGATGGGCATACCGAATTCCTCACCGAGTTGGACGCGTACAGAGGGGGCGGCGCCGACCACGACATGCTTGCTCGGGTCGCGCAGGGCGGCATAGACCTTTGCCGTGTCGTCCTTTTCGCTGAGGGCGCCCGTCGGGCACGCGACAATGCACTGCCCGCAGGAGACGCAGTCCACCTCGTCCAAATCGCGTTCAAACGCACAGGCGATGTGGGTTTCAAAGCCGCGGTCGGCAGGGCCGATGACGCCGACCTCCTGCAAGCTGCGGCAGACGGCACTGCAGCGGCGACAGAGAATGCACTTGGAGTTATCGCGCACCAGATGGGGGGCGGAGTCCTCGCGCTGCGGCTGCAGCTCGTCGTTCGTATAGCGTACCGCGTCAATATTCAGGTCAGCGGCAAGCTGACGGAGCTCACAGCGCGCGTTGCGCGTGCAGCTCAGGCAGTCCATGCGGTGGTTGGAGAGAATCAGCTCCAGCGTCAGGCGGCGGGAGTGGAGGACTTTTTCGGTGTTGGTATAGACCTCCATACCCTCACTCACGGGATAGACACAGGAGGCGACCAGGGAACGCGCGCCCTTGACCTCCACCACACAGATGCGGCAAGCGCCGATCTCGTTTACCTCTTTTAAGTAGCAGAGCGTGGGGATGTGAAAGCCCGCTTCCCGCGCCGCGCGGAGGATGCTTGTCCCGGCCTCCACAGTAACCGGCATATCATTAATGTTCAGGTTGATCATTTTTTTATCCATATCGCTTACCTCTCCTACGCTCTCACGACGGCATCGAACCGACAGTTGCTTTCACACAGGCCGCACTTGATACAAACTGACGTATCGATGCTGTACGGCTCGCGCAGGGTGCCGCTGATAGCATCCACCGGGCAGTTTTTTGCACACAGGCCGCAGCCCTTACACTTATCTTCCACGATCCAAAAGTTGACCAGATTCTTGCAGATGCCCGCGGGGCAGCGTTTTTCGATGATATGCGCCTCGTATTCCGCGCGAAAGTGCTTGAGCGTGGAGAGCACAGGGTTCGGCGCGGACTGGCCGAGCGCGCAAAGGGCGCTGTCCTTGAGGTGATAGCAGAGCTCCTCAATGGTGTCCAGATCCTCCATCTCGCCCTCTCCACGGGTGATCTTGTCGAGCAGGTCGTACAGGCGCTTGGTGCCGATGCGGCAGGGGGTACACTTCCCGCAGCTCTCATCCACGACGAAATCCAGAAAAAATTTGGCGATGTCCACCATGCAGTTGTCCTCGTCCATGACGATCAGGCCTCCGGAACCCATCATGGAGCCGATTTCCACTAGATTGTCATAGTCGATCGGCGTATCGATCAGGCTTGCCGGGATACAGCCGCCGGAGGGGCCGCCGGTCTGCGCGGCCTTAAACTGCTTGCCGTTCGGCACACCGCCGCCGATGTCCTCAATGATGGTGCGCAGGGTGGTGCCCATGGGGATTTCCACCAGGCCGGTGTTGACAATTTTTCCACCGAGGGCAAAGACCTTGGTGCCTTTGCTGCGCTCCGTTCCGACGGATGCGAACGCCTCCGCGCCGTGATTTAAAATCCAGGTGATATTGGCGTAGGTCTCCACGTTATTGAGGAGGGTGGGGCGCTGGTAGAGGCCTTTGACGGCGGGGAAGGGGGGGCGGTTGCGCGGCTCGCCGCGCTTGCCCTCAATGGAGACGAGTAGCGCCGTCTCCTCGCCGCAGACGAATGCCCCCGCGCCAAGGCGCAGCTCCAGGTCAAAGTCAAATCCGGTATTCAAAATATTTTTGCCCAGCAAACCATATTCCCGCGCCTGCTCAATGGCAATTTGCAGCCGCTTGACCGCGACCGGGTATTCCGCGCGGATATAGATGTAGCCCTGATGCGCGCCGATGGCATAGCCCGCAATCGCCATCGCCTCCAGAATGGTGTGGGGATCACCCTCCAGAACCGAGCGGTCCATGAACGCGCCGGGGTCGCCCTCATCGGCGTTGCAGCAGACGTATTTGATGCCGTCTTCACTTTCGGCGTCGGCGGCAAACTGCCATTTCAGCCCGGTGGAAAAGCCGGCACCGCCACGTCCGCGCAGTCCGCTTTCCTTCACGCAGTTGATGATCTCCTGCGGCAGTGTCTGTTCGGTCAAAATCCGCGTCAGGGCGGTGTAGCCGTCTGCGCCGATATACTCGTCAATATTCTCCGGGTCAATGATGCCGCAGTTGCGCAGGGCGATGCGTTTTTGATGTTTGAAAAACATCATGTCATCGAGGCTTGTTGTGGCGCGCTCGTCCTCATGGGTCTTGTGCAGCAGATGCTCCACAATGCGCCCGCCGATGACGTGCTCATTGATAATCTCCGCCACATCGGAAACTTTTACCTGTACATAGGCTGTACCCTCCGGATACACCACAACAACCGGCCCTCTGTCACACAGGCCGAGCGAGCCGGTTCGGACGACGGCAATCCGCGTATCCAGACTTTTTTCCTTCAGCTGCCGCTCCAACTCTTCGGCAACGGCGACGCTGCCGGCCGCGCTGCATGCTTCACATGTACAGACCAGAATATGTGTTTTAAATGGTGTCATATGTTCGATCCCTCCTAGTCTGCCGCGCCGACGGTATATCGTGTGACAATATTTTTATTGACCAGATGCTCCGTGACAACGCGCAGGGCGCGTTTCGGCGTCATTTTGACATAGGTCACCTTTTCCTGACCGGGCGCATAAACCTCCACAATCGGTTCCAGACGGCAGACGCCGATGCAGCCGGTTTTGGTGACGGTAATATTTTTGAGATTATGCCGTTTGATCTCCTGCTTCAGCATCTCGTAGACAGGTTCCGCACCGGCGGCGATACCGCAGGTTGCCATGCCGACCACAATACGGGTTTCCTCTGTGGGGTGCTTGTCAATTTTTGGTTTCATCTTTTCACGAATGGACTGAAGCTCTTCTGCAGTTTTCATGTTTGCGCCCCCTTTAATATTTTGCCAGAATTGCAGGGATCTGGTCAGGCGTTAATTGACCATAGACGTCATCGTCAATCATCATCACGGGCGCAAGGCCGCACGCACCGATACAGCGGCACGCATCGATGGAAAATTTTCCGTCCGGTGTCACTTCCCCCGATTTGATCTGAAGTGTCTCCTCAAGCTTGGCCAAAATATCGGCGGAACCTTTTACATAGCATGCAGTTCCCAGGCAAAGACTAATGCGATGCTCGCCCTTGGGAACAAGGGAAAACTGCGCATAAAAGCTGGCAACGCCATAGAGTTCCGAAAGCGGGATGTCGAGCTCGGTTGCGACGACAATCAGCGCTTCCTCCGGGAGATATCCAAAAATTTCCTGCACTTTTTGCAGTACCGGCATGGCAGCGCCCGGTGTCTCTCGGTGCGCGGCGATAAACTGCAATAATTCCTGTTCCTGCTCTTTGGTTCCGTGATAGGGTAATATCTGTTTGCGATTTGGCATGATATCTCCTCCTTAAGGTATTTGAATCCACGTACCCACTTTGTTAATTACTTGACAAAGTGGAAGACGTTTAACATTATAACAATTTCATTCGCCAAAGTAAAGCATGATTCTACAAGGCAATTTACCTATTTTTTCTTCTGATGTATGTACACTATTTATATTGAGCAAAGCCGGATGGTAAAACCCAAAAGATGCCGCTTCCGTTATCGGTATGACTTTCTCTTATGGGGGCATACTTTAGATGGATTTCCATCGGAAGGAGGTTATCTTTTTATGATTATTGATCGCATTGCTCTGGTGCTTGCTATCATTGGCGGACTGAACTGGGGCAGCATTGGGATTTTTGGGTTTGATATCATATCCTTTGCGTGCGGCGGCGTGCATACGGCCCTGGCGCGTGTTATTTTCACCCTGGTTGGCCTTGCGGCCGTCTGGTGCATCTCTCTGCTTTTCCGGTCGCGTGAAGCGGTGGATGAGCGGGCATAAACACGTTTATTGCGCATAAAAACCTCCGGCTGGATGATACCAACCGGAGGTTTTTGCGCATTTTTCGGTCATGCTTTTCCGTCACTGCCGAGTACGTTGACAATCTTCCTTTTAACGAGGTCGCGGATGTTGTCCCGCCCATCGGTGAGGTACTGGCGCGGGTCAAAGTGGTCTGGGTGCTCCGCGAAATGCTTGCGGATGCCCGCCGTCATAGCAAGGCGCAAGTCGGAATCTATGTTGATCTTACATACCGCCATGCCGGCAGCCTTGCGGAGCATGTCCTCCGGGATACCGATGGCGTCCGGCATATTTCCGCCGTACCGGTTGATGGTCTGCACATATTCCGGGATGACGGAGGACGCGCCGTGGAGCACGATCGGGAAGCCGGGCAGGCGGTTTTGCACTTCCGCCAGTATGTCAAAGCGCAGCGCGGGCTTTTGTCCCGGCTTAAATTTATACGCGCCGTGGCTGGTGCCGATGGCAATCGCGAGGGAATCAACACCGGTGCGCTCTACAAACTCCTGCACCTGCGCGGGATCGGTGTAGCTGTGCTCGGCGACGTTGACGTCGTCCTCGATACCCGCGAGCTGGCCGAGCTCGCCCTCCACCACAACGCCGTGGGCATGGGCGTAGTCCACTACTTTTTTGGTCAGGGCAACATTCTCCTCAAACGGATGGTGCGACCCGTCAATCATGACGGAGGTGAAGCCGCCGTCTACGCAGGACTTACAGATTTCAAAATCCGCACCGTGATCCAGATGCAGGCAGATGGGAAGCCCCGTGTCCTCCAGCGCCGCCTCCACCAGCTTCATCAGGTAAGCGTGCTTTGCGTATTTTCTCGCTCCGGCGGAAACCTGCAAAATCAGCGGCGCGTTCACTTCCTTCGCGGCCTCTGTAATCCCCTGCACAATCTCCATATTGTTGACATTAAACGCGCCAATGGCGTAACCGCCCTCATACGCTTTTTGAAACATCTCCGTGGAAGTAACCAGCGGCATGACAATCCATCTCCTTTAAAAAATCCAGTGATTTACAAATACTATTTTACCAATTATTGTTGAAAAATGCAAGGGTAGATGTTATTCTAGTAACAGATATTTCTGATAGGAGGAACGATTCATGAGTGAACTGAGGGGCACATGTATTTTTGGACAGTCCGGCGGGCCGACCGCCGTCATCAACGCGAGCGCATTTGGGGTGATCCGCACCGCGCTGGACGCCGACTGCATTACCCGCGTGCTGGGTGCGGCGCACGGGATTCGCGGGGTGCTGGACGATATGCTCTACGACATGAGCAAGGAGGATCCAAAGGAGCTGGAGCTGCTGCAATATACCCCGTCGTCCGCGCTCGGCTCCTGCCGCTACAAGCTTGCGGACCCCGATGTGGACGACACGGATTACCGCCGCATTTTGGAGATTTTCAAGAAATACGACGTGCGCTATTTTTTCTATAATGGCGGCAACGACTCCATGGATACCTGCAATAAGATTTCCAAATACATGCTCAAAGTCGGATACGAATGCCGCATCATGGGCGTGCCGAAGACCATTGACAACGACCTCAACGGCACCGACCACTGCCCGGGTTATCCGAGCGCCGCGAAATACATCGCAACGAGTTGTATGGAGGTCTACAAGGACGCGCAGGTTTACGACACCGGCATGGTTACGGTCATTGAAATCATGGGCCGCCACGCGGGCTGGCTGACCGCAGCGGCTGCGCTCGCGACGGCGAAGGGCGCGGGGCCGGATCTCATCTACCTGCCGGAGCTGACGTTTGATATGGATGACTTTTTGAACAAGGTGGAGCGCATCTATCGGGAGAAGAAATCCTGCTTTGTTGCGGTCTCCGAGGGCATTCACTACGCGGACGGTACCTTTGTCTCTGAGGCCAAAACCTCCGCCACCGACGGCTTTGGACACGTCCAGCTCGGCGGTCTGGCCGCGATTCTGGCAAATGCCGTGCAGCAGCGCCTGCAGGCGAAGGTGCGCGGCATTGAGCTCTCGCTGCTCCAGCGCTGCGCAAGCCACTGCGCCTCCCTCACCGATATCAATGAGGCGCGCCTGGCTGGAGAGATGGCGGTGAAGGCGGCCGTTGAGGGCACAACCGACAAGATGATTGCGTTCCAGTGCAGCCGCGCGCAGGGCATTTATAACTGCGAGATGGTGCCCATCCCGCTTGAGAGCGTCGCAAACGTGGAGAAAAAGGTGCCCCGCGACTGGATCAATGAAGCCGGAGACGGTCTGGAGCAGCCCTTTATCGATTACGCGTTGCCCCTCATTCAGGGCAGGCCCGACACCGCGCAGGAGGACTCGCTCCCGCGCTTTGCGCGCCTGAAAAAGGTGCGCGCGGCGGCGAAATAATACACAAGAATAGAACTGCGTTGGAAAAAGCAGAAAAAAGGTTGACATTCCGGCAGAAGTGTTCTATCGTGGAATTTAACTAAATCATTTTTTAAAGCTTTAAGTAAATACTGATGTTTCTAAAGTGGTGGAATCTAAAAGCACCAGCATATGAGTCCGCCACCGCGCACAGTTACAAAAACCAATTACTGTGCAACGGTTATCTCGGAAACGAGGTGATTTTCCTGCTTGACAAGAGGAAACAGACGACACTTTTTGAGCCATAGGTGGGGTAGGACGCCCTGCTATGGTCTGTAAAATGTTGTTGCAAGGCGGTTGTTTCCTTTTAGGAAGCAACACGCCTTTTTTTGCTCCATGTATGCGGATATTTTTATGAAAGAGAGGAATCTAGTGTGAAAAAGACCGGATTATCTGTGCTATTGTGCATATGCATGGTAGTAAGTTTGCTTTCCTGCACCGTGGGCGCCGCTGATTGGCGGGAGCATTGGGCAGCACCTGATATACAGGAAGCGGTAGATGCCGGATGGCTGGAAGAATACGCTGCTGCGGATATACAGCCGGATGCAGCGCTCACGCGCGCGGAGTTTGCCACATTGCTTTGGCATGCACTTGGAGCGCAAGAACCAGATGGCGTATGCCCATTTACCGATGTGGCCCCAGACGCGCAGTACAGGAAAGCGGTAACTGTGCTTGCCGCCCAGGCGATTGTCACAGGGTATGATGCGCACCTGTTTTGCCTAGACGCAGAGGTAACGCGTGAGCAGGGGGTTACTATGCTGGCAAGAGCGTATACCTTGACGACGACAGACGGCAGCGCATATCAAGCCTTTCAGGACGGAGCGGCTGTTTCAGGCTGGGCGCGGGATGCGGTGAGCGCTATGATGGAGTACGGATATCTTGAGGGAAGTCAAGAGGCGGACGGGGCCGTTCTGCATCCCGCCGCACCGATTACCCTTGGAGAGGCGGTCGCGCTGCTGGTTCGGGTGTCGGACGGGACTATGGATGCAAGCGAGAGCGACTTCACCGGTATAGCAAATGCCGCCTATGAAGGCGACGGCACAGAGGATGCCCCCTATCTGGTGCGGAATACGCAGGAAATGTGGTATGTGGGGCGGGGAGAAGAGAATCCGGAGCCGTACCGGAGCTGGACGCTGGAAGCGCATTATCGTCTGACGACCGACGGCATTGTGCTCGAAAATTGGCTGCCGATTGGGGATAACCGAACAGATACACATCTGGTCTATCAAGGTGATCCAGGAACTGAGCCAGAGGAGTTAAAGGAAGAGAACCGTACGGCATACCGGTTTAAGGGAAGCTTTGATGGCGATGGGCACACCGTCACCATTGATAGTCTGGACGTGCTGGTCTCCAGCCCTCTTGAGCTGGGAGAGGACATGGGAGACAGCTACAACTATTATATCGGGCTGTTTGGCTATGTCGCTGATACGGGCGTGGTGGAGAACCTGACCGTTGCAGGCACACTAAAAGCAGAGGAGCGCCATTTTGCCAGTCATACGGTGTTTGAAGCCTGTGGAGGAGCCATTGCAGGTTACACCGATGGAGAAATTCGCAATTGCGGCGCGACGGCGCAGGTGACAATTGTCACGCCGGATGCGAAGAGTGATCTTGCAGCAGTCGCAGCGTTGGCTGGGGGCCTGGTGGGCAACACCTACTACCAATCAAAAATTGTAAACTGCTATGCTACCGGTGATGTCACCGCCTATGCCGCGTTCGGTGCGTGTGCGGGCGGACTGATTGGCAGGAACTTGGGAACCATAAAAAACAGCTACGCTTTGGGCAATGCGGCAAGCAGCAGCAAAAACTTTGCAGTAGCCGGAGGGTTTGCAGGTGATATCTCCAGTGGCGAGGTGGTTTGCTGCTATGCGGCGGGCAGCGCCAGCGCCGTGGGAGAGTGGCAGAGCTGTGCGGGCGGGTTTAGTGGCGAACTGTATAGCACAGGCGGGTTTAGCCGCTGTGTTGCGCTGGGGGCAAGTGTCAGCGGCGGAGAAGGCAACACAGGCCGTGTGGTAGGCGAGTTTTCTACCAGTGCAAGCGGCAGATCCGAGCAGTGCTACGCGGCGGAGGATATGGTTCTGCTGGCAGATAACAAATCCTTCACCCCGGCTGATGCGGATAAGGGCGCCGACACAAAACAGGGCGTGGATGTGTCGCGGGCGCAGGTGCAGGGTGAAAACTGGTGGAAGGGCGCAACGGGTCCGGAGTGGGCCGATGTTTGGGGAACAAGCAGTGAGGCCCCGTGGCAGATGGGAACCGGCACAAATCAATTGCCGGTCTTGTATTGGCAGACAGCGGCCGCACAAGACCAATAGGTATAAGGAATGGCGCATCAAATAATTGAATGAAGTATGTTTCTAAAGTGATGGAATCTAAAAGTCCTGACTCATGAATCCACCACCGCGCACAGAAAAACGGGTTTAATACTGTGCTACGGTTATCCCGGAAATGGGATGATTTTTCTACTTGACAAGAGGGAACGAACAACAAGGTCATGTGCGGGGCAAGCTGCTTCTTAATGGCTCTTGAAACGCTCTTTACTTATTCGTATCGCGGCGGGTTGTTTCCTTATACAGGAATCAGCCCGCCTAATTTTGCGCCAAAGCGTTGTTGGCAGATGAGCAAACTGTGGTGGGGGTCGGCGTTTTCGGAAAGAAGGCTACGGGATATGGAATTGGAAAACGCAAACACCTGCTACAGATTGCTTTCTGATACGAATGCCTGTCGTGATCCCAACAGGGATTGCAGCAGCATGGGAAAGTTACGCTTATAGAAAAAGGAGAGTGTATTATGAAACAAAGAATTTTGGCACGCATTTTGGTCGCAGCATGTATACTGCTCATGGTGCCCACAACGGCATTGGCAGCCGAATACACACCGGAAGTGATTTCGAATCAGTTTGTGCAGGATGAGGACAGCGGAGTGGTCGTGACAAGCGGTGACACAGAAGCTGCGTTAAGCGGCAGCGAAAGCGAGGACTCTACGTCCCAGAATCCCGATGCGTTGGAGCCGCAAGCGCCTGCGCAAAACGAGACGGAGACTGATGACGAAGCGCAGGAAAGTGAGCATACGGAGCAAGACAGCGCAGAAGAGGCGGCGGCTGATTCAGAAGAGAGTGATTCCGGTGCGGCGCCGGAACTCGATGCGGCAGTCAGCGCTGATTCGGCGGAACCCAAAACAGATACCACTGCCGATGCTTCGGACGATGACAGTGAATTTGTCCTTGGCACTGTAATTGCCGGGTTTGATTACACCGGAACGATTACAAAAGAGCTCTTGGAAGAAGAATTTGGGATTGGCTACAAAGTGACCGAAATAAAAGATCTCTTTGAGGGCATCGATATTGACGAACAGATACTCTCGATTACGCTGGAGGAAGAGACGAGACAGGCTGTTGTGGATGCAATTTCAAATTTGTTAGAAAACTCTTGTGTCACATTTGCAGAACCAGACTATATTATATCCATACCGATGGATGAGACAATTGTGGAGGGTCCCATACAGAGTGCCGCCGCCGCAAATTCCGTTGCAGCCGGTACGGCTGCGGTTTCCGCTGCTGCCGGCACTGTCACGCCCAACACACCCGACGATCCGGATTATAATGAGCAATATGGGCTGCAAATGATTAACGCGCCTGCTGCGTGGAATACGGTTACCGGGAGTCATACCGTAAGAGTCGGGGTGTTGGATTCAGGCATTGATTACACACACCCTGATCTGGCGGGAAATATAGATATGAGTGCAGGAACCAATGTTTTCTACGAAGATGGCGACCTTATGGATGACCTGGGACATGGAACTCCTGTCGCTGGCGTCATTGGAGCATGTGGGAATAACGGCATCGGCGTTACCGGAGTGTGTTGGGATGTGTCGATTGTTCCAATAAAAGTCTTAAGCAAAAATAATACAAGTAGTAGTGGCAATATAGCCAATGGCATTAATTATGCCACAAGACTACAATTGCCAATAATCAATATAAGCTTACAAAATGCCCCTGACTCACTTGCACTTAGAAACGCGCTTAAGGCGTATCCGGGGTTGGTGGTAACCAGCGCCGGGAATAATGGCGCAAATGTTGACAAAAGCTCCGGTGACTACTATCCTGGCAAATATGATTACGATAATATCATTAACGTTGCGAATTCCACAGACGAGGATGTGCTAGCGTCTGACTCTGTTTATGGGGCAATTTCAGTGGATATTGCCGCACCCGGAACTGGGATATATAGTACAGATGTCCCCAACACCTACGCCTATGTGTCAGGAACATCTATAGGCGGCGCCCTTTGTAACTGGCACGGCTGCATTATTGCTCTCCTACGATCCTACGTTGACTACAGCTGAATTAAAAGAAGCAATTTTAAGTAGTGTAGATGAGATACCTGCATTAGAAGGAAAGGTAGTCACAGGCGGTAGATTAAACGCGAAAAAGGCGCTTGATTATGTGGTGGATAAATACAGCACAACAATGGTATATACTTATGAGGAGCTGAGTGCAGCTATTGCGGATAGCAGTATATCAAACATTTGGCTGGGTAATGATATTACGCTGGAAAAAACACTGACAATTAACAGGAACCTTTCGCTATTCAGCTATGGCGATACGCCAAAGACGCTATACGCCGCAGCTGGTTTAAGACATTTTAATACCACAGGAACAGATATTAGTGTGAATCTCTCCGATGCTGTCCTATACGGCGGAGGAATTAACAATACGGGCGGATTAACATTAAATGGCGGCGGGATTTATAATGCAAGTAGCGGAAATATATCAATCGAAGGATGCACAATTTCCGGCAATTTATATGATAACACCTATGGAATATAGGCTATACGACTCGCCCCGCTGGGGCTCCCATGCATAGCTTCCGCCGGCTAATCAGCCGTCGCCTACGGCTTTCAGGTTGGAAAATTTAAGTTTTTCGTTGCAGTTTGTCTTTTTTTGTGCTAGACTACTATAACAGGCAAAAAAGAGGCAGGACATGCTTGGTCGTTTTGGGAAGAAACGACTTGCCTTATTGATTTGGTTCAAAGCCAAGTTTTATAAACTGTACACTTTGACTGTACACTTGTGAAATGATCAATAAGAGTTGCGGCTTTACACGAATTACGGTAAAGCCATCCTGCTTCACAGACTCAGAATACCGCTTGCCCCGGGGACGCTATGGGAAACGGTAGGATTTTGATGATTTGCAAGTGAAACAGTCGGAGGCAGGAGACTCCGGGCTGTTTCACTTTTTCTTTTTTTATTAAGGGGGATGCTCCATGGCGGAAAAGCTCAAGCTGTATGGCTTTAACAATCTGACCAAAGCGCTTAGTTTTAATATCTATGACGTCTGTTACGCCAAAACACCCCGCGAGCAGAAGGACTATATTGCCTATATTGATGAGCAGTATAACTCCGAGCGGCTGACCAGTATTATCTGCACGCTGACCGATATGATCGGCGCGCGGGTGCTCAACGTCTCCAAGCAGGACTATGACCCGCAGGGGGCGAGCGTTGTGCTGCTGCTCGCGGAGGAGAGCCGTTTTACTGCGGGGGAGACCGTCACGGCGCATCTCGACAAGAGCCATATCACGGTGCACACTTATCCGGAATATCACCCGGAGACCAGCATCGCGACCTTCCGGGTGGATATTGATATCGCGACCTGCGGTGAAATTACGCCGCTGCGCACCCTCGATTATCTCATCGGCAGCTTTGACTCTGATATCATCACCATGGACTACCGCGTGCGCGGCTTTACGCGGGATATCGATGGGAAAAAACTCTATATGGATCAGCCGGTGGTCTCCATACAGGACTATATCGACCCCGCTATCCTCCTGCGCTATGACGCGGTGGACATGAACGTCTATCAGGCGAGCATGTTCCATACACGCATGATGATCAAAGAGGTGGAGCTTGCGAACTACCTCTTTAAAACCGACGTCTACGAGCTCCCGCCCAAGACGCGGCTGCAGATCAGCAACAGCCTGCGGCAGGAGATGATTGAGATATTCAGCGGCAGCAACATTTATTGATCGGAAACGGGGGTGCGGCTCTTTGGCGGATTACGGGCAGCAGCGCGCGCCGATTGCGCAGGCGCTGCAAAACTTCAAAGAGATGCGCGTGGTGCCGTTCGACGTACCGGGGCATAAGCGAGGCAAGGGGAACCCGGAGCTAACCCAGTTTCTGGGACGTCAGTGCATGGAGATGGATGTCAACTCCATGAAGCCGCTCGATAATCTGGGCCATCCTGTCTCAGTCATTCGCGAGGCGGAGGAACTGGCAGCGGCAGCGTTCGGCGCGCATCACGCGTTTTTTATCGTCAACGGTACGACAGCGGCGGTACAGAATATGGTCTTCCACTGTTGCAGCAGGGGGGACAAGATCATCCTGCCGCGCAATGTGCATAAAAGCGTTATCAGCGCCCTGATTCTGTGCGGCGGTGTACCGGTCTATGTGGACACGCCAATTCATCCCACGCTGCAAATCGCCCTCGGTATGCCGGTGGAAGGGGTACGGCGCGCCATTGCGGCGCATCCGGACGCAAAGGCGGTGCTCGTCAATAACCCAAGCTACTATGGCATCTGCTCCGACCTGCCCGCCATTAAAAAGCTGACCCACGCGGCGGGGATGTACCTGCTCGCGGATGAGGCGCACGGCACCCACCTCTACTTTGGCGATGGACTGCCGCCCTCCGCCATGTCGGTAGGGGCGGATCTGGCGGCGGTCAGCATGCATAAATCGGGCGGCTCGCTCACACAGAGCTCATTTTTACTGTGCGGCAAGCGGATTGACCCGGAAAGCCTGCGCCAGACGGTCAACCTGACGCAGACAACGAGCGCGAGCTATCTGCTGCTTGCAAGCCTTGACCTGTCACGGAAGAATCTGGCGCTGCACGGGAAAGAGATTTTCCGCCATGTGACGGAAATGGCGCAGTACGCAAGGGACGAGATTAACCAGATCGGGACATACTACGCCTATGGAGCGGAGCTGGTGGACGGCATGGACGTCGCGGGGTTTGACGTGACGAAGCTCGCCGTCTGCACGTCGGGCACCGGTCTTTCGGGTATTGAGGTCTACGACCTGCTGCGCGATGAGTACGACATTCAAATTGAGTTTGGCGACACCGCCAACATTCTCGCTTACATTTCGGTGGGCGACCGCCAGCAGGAGCTGGAGCGGCTGGTGGGTGCGCTATCTGAGATATCGCGCCGCTTTCGCCGCCCGCCGGAGACGCTCCCGCCCTATCCCATGCCGGAAGCGGTTCTGCGGTGCAGTCCGCAGGAGGCGTTTTACGCGGCAAAGGAATCTCTGCCACTCGAAGCGTGTGTGGGGAAGATCTGCTGTGAAATGGTCATGTCCTACCCGCCGGGGATACCCATCCTCGCGCCCGGGGAAGAGGTGACGGAGGAGGCTGTGGACTATATCCGGTTTGCCGGGGAACGCGGCTGCTTTTTAAGCGGCACCCACGACCCGGAGGTCAGGCGGCTGCAGGTATTGACGCATCGAGAGGAGTGATTGGAGCGATGGATTTATGGTATTCGGAATATCACACGGAGAACATCCGGTTCTCCATCCGTGTGGACAAGCAGCTCTACAGCGCGCAGAGCGAATTTCAGCGCATTGATGTCTTTGAATCGCCGGATTTCGGACGCTTTCTGGTGCTCGACGGGTACATGATGCTCACGGAGCGGGATGAATTTATCTATCATGAGATGATTGTGCATCCCCCCATGGCGGTGCATCCTCGTGTGGAAAACGTGCTGCTCATCGGCGGCGGGGACGGCGGCGCGGCGCGGGAGCTGCTGCGCTACGACTCTGTTCAGCGCATTGACCTTGTGGAGATTGACCGGCAGGTGGTGGAGGTCTGTAAGAGGTACATCCCACAGACGGCGGGGTGTCTCGACGACCCGCGCGTTACCCTGCATTTTGCCGACGGGATGCGCTTTGTGCGCTCCGTTGTA
The DNA here is from genome assembly GCA_021201735.1 of Oscillospiraceae bacterium. Taxonomy (GTDB): domain Bacteria; phylum Bacillota; class Clostridia; order Oscillospirales; family Oscillospiraceae; genus JAJQEJ01. Next base: position 27,194 of record JAJQEJ010000009.1, on the reverse strand, counting down.
GGCGCGTATGACCTGATCATTGTGGACTCCACAGATCCGTTCGGCCCCGGCGAGGGGCTCTTCACCAAGGAATTCTATGGCAACTGCTTTAAGGCCCTCAAGGACGACGGCATCATGGTCAACCAGCATGAAAGCCCGTTTTATGTGAACGACGCCGTCGCGGTGCAGCGGGCGCACAAGCGTATTGTGCAGTCCTTTGACCTGAGCATGGTCTATCAGGCCCACATCCCGACCTATCCGTCCGGCCACTGGCTGTTTGGCTTTTCCACAAAAAAATACCACCCATTAAACGACTTTGACGGCCCCAAGTGGAAACAGAAGAAAATTCAGACCCGCTACTACAACACCCAGCTGCACCGTGGGGCGTTCGCCCTGCCGAACTACGTGGAGGATTTACTGAAAAATGTTGAAGGAATTTCATGAGACTTTTTTCGCGCTGAATTGCCCCTATGATGAGGCGTCTACCGTGCTGTTCGGCGCGCCCTTTGATTCGACGACTTCCTTTCGCCCCGGCACCCGCTTTGCAAGCCGGGTGATGCGCGCGGAATCCTTTGGGCTGGAAACGTATAGCCCCTATCTCGACTTGGATCTGGCCGATTGTCCCGTCTTTGACAGCGGCGATCTGGAGCTGTGTTTTGGCAACACCGCGCTGGCATTGGCAGATATTGAGGCGCGTACCGAGACGATACTGCGCGACGGGAAGCTGCCGCTCATGATCGGCGGGGAGCATCTCGTGACATTGGGGGCGGTGCGCGCGGCGGTGAAACAGCATCCGTCGCTGCATGTCATTCATTTTGATGCCCACACCGACCTGCGCGAGGACTACCTTGGCGAAACGCTCAGCCACGCCACCGTCATGCGGCGCGTCTGGGAGTGCACAGGAGACGGGCGCTTGCATCAGTTCGGCATCCGTTCCGGTGCGCGCGCGGAGTTTCTCTGGGCGCAGGCGCACACCAATCTGCACAAATTCAATTTTGATGGGCTGGCGGAAGCGGTGGCCCAAATTGGGCAAGCGCCCGTCTATTTCAGCATCGATTTGGATGTGCTCGACCCGTCCGTATTTCCCGGGACAGGCACGCCGGAGGCGGGGGGCGTCACCTTCTTGGAGCTGCTGGAGGCCATCCAATTGGTATCAAAGCGAAACATTGTAGGCTGCGATTTAAACGAGCTTGCACCAATCTACGATCAGAGTGGTTCGTCCACCGCAACGGCGCTCAAGGTGCTGCGGGAGCTGCTGCTGTCGGTGACAAAAACGTCTGGGAGGATGTAATACAACATGGGAAAAATTATGATCATCGGCGCGGGCGGCGTGGCGAGCGTCGCGGCGCATAAAGTCTGTCAGAACTGTGCTCAATTTGAAGAACTCGTGCTCGCAAGCCGTACCCTCTCCAAATGCGACGCAATCGCGGCGAGCATTGCGGAAAAGATGTCGGGCACCACAACAAAGGTGCGCACTGTGCAGGTCGACGCAGACGATGTCCCGGCGCTGACGGCACTCTTGCAGCGTGAAAACCCAGACGTGGTACTCAACCTGGCGCTGCCATATCAGGATCTGCACATCATGGACGCCTGTCTCGCCGCGGGCGTGCACTATGTCGACACGGCGAACTACGAGCCGCTTGACACAGCGAAATTCGAATACAAATGGCAGTGGGCGTACCGTGACCGCTTTGCAAAGGCCGGCCTCACCGCGCTGCTCGGAAGCGGGTTCGACCCCGGCGTGACAGGGGTATTCTGCGCATACGCGCTCAAGCATCACTTTGATGAAATTCACTATATTGATATTCTGGACTGTAACGGCGGCGATCACGGCTACCCCTTCGCCACCAACTTCAATCCTGAAATCAACATCAGGGAGGTCGGTGCCAACGGCTCCTATTGGGAGAACGGCGGCTGGGTGGAGACCGCGCCCATGGAGATTAAGCGGGAGTACGACTTTGCCGAGGTGGGGAAAAAGGACATGTACCTCCTCCACCACGAGGAGCTCGAAAGCCTTGGCATTCATATCCCCGGGATTCGGCGCATCCGCTTTTTCATGACCTTTGGGCAGAGCTATCTGACGCATTTAAAATGCCTTGAAAATGTCGGCATGACCTCCATCGAGCCGATTCTGTTCGAAGGACGGGAGATCGTCCCCCTGCAATTTCTCGCGGCCGTGCTGCCCGACCCGTCGTCCCTCGGCCCGCGCACCGTGGGTAAGACCAACATCGGCTGCATTTTTCAGGGCGTGAAGGACGGCAAAGAAAAAACCTATTATCTCTATAACGTCTGCGACCATCAAGAGGCGTACCGCGAGGTGGGCTCTCAGGCGATTTCCTACACGACGGGCGTACCCGCGATGATCGGGGCCATGCTGGTGATGAACGGCACATGGAGACGGGACGGCGTCTATAACATCGAAGAGTTTGATCCCGATCCCTTCATGGACGCGCTGAACAAATGGGGGCTTCCATGGCAGGAGAGCTTTACCCCTGTCTTGGTGGACTAATGGCGCTGCCGTTTGACCCGCAGGCCGTGACCACCCCATGTTACGTGGTGGATCAGGAGCTGCTGGAGGGAAATTTACGCCTTCTGCGCGCGGTCGCCGATGCGGCGGGGTGCCGCATTTTGCTGGCGCAGAAGGCGTTTTCCATGTTTTATTTCTACCCGCTCATCGGGCGCTATTTGAATGGCACCACCGCGAGCGGCCTCTACGAGGCGCGGCTCGGCAGGGGGGAGCTGGGCGGGGAGACGCATATCTTTTCCCCCGCCTACCGCCCGGCGGAGTTTGGGGAGATTGCATCTCTGTGTGATCACATTATCTTTAATTCCTTTGCCCAGTGGGAACAGTTTAAGCCCGCCGCGCTGCACACGGGGCGGAGCTGCGGCATGCGCATAAACCCCTGCTGCTCCACACAGGCGCACGGGCTTTATGACCCGTGCGCCCCAGGCTCCCGGCTCGGCGTGACGAGAGAACAATTCCGCCCCGACCTGCTGGATGGGTTGGAGGGGCTGCATTTTCATACCCTCTGCGAGCAGAATGCGGATGCACTCGCGCTTACCCTCGCGGCGGTCGAGGCGCAATTTGGGGATAATTTGCGCGGTATGCGCTGGCTCAATCTCGGGGGAGGTCATCACATTACACGCGCCGACTACGACAGGGAGCGTCTGATCACATTGATTCAGACGCTAAAGGCGCGGTATGACGTTGCGGTGTATCTGGAACCGGGTGAGGCGGTCGCCCTCAACGCCGGTTTTCTTGTGTCGGAGGTTGTCGACATGGTGGAAAACGCGGGCGTGGTCAATGCAATTTTGGACGCATCCGCCGCATGTCACATGCCGGACGTGATAGAAATGCCGTACCGCCCGCCGGTCTTGGAGAGCGGGGAGGCGGGGGAGAAGGCGCATACCTACCGACTGACCGGCCCAACCTGTCTGGCGGGAGATATCATCGGGGACTACTCCTTTGACGCGCCGCTAAAGCGCGGCAGCCGCGTCGTATTCGGCGATATGGCGATTTACTCCATGGTGAAGAACAACACCTTTAACGGCATGCCGCTGCCGACGATTTATGCATCGGTCGGGGGGAAAATACAGGAGGTGCGGCGCTTTGGCTATGCCGACTTTAAAAATCGGCTCTCCTGATCTGGAGTAGCGCTTCCTTTTCGCGCCGGTTCATCCGCTTGATGACAAGCTCCATACGCAGCGCCTCGGATTTGTTGGGACATGGTGCGCTGTAGACGAGCTTTACCGGCAGTCGGCCTCTGGTATATTTTGCGCCCTTGCCGCTGTTGTGTACCGCGATGCGGCGTGTGAGATCATTTGTGATACCCGTATAGAGCGTCCCGTCGGCGCAGCGGAGCATATAGACGGTGTATTCCATACGGCAATCAGATTCGGTCGGCATAATACATACCGGGCAGGGCACGAATCTGTTCTAACGTATTTTTGTATTCACCAATGGAAGGGCGCTTCTCCAAAATGAGCACCAGACCGGTCACCTGATTGCCGGAAGAGGGGAGCGTGTCAATATCCGAGGTGGTAAAATCCGCCTCTTTGAGCAGCGCAAGCACCTGCCCAAGGCGGCATTCCTCGCCGAACTCCACATAGACGCGTATGGCGGAAACCGCGTTGGCAAAATGGGTGTTGAGCTTCGACAAAACGGCAAGCACAATAAACATGAGCACGCACAGGATGATGGTGCACTCATAAAAGCCAATACCTGCAGTGAGGCCCATACAGGCGGAAGCCCATAGAGCGGCCGCGGTGGTCAGCCCGCTGATGCGACTTTGCCGCGTGACGAGAATGGTGCCCGCGCCGAGAAAGCCGATGCCACTTACGACCTGCGCGCCAATGCGTCCCATGTCGGAGCCGGGCGTGAGATAGGTGGAGATGTATTGGTTTACCATCATGCAGGAGGCGGCGCCGATGCAGACCAGAAGATGGGTGCGCAGCCCCGCCGGGTGCCGGCTGTGCTCTCGCTCCGCCCCGATAATCCCGCCGCACAGCGCCGCGAGGAGAAACCGCAGGATGATGGACAGAATATTCAGATCACGCAGGTAGTCCGGGATAATTGCAAGTTGCAAGAACGACATGGCGTATCTCTCCTACTAAATTTTACTTATTTGGGGGACAAAATTTATAAAAAACTGAGTATTGACTTGATAAAATGCACATGGTATGATGAACTATGTTAAAAAGGAGTGAAGAACTTGTCTATTGAAATTATACCGGATTGGATGTCTAATCTGGAGGACGACGACGTTATATTTATCAAGAAATTTATTCAGGCTTCCGGCTCTCTCAAGGAGATTGCAAAGCAATATGGTGTAACCTATCCGACCGTGCGCCTGCGTCTGGACCGGCTGATTCAAAAGATCAGGCTGAGTGAGAGCACGGAGGGCGAGCCGTATGTGGCGCTCATTAAGCGCATGGTGGTCAATGAAAAGCTGGATTTGGACACGGCCAAGGTGCTGATTGCCGAGTATAAAAAGCAGCGGGGCGGACAAGTGCCTGCAGCGCTGGAACATGAATAGTTTGAAAGTTCCTTTCATAACGAATTGAATAAAAGCGCCTGCGGCTCTCCTGTGGGAGCGGCGGCAGATGCGCAAAATGATCATTCCTTTTCATGACCGTTTTGTGCCGTTCGCGCAGTGAAAGGAATGACCATTCATATGCAAATACAGAGCCGCTGCACGGGAGAAGTTGCAGCGGCCTTTGTCGTCACAGGCTGTTTTCCGACCGGAGGATTGTGACAATGCCGAGCGGCTTTGGCTGCGGGAGATAAAATGGGAAGTCTGTGCGGCCTGTCTCCTGAATATTTGTATATAAAAAGCAATCCTCCGCACTGGTTCCATAGACGCGGGCAAAGGTGTCCACATCCTGCATGGAGGCAAACGGCTGACCGTACTCCAGCGTTGTACGCTGCACATGGAAGCGGATGTTTGCCTGCTCGAGCGCGCCCACTGCGCGTACGAGTGTGTTGTGCTTGCGCGGATGGCTGTCGCCAAAGGAAGGGGAGGCGGAATCGGCAAGCACCAAAACGACACGGTCACGCGCATGAGGCAGCCAGGCGCATGCCTGCAATGCATTGCCATAGAAATTGCTCATTATGGTGTCCCATTCGCCGCAAAGCACGTTGGCGTCCCGGCATACGGTGGTCAGATTGGAATGCCCCAGCGCTGCGGCACGGTTCTTAAGGAAGGCGAGCACGGGCTCATTTTGATCAATGCAGGTGATATGGGATACGTCACCAGCCAGTTCAAAGTCAATGAAACCGGGGCCGCAACCTAAATCACAGAGCGTACCACCGCTGTGCACATGTGGCCGCAGGAGCGCGGCCAGGTTGCGGTGAAAGCCCGTATAGGTGGAGGCATCGTACATCCAACGCAGTGTATTCTCATTCCATCCGGCACGCAATCGGATCCCTCATTTCCTTTGTACGCAATCAAAAACTTTTGTCTATTATACGAGATTATTATTTTCCTGTCAATTCCGAGTGAAGGATTGTGATAGAATGCATATTTTTTTAACCGGAGCAATACAGACGGGGAAGAGCACCGCGATTGCGAAAGTACTGGCACAGACGACGCGCAGGATTGGCGGTTTTTGTACCGCGTTTGACGAAGACCGCGGAAAGCAGCACTGGAAGCTCTATCTCTACCCGGCCCAAAGCCCGCCCATGATGGATGAAGCACACCTCGTCGCCAATTTTACGCAGGGTACGCGACCTGCGGTCATTCCAAATCGGTTTGCGCAGCTGGGCGTCCCGATTTTGGAAGCGGCGCGCAGTAGTGCGGAGCTGATTATCATGGACGAGTGCGGGCGTCTGGAAGGGCGGGACATTCCCTTTCAAAACGCGGTTTTGCAGACCTTGGACGGAAAGACCCCGGTTTTGGGTGTGGTACGGGAAGGCTTCCCCGGCTGGACGGGCGCGATTGCGGGACATCCCAAGGTCAGCGTTCTGCACTTGACGGAAGAGAACCGTGACAATCTTCCGGTTGACCTGTTTGCATGGATTTCAGGCACAGTATCGACAAAATTCCTCAGAGAAAAATACGGCTTTTTGGCTGAAATATAAAAAAGTATTTTACATATTTACCTATCCCAAAAAGATGCTTATAATATAGCCATACAAAAACTTTACGTGCTACAAAGGAAATTGGGGGAAATACGTGGGTATTGAGAATATATTCGCCATGCTCGGCGCAATTGCCACGTTTTTATTTGGAATGTCCACCATGACGGATGGATTGGAAAAGCTGTCGAGCGGACGCTTGGAGGGCATTCTGGAGCGCATGACCAGTAATGTGTTCAAAGGCGTGCTGCTCGGTGCCGTTGTAACCGGCTTAATCCAGAGTTCAGGCGCGACGACGGTCATGTGCGTGGGGTTTGTGAACGCGGGCATTATGAAGCTCAGCCAGGCGGTCGGGGTTATCATGGGTGCCAATATCGGCACCACAGTGACCGCGCAGCTGCTCCGATTGAGCGATATTTCATCGGACAATGTCGTATTGATGCTGCTCAAACCGGCATATCTCGGGCCAATTTTGGCTGTGATCGGCATTGTTCTCTTTATGTTTATCCGCGGCGGGAAGCGGAAAACCATCGGGCAGATCGCATTGGGGCTCGGCCTGCTTTTCATCGGCATGAAGACCATGGAAAGTGCCGTCGCGCCGCTGCAGGAACTGCCGGAATTCCAGAGCGCGCTCGTCGCCTTCTCCAATCCACTCCTCGGCGTTTTGGCGGGACTCGCGATCACCGCGCTGCTGCAGAGTTCCTCGGCATCCATGGGAATCTTGCAGGCAATCAGTTCAACCGGTGTTGTAACGTTTCATATTGCGATGCCGCTGATCATGGGGCAGAACATCGGCACTTGCGTGACCGCGATGCTCTCCTCCATCGGTGCAAGTAAAAACGCAAAACGCACTGCGATGATTCATCTGCTCTTCAATGTCATTGGCACAGCCTTTTTTATGGCGCTGCTCTATGGGCTGCACGCGATGATTGACCTCCCATTCTGGCAAGATACGCTAAACAGCGGGGGCGTTGCCAATCTCCATCTGGTCTTTAATGTTGCGTGTACCGCATTGCTCCTGCCGTTTCATAAGCAGCTTGTGCAGCTTGTGGAGCGGCTGGTGCCCAGCGATACGGAGAAGCAGGAGCACTCCGTGCTGGATGAGCGCTTTCTCGCGTCGCCCTCCGTCGCGCTCGAGCAGGCACGCGCAGCTGTGCTTGAGATGGGTACGCTTGCCTGCGAGAACTATCATGCCGCAGTTGCGCTGCTCACGGAATACGACGCTAAAAAACTGGAGCGGCTCAATGAGACGGAGGATACCATTGATAAGCTGGAAGGCATGCTGGATAACTATCTCGTCAAGCTGACCGATCGCGATCTCACCGGTGAGGAAAGTGAAAAATTATCGGAGCTATTGCATACCCTGTCCGATTTTGAGCGCATCGGCGACTACGCTGTGAATGTTTCTGAATCCGCGATGGCGCTGCACAGCCGCGGCATCAAATTTTCAGAAAACGCAAAAGCGGAGCTCGGCTGCTTGACCGGCGCGGTGTCGGAGATTTTGGAGCGGACAGTCGCCTGTTATCAAAACCGATCCCGTGAGGAGGCACTTCAGGTGGAGCCGCTTGAAGAGGTGGTCGATCTGTTGCGTGACGACTTAAAGGACAGGCATGTGGAGCGGCTTAAATCCGGTGACTGCACCGTGGAACTTGGAACACAGTTTTTAGAGCTGCTGATTAATCTGGAGCGGATATCAGACCACTGCTCCAACGTTGCGCTTTATATTATCCGCCAGACTGCGGCAAAGGATGATATTGTGCGGGTAGACACCCACGCCTATATGCATCAGCTGCACCACGGAGCCAACCGGGACTTTGATGAGATGTATACGCAATACCGTCAGAAATACTACGATCCATTGCAGCGCATCAAAATGTAAATGAAAGCAATAAAAGCACAGCAAACAGGAAATGGGAAAAAACCTGTCTGCTGTGCTTTTTTATGATGCCCGTTATCCGGCAGCCACCACACTAATCGGAAACCGGACACCATGAAGATGGGGGGAAGGGAGAAACAATACAAGTTTAGAGGCAAATCAGAAAGAACGTATTCTCTCAAAAGCATCTTCACTTGTCATGATTAAATATAAACTATATAGTCACTATACAGTCAACAGGGAAAATACAATTAATATAACCAAGATTATTTTAAAATGTCTGTACAAATTTTACAATTTTCCGCAGAAAAGGGAAAAACAGAACCAAAAGCAACAAACTTAGTGCGGGCTGACGGTATAGTTGGGTGCCTCTTTTGTGATATAAATATCGTGCGGATGGCTCTCCCGCAGTCCGGCGCTGGTGATCTGCATAAACTGGCTGTTGTTCTGTAGCTCAGAAATATTGCGGCAGCCACAGTAGCCCATGCCGGAACGCAGGCCGCCCATCAGCTGGTAAATCGTTTCACCGGCGAGACCCTTGTAAGGTACACGCCCCTCCACGCCCTCCGGCACCAGTTTTTTGTTGTTTTCCTGAAAGTAGCGGTCCTTAGAGCCCTTTGCCATTGCGCTCAGACTGCCCATGCCGCGATAGACCTTGAACTGGCGGCCCTGATAGACCTCCGACTCGCCGGGAGATTCCTCACATCCGGCGAATAGGGAACCGAGCATGACGACATTTGCCCCCGCCGCGATGGCTTTTGCGATGTCCCCGGAATACTTGACGCCGCCGTCTGCGATGACGGGGATGCCGTGCTCCGCCGCGACGCAGGCGGCATCGTATATCGCGGTAATCTGTGGCACACCGATGCCCGCGACGACACGGGTGGTGCAGATGGAGCCTGGGCCAATGCCGATTTTGATACAATCCGCGCCCGCCTCAATCAGCGCCAGGGTGCCTGCGGCGGTCGCCACATTGCCTGCGATCAGCTGTACGTCCGGATAGAGGGCCTTGATGCGCTTGACACAGGCGAGAATGTTCTGTGAGTGCCCATGGGCGGAGTCGAGCACCAGAACGTCGGCACCCGCTTCCACCAGCGCCGCCACGCGATCCATCACATCACCGGTCACGCCAATGGCCGCCCCGACCAGCAGCCGCCCTCTCTCGTCGCGGGCGGAGTGGGGGTATACCTCGGCTTTTTCGATGTCCTTGATCGTGATCAGGCCCTTGAGATGATACTGCTCATCCACAATAGGCAGCTTTTCGATCTTATGGCGGCGGAGGATATCTTTTGCCTCGTCGAGCGTGGTGCCCTCCCGCGCCGTGACGAGGTTCTCCTTGGTCATGACATTGTCGATGAGCTGGGTCATATCGGTCTCGAATTTCATGTCGCGGTTTGTAATAATACCAATTAGCTTGCCGTTGTCGCAGATGGGGACGCCGGAGATGCGATATTTTGCCATCAGCTCGTCGGCCTCGGCAAGGGTGTGTCCAGGCGCGAGAAAAAAGGGATTGGTAATGACGCCATTCTCCGAGCGTTTTACCATGTCAACCTGGTCAGCCTGCGCGCCGATGGACATATTCTTATGAATAATGCCAATTCCGCCTTCGCGCGCCACGGCAATCGCCATCCGGGATTCCGTGACCGTATCCATCGCTGAGCTCATCAGAGGAATATTGAGCGTAATTGTCTTGGTTAGATGGGTGGTAAGATCAATATCGGCGGGGAGAATGTCGCTCTCAGCGGGGATCAGGAGGACATCATCGAATGTAAGCCCCTGCTTGACAAACTTAGTGGATGGATCCAGATTGACCATATTTTATCGCCCTTTCTTTCGTCTTAAATTTTTCCTATTTTAATGGAAGCGGTGCGGAATGTCAAGCGTCATTTTTCGCCATGGGCCATGGGCAGTGGAGTGAGGGTCAGCGCACCGACAAAGCGCTCGTTGCCGTCGCGGTCGGTACCGCCTGCATAAGAGACACCGTCCTGTTCGCCTGCATACAGTGTCATAGTTTCACCGCAGCGGCACTCTGCGAGGTAGTTGATTTGAAATGAGGAGACGAAGTGCCCGTCCAGACTGCGGTCGAGCGCGAGCGCGTCGCATACGACATCCGCATACTTGACGTTGTTGACGTGGCCGTTGAGGTCAATGTCACTAAAGTGGAAGGTATGGCTCGGTACCTGCGCTATCTGTTGCGGCATACGGAGTTTGTTGAGGATGATCTCCTTGCAGAGCGCCCCACCATCTGTCGTGAGGAAGGCCGGGATGTTCGTCGGACGGAACAGCTTGCGCGTGCCCTGATCGGCGAGCACCCAGTTGGAAACCGCCTCGCCAATCTTGACTCCGTTCTGATAGATATCAAAATCGCGGTAGATGGTGGCCCGGCGATTGCCGCGGTGCCAGGTACGTATCAGTATTTCATCACAGTGAAAGAGTGGCCGCTCCAGACGAAACCAGATGCGTGCGAGCATCCAGATGACATTGTACTGCGCAAGCAGGGCATACTGATCCAAGTGTATGGATAGCGCGGCGTTGGTGGCGGTGTCCTGCAAAATCCCCAGCAGGGCGGAGGGGCGGCACTGGTTATACAGCCCTGCGTCGCGGGTGGAAATGGTGTGCGTTTCATCGTAATAAATGCTCACGGCGTCTTCCCTCCGTGAGTCCCGGGGATGCGCAGCTGGTCGTGACAGCAGATGGCCTCAATGTCCTCCGACACGGCGGCAGGAATGCGCATGACGCCGCCGCATGCGGTGCACGAGAGCAGCACCGCGCTGTAATTCACCTGCATATTCCAGCTGTGGCTCCCACAGGTGCAGGAAATGCCGCCGCGCTGCGCGATATCCCGGATTTCGGAGAGGACCTCCTGCATGACCAGATCGTCCAGAAAACTGCCGTCACCGGCGCTTCCCTGTGTGAGCTTGTCCACAATCCCTTCAAGCCTGCGCAGCTTTGCAAAGACTGCGCCCTCCTCGCCCGCGTAGCAGCAGTCGAGCCCGGTGGCTGCGCATGAGAACGCCAATATGGGTTCACGCAAAAAAGCCGCCGTAGAACATCTGACGGTGTGGTCTTTCCCGCAGAAGATGCAAGGGACCGTTACCGCCATATGGCTGCCGTCCGGCATGGTCACGAGGGAAGATTTCCCGCAGGGGCAGGAGAGCTCGCTCTCCGCCGCGGAAAGCTGAAAGAAGCTCCGCTCCAGCGCGACGGGCTGCAAGCAGGCCGGGCAGATATACGCCAGCGTCCGCTTTGGTTCATCGGGCATATGCACACCTCCATGTATGAAACGCTTGCCTATGTGGGAATATATTTTATATATTATAGCATACAGCGCAATGCTTGACCATAGGAGGAGTTTCAAAAATCATGAATATATTTTCTCTTTTTTGGTAAACACTATAAAGGCTTACGATAAAAAATAATCTTTTATGAATAGGGAAGTGCGTAGGATATGCTGACGAAAAAGAGAGGCAAACAGACGTTTACGCTTGCCAACCCGCCGTCCATCGCGGGGCATGCCAACGCGGTCGGGAAAAAAGAAGGAGAAGGGCCGCTGGCGGACAGCTTTGACTATATCGACGGGGACGATACCTTTGGGGAGAGCAGTTGGGAAAAGGCGGAGTCCGCCATGCAGAAACGGGTTCTCGCCAGCGCACTGGATAAGGCGGGGCAGGCGGCGTCTAAAATCGACTGCATCTTTGCCGGCGACCTGTTAAATCAGTGTATTGCCTCGTCCTATGCGTTGCGTGGACAGAATATCCCGCTGTTCGGACTGTATGGCGCGTGCTCGACGATGGCGGAGGGCATTGCGCTTGCGGCCCTGCTTTTGGACGGAGGCTTTGGAGAATTCACGGCAGCCATGACCTCCTCGCATTTTTGCTCAGCCGAGCGGCAGTACCGCACTCCGCTAGAATCCGGCACACAGCGCACGCCCACCGCGCAGTGGACCGCGACCGGCGCAGGTGCCGTCGTGTTGGCGCGGGAAGGGGAGGGGCCGTATGTAACCCATGTCACAGCGGGGAAAATCGTTGACAAGGGGATCAAAGACGCAGCGAATATGGGGGCTGCGATGGCACCCGCCGCCTATGATACCATCAAGGCGCATTTGGAGGACACCAACCGCAAGCCGTCCTTTTATGACCTCATTATCACCGGCGACCTCGGCGTACTCGGCGCTGAAATTATAACAGATTTTTTCCATAAAGACGGTGTGCAGCTGCCCAATTATGAGGACTGTGGCGTCCTGCTCTACGACAAGGAAACCCAGGATACCCACTGCGGCGGCTCCGGCTGCGGCTGCTCCGCCGTGGTGCTGACAGGCTATCTACTCAATGGAATGCGCGCGGGGAAGTGGAAGAATATCCTCTTTTGCGGAACGGGGGCGCTGATGTCGCCTGTCTCTACCCAGCAGGGGGAGAGTATTCCCGGTATCTGCCATGCAGTTTCTATATCGACACTGAAATAGGAAGGGAGGAGCGGCTTTGGAAGTGTTTGGGGAATATCTCCGCGCTTTTATCTGCGGCGGTATCTTTTGCCTCATTGGGCAGATTTTAATTGACAAGACAAAGCTGACCCCGGCTAAAATATTGGTCATCTATGTGGTAGCGGGGGTGGTACTCGGCGGACTTGGCATTTACAAATATATCGTTGCCTTTGGCGGCGCGGGCGCGACGCTGCCGCTGACCGGATTCGGCTATAATCTCGCCAAAGGTGTGGCGAAGGCCGTGGCGGAGAAAGGAATTTTTGGCGCGCTCACGGGCGGCGTCACCGCCGCCGCCGCGGGGATCACCGCCGCGATCTTCTTCGGCTACCTGATTGCGCTCATCTTTAAGCCGAAGTCCAAGTCCATGTAAACGCATACAAAAGGCGTACCGCAGAAAGATTTGCGGCACGCCTTTTGTCATGATATTGAGAGCATCCCGGATAGATACTGCGCCAGCACCGCAAAGATGGGAAGGGTGATAATGGAGAGCAGTGTGGTCAGGGTAACCAGCTGTGCCGCCGTTTTGCTATCCTGCTGCCACCGCAGGGAGAACATAGCGGTCACGCCCGCGCTGGGGGCGGCGGCCAGAATGACGATGGTGCAGTACAGGAGCGGGTCGAGATGAAAGGGGAGCAAAATCAGGGCAGTTACAAGTGGGACAATGATCAGCTTGATGGCGGCCCCCTGATAGAGCAGAGCGCGGCGGAAGGTAGCCAGAACATCCGAATCCGCCAGCTGTGCACCGACGACGACCATAGCTAAGGGGGTATTGATATTTGCCATAAAGCCGATAGCGTTGTCCACGACAGGGGGAAGCCGAATCTCGAATAGAAAAAGCGCAAGGCCGATGATGGCCGAAATTACGCCAGGATTGAGAATCGCCTTTTTGATGGAAAAGTGCTTGTATCCGCCCATCAGCACGACGCCGTGCGTCCAGCTGAAAATATTAAAGACGACAAAGCCCAGCGCCGCGTAGATCGTCGCGCTTTGTCCCAGCACGGACTGTACAAGAGGAAGGCCCATAAAGCCGGTGTTGCCGTAGACAGAGCCAAAGCGCATTACGGAGCGCGTTTCCTCCCTCTGACGGCGAAAAAACGGCATGGCGATGAACATATACACCACATACGTCAGCGCAATCAGGCCAAAGCCGATGGCGAGATTGCGCAGCAGCGAAGCGCTCCGCTCCGTTTGCATTGCATGGATAATGACGCAGGGCGCGACGACATATAACAGCAGAAAATTGATCTGCGGCAGGACGTTGGCGTGCAGCTTTTTGAGCTTCACCAGCACAAAGCCCACCGCCATCATGAGAAAGAGGGTGCCGACCTGACCGGCAACCACCAGCAGATTGGAAAGCAACGTCTATCCCTCTTCCTTCTCGTCCTTACGCTTGACGCGCCGTTTTTTTCCGTCCGGCCCGATGACATAGGTGTTATGAAGCTGTGCCATCAGGCTCTCCTTGTGCGCGTCGACATATTCACGGCGCAGCGCGTCCCGCTCGGCAAGCTCAGCCTCGGTGAGCCCTTCGGTGCTTCTGGCTTTTGCAGCAAGGGCGTTGATGCGGTCAATTTTATGCTGTTCCATTATACATATCGCTCCAATACAATTGAAATTCTCCCTTTTCTGGACAGACCGCCGGTCTCGGTGAGGACGCATTTGCCAAGTCCCCGGCAGGTGATCACATCGCCCGCGGCCACGGCGTGGTCGCTTTTGCCGCAGTCTCTGTGATTGAGCTGCACCCGCCCGGCTGAGATGAATCCGGCGGCTTTGCCACGGGAGATAGAAAAGCCGCTGGCCATGACCGCGTCTAGGCGGAGCGAGGCGACGGTATCGGTGATGCGCTTTGTACTCTCTTCAGGCGGCTGAAGCGCAGAGATGGGGAGGGGCTGGAGCTGGAGCTTGACCCTGCCCGCGCGCTCCAGATGCTGCAGGAGAAAGTCGGTCAGCTCCCGCAATATGAGGATATCGCAGGCACCAGCGGATACCAGCAGATCCCCCACCTTTTCGCGTGTGATGCCAAGGGCGAGAATCGATCCTAAAAAATCACGGTGGGACAGGGCCGTGTCCGCTGTAAAGGTAGCGTGCAGCAGGGCTACCGTTTCGGTCTCCAACCGGAAGGAATCTTCGTCCTGCCACTCGGGCAGAAAGGCACAAATGGTGCGCTCCGCCCCTTCATAGCCGCCCCAGAATACATGGCGTGGCCGGCCGATGGCGGCAAGCAGCGTCTCCACACTTGCCCGCTCGGCGGAGGAGAGGAAGCCCGTGTGTGCCGGGACACTGCGCGAACGCGCAAGCTCCGTCTTATCCATGACCCGCGCAAGCAGGACGCGCTCCTCCGGGTGCTGCGTAATTTTGTTGAGTAATTCTGTCTTATTCATCATCAGCGGTTTTCATCGTCATTTTCCAGGAAATACGTTGCCTCCATATCGGCGACGGAGAGGGCGAACGCGAGAGGATAGCGCTGGAATGCCTGCCCAATGAGGCGCGGGTCTTCGCCGCCGGAAAACCCCATATGCCAGCGAATCGCCATCGCCTCCTCGCGTGAGAGGCGCATGAAGCCGGAGATGATGTAAACCGACTTCTCCCCGTGTCCGTAGGGGAGTGTATCCTCGTAGTTGTAGGTGGGCACAGACTGCCATTTCCCGTCGGGCCCCTTTACATTGCGCGTGCCCTCTTTATAGCACCCGATTTTACACAGATCGTGCAGGAGCGCTGCAATGGCAACGCTCTCTTCCGGATACTCCAGACCGTAGAGATCCTGCACCCGCTCCTGCGCCAGATACGCGCAGAGACAGTGGTATACGTTTAAGCTGTGGTCGCAAAGGCCGCCGGCATAGGAGCCGTGAAACCGCGCCGAGGCGGGTGCGGTAAAAAAATCACACTTGCTCTGCAGGTAATCGAGCAGCACATCCGCGCCCTCGCGCTGCACATGCGTTCTGAAAATATCCAGGAATTCCTCTTTTGTACTCATCTAGCTGTATCCTTTCGACTCCATATATATAATATTATAGCAAGTCATGCGCATAACTGCAAGTGGGCTTGTTTTTAGGGGAAAATATGATATAATAGCCGCAAAGCATTTTACATTGTGAACCATACCGGCGGAGGAGGTTATTCATGCGAAAAGGTAAAGTCCCGCAGCTTTTGGAGCCGGGCATCCGTCTGCATTTCCTGGTTTTGTTCATTTTTTCCTGTGTCACCGCGCTGTTTAACTGGCGCGCCGGGGTCATTGAACTGGTCATAACCATCCTGCTGATCCTGTATTTCCGCAGTACAAGTCAAAAGCGCAGGCACAATATTCTGGACTATATCAACCGCGTGACCTATGACGTGGATATTGCCGCGAATGACACCATGGTAAACGCACCGCTGCCGATGGTGATCTTCCGCCCGAAGGATGAAGAGGTCATCTGGTCCAACGAGCTGTTTTTACAGATTGCGGGTGCGCAGGATCATTTTTTTGACACGAAAATTACGGCGGCGGTACCGGCCTTTCAGACTCGGTGGCTGCTGGAGGGGAAGCACACGTGCCCGGAAGAGGTGCGCATCGGCGCGCGGCGGTACACGGTCTATGGGCATCTGGTACAGGCGGAGGAAGAGGGCGCGCAGAACTATCTGGCGGTGACCTATTGGCTGGACGTCACGCAGCTGGCGGATGTGCGCGATGCGTATGAGGCATCCAGGCCGGTCGTGTCCGTGCTCACGATGGATAACTATGACGAGCTGACAAAGGGGATCAGTGAAAACGCGAAAACAGGTATGCTCAGTGAGATATACCACCGCCTCGGAGAATGGACGGCATCGGCAAACGGCCTTTTTTGCCGTGTGGACAGAGACCGATTCCTGTTTATCTTTGAGGAGCAATATATTGCGGGTTTTGTGGAGAATAAATTCCCGATTCTGGACTCCGTACGCGAGGTGCTCAATCCAAGCGGGCTGTGCGCTACGCTCTCTGTCGGAATCGGCCGCAATGCCGGCAGTTTTCAGGAGCTGTTTCAGTTTGCGTCCATTTCTACCGAAATGGCACTCTCGCGCGGTGGCGACCAGGTGGTCATCAAAAGCGGCGACACGTTTTCGTTCTACGGCGGGCGCGGAAAAGAGCTGGAGCGGCGCACCAAAGTGAAAAGCCGCGTGATGGCAAACGCAATCGGGGAGCTGATCGCCGACTCCTCACGCCTGTTTGTCATGGGCCATAAGCAGCCGGATCTGGACGCCCTTGGCGCGGCGGTTGGGATCTGCGCCATTGCGCGCAAAAAAGGAGTACCATGCTCCATCATCTGGGAATCCGGCACGACGCCGAGCGACAGCATGAAGGAGCTGCTCCTTGCGCGTCCGGAATACGAAAAAGCCTTCCTCCTCCCACAGGACGCGTTCGTTTTACTGGATCCCCGCACCCTTCTGGTGGTGGTGGACACCAATCGCCCGGAGCAGACCATTTCGGAGGAGCTGCTCACCGCCTGTTCCAGAGTGGCGGTTGTGGATCACCACCGCCGCGCCGCTTCCTATATCGCGGACGCCGCGCTGAATTTTCACGAGCCATCCGCATCCTCCGCGAGTGAGCTCGTGACAGAGCTGCTTGAATATCTGGTGGAACCGTCCGATCTCCTACGGGTGGAGGCAGAGGCAATTTTGGGCGGCATTGTGCTGGACACCAAACAGTTTACCATCCGAACCGGCAGCCGTACATTTGAGGCAGCGGCCTATCTGCGCCGCGTGGGCGCGGACACGGAAGGGGTAAAGAAACTGTTCCGAAACGAGTTAAGCGAGGTCACCGCCCGATACAGCATCGTTCAGCAGGCCAAGATGTGCCGGGATGGGATTGCGATTGCAAAGCTGGACGCCGTGACCGGACGGGTCACTGCGGCGCAGGCGGCGGATGAGCTGCTCAATATTTCCGGCATTGACGCGGCGTTCGTCCTCTTTCCGGACGAGAGTGGGCAGGTAGTCGTCTCGGCGCGCAGTATAGGCGTTGTGAATGTGCAGGTCATACTCGAGCCGCTCGGCGGCGGCGGCAACGCAGCCGCCGCAGGTGTACAGATTGAGAACACGACGGTAGATGCTGTCATGCAGCGCGTAACGGAGAGCATTGATCATTATTTTGAAGCCGGGTAATCCCTGCACAGATTGCAGAAAAAGGGATCAGCTTGCAAGACGGAAAGGACGAGTGCAGTATGAAGGTTATTTTACAGCAGGATGTAAAGGGACAGGGGAAAAAGGGCCAGATGATTGAAGCATCGGACGGATATGCGCGCAACTTCCTGATCCCGAGAAAGCTCGCCGTTGCGGCGACCGCGGACAATTTAAACACGATGAAGCTGCAAGAAAAAGCCCGCAAGGCACATGAGGCGGCTGAAAAAGCGGAGGCGGAGGAAATTGCCCAAAAGCTGCAGGGGTGCACCGTAAAAATTGCGGCGAAAGCAGGCGCGGGCGGGCGGCTGTTCGGCGCGGTCACGTCCAAGGAGATTGCTGAGGGCCTCAAAGCGCAGTTTGATATTGAGATTGCAAAGGCAAAAATTGTACAGGATGAGCCGATCAAAGGTTTTGGCGCCTATCAGGTGAAGTGCAAGCTGGGGCACGAGGTGACCGGCACCATCAATTTGGTGGTGGCGGAGGAAAAATAAGCACGCAAACGGGCGGACTATGGGGGTGAAGGATAATTGGAGGAAGCTCTATTGCTGCGGCAGATGCCGCACAGCGTCGAGGGGGAGCAGGCGGTGCTTGGCTCCATATTGATTGACGCGCGTTGTCTGCCGGACGTGCTGGAAGCGCTCAAGCCGGAAGATTTTTATATCCAGCAGAACAGAGAAATTTTCGAAACGATCTACACCATGTTCAATTTCTCACAGACCATTGATCCTGTGACTGTGCTCGATGAGATGCGCCACCACGGCACCTATGACGAAACGACGACCAGCAACTACCTCCTGCAGCTCATGGAGATCACGCCCACGGCGGCAAACATCAAGGAATACATCGGTATCGTAAAGGATAAGACCCTTCTGCGCCGTATTGCGGAGGTTGCAGGAGACCTCACCGGCATGGTGCAGGAGGGAACAGGCACCGCGCAGGAGGTGCTTGAGGCGGCAGAGCAGAAAATCTATGCCATTCGGCAGGGGCGCAGTGCGCAGGGGCTGGAGCATATTTCGAGCGTGATTCTAAATGTCTACGACCGCCTCAATGTGCTGGCCGCAAGTGAGAACGCGATCCCCGGCATTTCCACCGGGCTATCCGATCTGGATGCGTCTATTTCCGGGCTCAATCCGTCCGATTTGATTCTGCTGGCCGCCCGCCCCGGCATGGGCAAGACCTCCATGGCGCTCAATATCCTGCTGCACGCGGGGAAATATTCCGGCAAGACGGTGGTGTTCTTTTCGCTGGAGATGAGCCGGGAGCAGCTTGCCATGCGCCTGCTTTCAGGCGAATCCTTTGTGGACAACAAAAAACTGGTCACCGGACGGCTCTCCGAGGACGACTGGTCGAAAATCGCATCCGCGTCAGCGGCGCTCAATAAGACGCAGATTCTCATTGATGATAACCCGGCCATTTCCGTCGCCGACATGAACGCGAAATGCCGCCGTGTGGATAATCTGGGACTTGTTGTCATAGACTATCTTCAGCTCATGACGTCCGCCGGAGGGCCGACACGCAGCGGAGACAACCGCCAGCAGGTGGTCTCGGATATCTCTCGTGCGATGAAAATTATGGCAAAGGAGCTTCAGGTGCCAATTTTGTGCCTCTCCCAGCTCTCCCGCGCCAATGAAGCACGCAGCGACAAGCGCCCCATGCTCTCCGATTTGCGCGAATCGGGCGCGATTGAGCAGGACGCCGACATTGTCATGTTTCTCTACCGGGAAGATTACTATAATGAGAGCAGTGAAAACCATAATCTTGCCGAGTGCATTGTGGCGAAAAACCGACATGGTGAGACAGGAAAAGTGGAATTACAATGGCTGCCCGAGTACACTACCTTCTCGTCTATCGACCGCCGACATCAGGAGCAGTAATTTTGGAACAGGTATGGACACTCACGCAACAATATGATATGCTGCCGCGCGACGGGCTGGTTCTCTGTGCGGTGTCGGGCGGCGCCGATTCCATGTGCCTGCTTCATCTGCTCTGCTCCAGAGCGGGGAAGGGCAGATACCACGTCGCGGCGGCGCACTATAATCATCAGCTGCGCGGGGGCGAATCCAACGATGACGAGGCATTTGTCGCCGCATGGTGCGCCGCGCATGACATCCCCTGTTTTGTGGGGCACGGTGACGTGCGGGGGGAAGCGGCGCTGCGGGGAAAGGGGACGGAGGAGACTGCGCGGGAGATGCGCTATGCATTCCTGCGCCGGACGGCAGAGGAGCAAGGTGCCGTGCGCATTGCAACGGCGCATCAGGCGGACGACAATGCGGAGACCGTGCTCCTGCATCTGGTGCGCGGATGCGGCCTACAGGGTTTAACGGGAATCCCGCCCCGCAGGGGCGAAATTGTCCGCCCGCTGCTGACCACAACGCGCGCGGCGGTGCTGGACTATTTGCGAGAAAAGCAGGTGCCCTACAGGGAGGACAGCACCAACAGCGATCTCACATACACACGAAACCGCCTGCGCCATCAGGTCATGCCGCTGCTCCGTGAGATGAATCCGCGCTTTGCGCAGTGTGCGGGGAAAACTGCGGCCCACCTGCGCGCGGACAATGATTATCTTACCGCGCAGGCGATGGAACCCTTCCGCAGTGTGCAGTGGACAGAGGGAAATGCCGCGATTTCCGTTTCGGTGCTCAATGCGTTGCCGGAGCCTGTCTCCGTGCGGGTGATTCGCCTGATTTTGCGCGCGTGCGGAGATGGGGCGGATACCGATTGCACCGCCGCGCAGCTTGGTGGGATTCTGCGGCTTTGTAAGGCGGAGCGCCCGTCTGCAAAAATTTTTTTAAATAATTCTCGACTAGTGCGGCGTGTTTATGATACAATTATTTTTATGAATGTGCCATGCGGACAGACGGAGGCGGAGACTTTTCCGCAGACGGCGCTGTGCTGCGATGGCGAAACGGTATTGCACGCGGTCGGATGGCGCGTTACCTGCCGCGCGGCAATCGCTCCGCCAGAGTCGGAGCAGGGGGTTTGTTATATCAGTCGCGATACCCTGCGGGGACCGCCGGTCTTGCGCCCGAGGCAGACCGGCGATGCGATTACGCTACCGAACCGGCCGCGTAAAACGCTCAAAAAACTGATGATTGACGAGAAAGTACCGCGTTATTTGCGGGAAAGCATCCCAGTTTTGGCGGATGAAAACAGTGTGTTGGCGCTGGCGGGCTTTGGCGCGGACATGCACTGTATCGCACCGGTCGGCACGGACGCTTATCGGGTTGCATTTCTACACATGCCGGAAGGCTCTGATTTTGAGGCTGGAGAGTAGAGAATGGATATACAGAAAGATATCAAGGAAGTACTGTTTACCACGGAAAAGCTGGCGGAGCGGACAGCGGAAATTGCCGCGCAGATTACGCGGGATTATGCCGGGAAAGAGCCGATGTTTGTCGGTGTGCTGCGTGGTTCCTTTATTTTTATGGGGGATCTGGTCCGGCAGGTAAAGTTGCCGTGCAAATTGGATTTTTTGGCGGTATCCTCCTACGGATCGGGTACCGCAAGCAGCGGGCAGGTGTGTATTCTGAAAGACCTTTCCGAGGACGTCACCGGGCGGGACCTGATTTTAGTGGAGGATATTGTGGACAGCGGGAATACCCTTCACTATCTGGTAGAAATGCTCCACGCCCGCAAACCCGCGTCTATCAGGCTGTGCGCGCTGCTGGATAAGCCTTCCCGGCGAACCAAGCCCGTGGAGGTCGCCTATTCGGGCTTCTCCATACCCGACGATTTCGTCGTCGGATACGGGCTAGATTACGCCGAGCAGTACCGAAACCTCCCTTACATTGGCATTCTCGCGCCACATGTTTACGAGAAATAGCCTTTATATCGACTCTCACCTCGAAAGGACGTGGATTGCCATTGAAGAGAAAAGGAAGCCTTCGTGACATCGTATTCTATGCTTTACTTGCCATCATTCTGGTGATAACGGTTTATACCCTGCGCAGCTTTGACGGGCAGGAAGCTCTTACCTATGCGGATATCCGCACGATGCTCAAGCAGGAGCTTGTCACTGAGCTGATTGTAAAGGATAACACCGTTACCCTCTATCTGCGCGAGCCATGGGATGGGAAGGCGACGTGGACCTATGACCTGCGCTCGTTTGACCTGTTCTACAACGAGTTTAACGGCATGCTTGAAGAGCAGTACGACGCCGGGATTATTACGGAGTATGATTATCCCGCCGGGTTTGTTGCGCCGTGGTGGTTCTCGCTTGTGCCGTGGATTGTGATCATTTTGATCTTCTGCCTGCTGTGGTATTTCATGTTCCTGCGCCAGAGCGCCGCGAGCGGCGGGGGGGATAAGACCGCCCGCTTTGGAAAGGCACGCACCCGTGTGGCCTCCGACGACAAGAAACGGGTTACCTTTGCCGATGTTGCGGGCGCGGATGAGGAAAAGGAGGAGTTGCAGGAGGTTGTGGAGTTCCTGCGCGACCCATCCCGCTTCCTTTCGCTCGGTGCGCGCATTCCCAAAGGCATCCTGCTGGTGGGGCCACCGGGTACCGGCAAAACCCTGCTGGCAAAAGCAGTTGCGGGGGAAGCAGGGGTTCATTTTCTCTCCATCTCCGGCTCCGATTTCGTTGAGCTGTATGTCGGCGTCGGCGCAAGCCGTGTGCGCGACCTGTTTGACCAGGCGAAAAAGAATGCGCCTTCCATTGTCTTTATCGATGAGATCGACGCGGTAGGCCGTCAGCGCGGCGCGGGACTCGGCGGCGGACACGACGAACGGGAGCAGACGCTCAACCAGTTGCTCGTTGAAATGGACGGTTTTGGCAGCAATGAAGGGGTTGTCGTCATGGCGGCGACCAACCGTAAGGATATCCTGGACCCGGCGCTTCTGCGTCCGGGGCGCTTTGATCGGCAGGTTTATGTCGGCTACCCCGATATCAAGGGACGTGAGCAGATACTGAAAATTCACGCCCGCAATAAGCCCCTTGCGGAGGACGCCTCCCTCCAGGAACTTGCCAAGGCAACCGGCGGCTTTACTGGCGCGGATTTGGAAAATCTGATGAACGAGGCGGCGCTTTTATCGGCACGCAGGAAACAGCGCTTTATTACGATGGATGTGCTCCATGAGGCGGTGATTAAGGTCATCGCGGGGCCGGAGAAGCGCAGCCGCGTTGTCATTGAGCGGGAGCGCAATCTCACAGCCTACCATGAGGCGGGTCACGCCATTGTCATACACGATTTAAAAACGCAGGACCCCGTGCATCAGATCAGCATTGTGCCGCGAGGCATGGCGGGCGGCATGACCATATCCCTGCCACAGGAAGATGTGAATTTCAAATCCCGCCTGGAGCTGACGGAGCGGATTACAGCCTGTCTGGGTGGCCGCGCCGCGGAGGAGATGGTGCTCGGAGATATCTCCACCGGCGCGGGCGGTGACCTGCGTACGGCGACCTCTATAGCGCGCAATATGATTACCCGCTATGGCATGAGCGACCGCGTGGGCAATGTCGCATGGGATTCCGGCGGGGATGAGGTGTTCATCGGGCGCAGTATGGCGCAGGCAAAGAACTACTCCGAGGAGATCGCGGCTGTGATCGACGAGGAAGTGAAAAAAATCATTGACGCA
Organism: Oscillospiraceae bacterium; assembly: GCA_021201735.1. Lineage (GTDB taxonomy): Bacteria > Bacillota > Clostridia > Oscillospirales > Oscillospiraceae > JAJQEJ01. The sequence goes on along the minus strand of JAJQEJ010000009.1, from coordinate 3,575 downwards.
GCCTACGCCCGTTGCGAGCAGATTCTGGTACACAGGCGTAAGGAGCTTGATATTGTGGCGCATTATCTGCTTGAGCAGGAGACCATGGATGCCGAGACCTTTGAAAAGGTCTTTACCGATCCGTCATTTTTGGAGGAATTATAATGCGCTGAACCGCATGTGCTGTTATGCATCAAATCCCGTGCTAGAATGAGAGAAGAAGGGGGGATTGTTGTGCCGAATCGGAACCGTTTTCCGGTATATCAGGGTATGCTGCATCGCCCGCGTGTATCTGCCTTGATACAACACGGACTCCAATTTCCTCTTTTAGTTATGCTGGCCGGGCCAGGGTATGGTAAGACGCAGGCGATCGCCAGTTATTTGGCGCAAATCGATGCCAAAGTATTATGGCTGCGGCTGGGTAAACTGGATAATATGCATGTACACTTTTGGGATCATTTGACCCACGCGGCTGAGCAGGAATTCCCAGAGATTGCGCAGCATATGCGCTCCATCGGATTCCCACTCACAGCGGCGCAAATGGAGTCCTATTTTGACTATGTAGCAGCATCGACGACGGGTTTGGACAAGGTCATATGGGTATTTGATGACTATGTAAACAGCGTCGATTCAGTGGCATATTTGTCGCATAATCAATTTCTCATTCTGGGGCATGATCTGCGCTTCACACGCGATGAAATCGCCGCGCTCTATGAACTATACGATAACCACTTAACCGCAGAGCAGCTGCAAGAGATTGAGCAGTATACAGAGGGGTGGCCGCTACCTGTGCATCTGCTTGCCCTACAGAAAATGGAAGCCGGTAAGGGGCATGCTCCAGTGCAAAGTGACGGGCGGCTGACACAGCTGGCGATTGCACTTTTGTTTGAAGAGCGATTTTTTGCCGCGTACGCACTAAATATGCAGAGATTGCTGATTCAATTATCGGTCTTGTCCTCCTTTACAAACGCCATTGCAGTGAAGCTCTATCCGGGCAATAAGTCCGATTTGGAACCACTTTGGCATCATGTGTTTATTTCCGGTGAGCCATCCACCGGACAGTATTTTATCCATAATCTGTACCACCTCTTTTTGCAGCAAAAACAGTATCTACTGCGTGAAGATGAGAACCAGGGTATCTTTCAAATCGCCGCGGAGTGCTTCGCGCAGGCGGGCGATTTCTTGCGCGCGATCAGCTACTACCACCAGAGCGGCGATCATCCTAACATGCTGCAAATGATCAGTGATTTTTTAAAAATGCATTACGGGCAAGATTCACATGGTATTTCTGCGGAGAATGCAGAGTATTTGGTTGATCTGCTCAACCTGCTGACGCCGGAGGAAACAGAGCAATATCCGCTGTCCGACTATCTGCGTGCTATCATTTATATGAATACGCTCAGGTTGGAGGAGTCGGAAATCATTCTGCTTCAGCTGGAGCAGCGGCTGCTCCGCGTGGACACACCTGAGGCGCGTGAACTGCTTGGTGAAACGCTCGCTGCAATCGGCTCCATACATATGATGCTGCCCAACGCAGATTATGGCGGTTATTTTGTGAGAGCATGTGCATATCTGCCCAATGGGACGAATCAGCAGAACAAGAAAAGTCTTTTCGTACAAAACAACAACACCTTTTCCATGTCCGACAATTTACCCGGTGCGAAGGAACGGATGGAGCGGGAGGCATACCGCGCCGCCCCTTGGATCAGTAAGCTGCGGGATGGCGGGATGAGCGGATTTGAGTATGTTTTTTCCGCTGAATCGGCGTATTTATCAAACCAGCTGGATATTGCACAACAATACGCGTACCGCGCGGCATACAAGGCGGAATCCCATGCACAGCATGATCTCGTGTGTAGCGCCTATTTCCTTCTGGCAAAAGTGGCATTTCTGAATGGCGATTATATAGAAATGACAAAGCAGGTTACCTGCGTAAGGGAGTACGTAGATAAGTTCCCTTGCGGCGTGACAAAAGATATCTGTGACACGGTAGATAGCTGGTACTATATTAAGCTGCACGAATATGGAAAAGTATCAAAAAGCATCCTGATATCAGCGCAAGCGGACAAGCCTGTGCTCGCGCGCGACCGCTCTATCATTGTCTATGCAAATTATCTGCTTGAAAATGGTGAATACGCAAAGCTTGTCGGGTTGTTGGAGCATCCGGTAGGTCTTTATCTGGAAAAGAGCATTTGGCCTGACCGCATTTATTCCCACATCTATTTATCGCTTGCACACTTTTATCTGAAGAATACGCAAAGCGCCATGCAGGCATTTGGGGCGGCCTATGATATGACATATCACAATGGCCTCATTACGCCTTTTATAGAGGCGGAAGAGCATATGTGCGCCATACTTGCCTATGTGAAAAAGCAGAGTACATATACGTTTGCCCCCCAATGGCTTGATATGGTGGACAGGCAATCTGCCAATTTTGCGAAGCGGGTGGCGACGGTGCGCAGTGTTTACAGGAAAAACAACCCCAAAAAGACCTCCAAGAAAAATCCGCTTACCAACAGAGAGATGGATGTGCTGCGCGCGCTGGCACTGGGGTTAACGCGGGAAGAAATTGCCGCCAGTCAGTATATTTCCATCAATACAGTAAAGACATTTACCCGTAGCATCTATACAAAGCTGAACGCCGCCAACCGCGCGGAGGCTGTCTCGATTGCCATTTCCCGCGGGTATATTGATATTCCTTTGAAATAAAAAAGCGCAGAAATCCGGTGGTCATCGGAAAAGGTATTCAGATTTGGGATAGAATGTAGCATTTGTAGATGGGAGCACCTATATGCAACGCAAAAGACGAATAATCATAGGTATGTTAGCTGCCGGAATAATACTATCTGTAATCGTTTTGTGGATTGTTTCTCCTAATGAAAACATTTCATCTCATGGTTTTGGCAAAGAACACTTCCTCTCCGCCTATGATGCAAGGAGAGAAAGCCTCTTCAATGCAACTGAAATCATGCCTGCGGTGGAAAGTTTACCAGCCAACGAAGGAATGATATATCAATACAAAAAAACACCTTGGATTTTCCCACTTTGGTATGCTGAAACAATGTTGCTGGCAGTTACATATGATGATGAAACATTTGCCGACGAGCTTGATGAAATTAATAATAACTATGATGATTTGCCGGAAACAGTTACTATTAGTGTTGTGCCGGGTGAGAGAGGGCAAACTACGGCTTCAGCTTATTTTTCAATCCATAGCTATGATTTTCGGATTATTGAAACTGGTGATGCTGGCACTCCAAAAGAGTTTGGAATGATTGCAGTATCGAAAGAAAAGCGAAAAATCGTATACCTGTATTTCTATGATTTTGATTTGGATCGCATTACTCCACCAATGAGCACGTTTATCACGAGACACTTCAATTACCTTTGGTGATGAATGCGTCTATATAAAAACGGGACCGACAGGGCAAGAAAGATTTAATCCTTCTGCATATTAAGCAAGCCGGTGCTATGCGATTGTGGATATTGCCGATTACGAGAAAACGCAGGCCACCATTAGACTCATAAACAGAGCACCGCTTTTTAGAGCAAATTGATTTAACGTAGACAGTATCCGTCATGTGAAAACCACGCAG
>JAJQEJ010000047.1 GCA_021201735.1 Oscillospiraceae bacterium | reverse complement strand
CATAATCTTAACACCCCTTATCTTATTTGTAAATCTTTTCATGCGGTTGCCCTGTTTTACGCATTGTAACCGGTTGCTCCGTGCGCAAACTTGTGTTATACTACTCTTACTTAAAAATAAGGGAGCGGTGACATGGAACAGCAGATGTTTACAAACACCCAGCTGCTGCAATGGCTTGCGTATTTCTCCGAGGGGACACAGGTGGATTTGGAGAAGGTAAAAATTTTGGATATTACCCGCAGGAACAAGAATCTAATCCCGACCGTGGAGGCGAACCCCGCTGTGCTTGTCTTCACCGAGACGGGGCACCAGGATATTTTTTACCGGATGTGGGACGCGGGGCTGGGTGAATGCACCGTCTGGTACAACGAGGGCTCCGAGCCGAGCGGGCCGATGCTAAACCACAAGGTGAAAGAGATGATTGACCGCGGTATCAACGCCTCCGCCGGGATGCTTATCTTGAACCCCGACGCCAGATCTACTTATAACATAGGGATGCGAAACAGCAGCTTTTCCCGTGGCTCCGTCCGCTATGTGGGCAGCGAGATCCGCGCGGTGATTCTCAACAAAATGCACATTGCGCTGAGCGATACCGTCTGTGTGGTCAGCGGAGAGAGCATCGCCGTCGAGGCGGCGATGCTTGCGGGTGAGGGGACCGTCATCGCCGTGGAATATAGCCAGAGCGACCGGGCCACCATGGAGGAGAACATCCAGAAGTTTGGCCTCAATAACATCGCCATCATCGACCATGTGGATGACAAGGCCATGGCGGCGCTGCCAGTGCCGTCTCTGGCATTTCTGGTCGCGTCGGCCAGTCTGGAAAATGAAATCCAGTGCCTGCTGCGCGTCAACCCCCGCATGGAGTTCATTGTCTATACGCTCGACTTCCGCTGCGCCGCAAATCTGCCCACGCTCTTTGCACGGCTCGGCATCGGCGAAGCAGAGGTCATCCAGCTTTCCGTGTCCAAGCTGACGGAGAAGGATACCTTTGCCGCCGAACCGGCGCCCTGGATTATTTCGGGCAGAGCTTAGGGGCAGGAGGAGAAGAATATGAATCAGAATATGATAGAAATCCGCTGGCACGGGCGGGGCGGTCAAGGGGCGAAAACGGCCTGCCTGCTGCTGGCGGATGCCGCGTTTGCCTCGGGCAAATATGTCCAGGGCTTCCCTGAGTACGGCCCGGAGCGGATGGGCGCGCCCATCACTGCGTATAACCGCATCAGTAGCGTGCCCTGCACCATCCACTCTAACATCTACAAGCCGCAGTACGTCGTTGTGGTGGACGAGTCTTTGCTCTCCTCCGTGGACGTAACGGCGGGGCTTGACCCGGCGGGGGCAATCGTCATCAATTCCGCGAAGCCCGCGGAAGAACTGCGCCCGCTGCTCAAGGACTACGCGGGGCGGGTCTATACGCTCGACGCCCGCCGCATCTCCGAGGCGTGTTTGGGCGGCTATTTTCCCAATACCCCTATGCTGGCCGCCATTGTGCAGGTCAGCGGGGTGCTGGAGCCGGCGCGGTTTATGGCGGATATGCAGGAGTCGTTCCAGCACAAGTTTGCCACAAAGCCGCAGGTCATTGAGGGCAACATGAATTGCCTGACCCAGGCCATGGAGGAGGTGCAGAGCGCATGATACGCAAGGCAAAGGATATTGACGAGCAAACGCCGTGGCAGGAGATGACGGTCGGCGGCGAGATCCCGGAGGGCGGCACGGCACGGCTCACGATGACAGGCGAATGGCGCTCGAACGTCCCCGTGTGGGAACAGGATAAGTGCAAGCAGTGCCTCTTATGCGTCCCCTTCTGCCCTGACTCCTCCATCCCCGTCACCGCGGGCAAGCGGGCGGAATTTGACTTTGACCACTGTAAGGGCTGCGGTATCTGCTGGAAGGTCTGCCCCTTTGCGGCCATTCGCATGGAAAAGGAGGAGAAAGCATGAGTATACCAGATCGTCTTTCCGGCAACGAGGCAGTCGCCCACGCGATGCGGCAGATCAATCCCGGCGTGTTCGCGGCGTTTCCCATCACGCCGTCCACTGAGATCCCGCAGTACTTTGCCCAGTTCGTCGCCGACGGGCTGGTGGATACGGAATATGTCCCCGTGGAGTCTGAGCACTCCTCCATGTCCACCTGCATGGGTGCGCAGGCGGCGGGTGTGCGCGCCATCACCGCCACCTCCTCCGCGGGGCTTGCGTTTATGTATGAGGTGCTGTATGTGGTGGCCTCCGCGCGGCTGCCCGTTACCCTCGCGTGCGTGAACCGCACCCTCACAGGGCCGATTAACATCAACAACGACCACTCCGACTCCATGGGCGCGCGGGACGCCGGATGGATTCAGATTTACGCCGAAAACAATCAGGAGGCGTATGATAATTACTTACAGGCCATGCGCATTGCCGAGACACCGGATGTGCGCCTGCCCATCATGATCTGTCAGGACGGCTTCATCACCTCCCACGCGGTGGAAAATATCCTGCTGGAGGAGGATGCGGCGGTCAAGGCGTTTGTGGGGGAGTACAAGCCGGAAAACTTTCTCCTCAAGCACGAAAACCCGCTTGCGGTCGGCCCGTATGACACCTGTCCCTACTGCATGGAGCACAAGGTGCAGCTCGCCGAGGCCATGAAGCACGCGCGCCGGGCGGTGCTGGATGTCGCCGCCGACTTTGAAAAGACCTTTGGGCGCAAGTACGGCTTCTTTGAGGAGTACCGCATGGAGGACGCAGAGGTAGCGCTGGTGCTCATCGGCTCGACCGCAGGCACCGCCAAGGCGTGCGTGGAAACCCTGCGCGCGCAGGGGGTGAAAGCGGGACTGATTAAGCTGCGTGTCTTCCGCCCCTTCCCGGCGCAGGAGCTCGCGGCCGCCCTCTCACATGTGAAGGTCGTCGCGGTCATGGATAAGAGCGAGGGCTACTCCGCGTGCGGCGGCCCCCTCTACGCCGAGACCCTTTCCGCCTGCTACGACCTGCCGGTGCGTCCGACGATGATCAACGTCGTCTATGGCCTTGCCGGGCGCGACTGCGCGGTGGAGGATATCGAGCGGGTCTACCGCCATCTGCTGCATATACAAGAAACCGGCGTGACCGGTGAAAAGTACATCCATATGGGTCAGCGCAGCAATGCACAGGAGGTGCTGTAACATGGCATACAATCATAAAGCGGAGCTAAGCAAGCCAGAGCGCTTTGTCGGCGGGCACCGCCTGTGCGCCGGATGCGGCGCGGGTATCGTCTGCCGCGCTATGACCCGCGCCCTCGATGAGGGGGACAAGGCGGTCATCTGTAACGCAACGAGCTGTCTGGAGGTTTCATCCTTCCTCTATCCGTATACCGCGTGGGAGGACTCCTATATCCACTCCGCCTTTGAAAACACCTCCGCCGTCTGCGGCGGCGTGGAGGCCGCTTACAACGTTCTCAAACGCCGGGGGAAGATTGACGACACCTTTAAATTCCTCGCCATCGGCGGGGACGGCGGCACCTATGATATCGGCTTTCAGTCCCTCTCCGGCGCGATGGAGCGCGGGCACGATATGGCCTATTTCTGTTATGACAATGAGGCGTATATGAACACCGGCATTCAGCGCTCCTCCTCCACGCCCCGCTTTTCCAACGCCACCACCAGCCCCACCGGCAAGGTGTCCAACGGCAAGCAGCAAAACAAAAAGGATCTCACCGCCATCATGGCCGCCCATAACATCCCGTATGTGGCGCAGACGACTTTTATCGGAAATTTTAAGGATTTTCACGAAAAAGCCCACCGGGCTATCTATACCCCCGGCCCCACCTTTGTCAACGTCATGGCCCCCTGTCCCAGAGGGTGGCAGTACCCAGCCGAGCTTCTGCCCGAAATCTGCAAAATGGCGGTGGAAACCTGCATCTGGCCCTTGTACGAGGTGGTGGAGGGCAAGTGGATTTTGAACTACGAGCCCAAGAAAAAGCTCCCCGTCACGGAATTTATGAAGCTGCAGGGCCGGTTCAAGCACTGCTTCCGCCCCGGCAACGGGTGGACGCTCGAAGCGGCGCAAGCTTACGTCGATGAGCAGTGGGAGAAGCTGACTAGCCGCTGTGTCTAACTTATCAACTGAATCATAGCGACATATATCTCCCGGCAGGCGCGTGGTTGCGCCTGCCGGGGATATTTTCTGCCTGACGCTCACTAAATGTGTTTACATATAACGAAATGTGTGATATAATGCACACTGTCGGTGTATGGAATCATTAAGGAGGAGAAATTATGGAATACAACAGGAGATTTATGCAGATGAAGGAGGGACAGCATGAGTAGCTTTACAAATTTTTTGAAGGATCTTTGGAAGAAAGACGATGATGAAGAAGAAAAAAAGGCCAAACAGACGGGATTTGGTGCCGCGGCAACCACCGGGACAAGCGCCGCCACAGCGAATACTACCGGCACGAAAACAACAGCGGCAAGTACGGCCGACAGCATAAAATCAGTCGCTGCGACATCAGCAGGCAGTAACACAAAATCATCCACCGACACGACCGGCAGTACCAAAACGGGGCAGACACCGGAAGATATTTTGTCTTCCTTTCTCAAACCTACGCTAGCTGGAAGGATAGGAGACAAGGTTGTCTCCGCAGCTGCCGGAACGACTGTATCCACCGACAAAATAGGGAAGACAGAATCGGCAGGCAAGCAGACCGCAACCGGGACAGGCACCCTGTCCACTGGAGAGAAAAACATCAAGCAGGAAACAGTATCGACAAAATCAAATTGGGCTGATTTCCTACCCAGTCAGAAAGCAGGGTACTCTTTGGCTGACTTTATGCTGCCTGAGCGTACAGACAAAGCCGATTCTAAACAGACGGGCACTATCCTGCCGGCAAGCGATTCGTCCATGCAGGCGGAGCAGGATTTCTGGGCTCCTTCCGTGCCGGACAATGTGCAGTGGAGTGCATCAAGCGAGAGTGTGCAGCAGTTAGGGGATTATCTTGAGCAGGAGGGCGCGCGGCTGACGGGCAAGAAGGATGAACTGCAAGGATTCATAGACAAGGGCTACGAGAACCTTAACGTTGCGGACTTGTCGTATTTCGAAGAGCAAGCGGAGCAGTTCATGTCGGATTTGGAGCAGTATCAAACGGCCTATGAAAAATGGGACTATTATACAGGCACTACACAGGGGGTACAAGAACGGCTCAACGCGCTGGATCAAGCGTACAATATGGCGTATGGGGTGGAGAACCAAAAAAAGCGGACGGAGATTGAAAGTGAGCGCATGGCACTGCGCCTCATGTATAACGAACTTGACTTCGATGAACAGTACGGCAGCCTGCAAAGCGATCCGGACTTTGCAGCCTATGTGGCGAAAGGCGCGGCGATTGAGACGCCAGACAACATGGTTCGTTACGTCCGGGAAAACCCAAAGAAGGCTGTTGTGCATGACGCACTGCTCAATGGTATGGCGGATAGCCAGATGCAGAATCTGGCCCTGACGGAGGAGGAGACGGAAAATTACAACTATCTGCTGGGCAAGTACGGAACGGAAAAGGCACAGGACTATCTGGATGCACTGACAGAGACACTGAACCAGCGTATCGGGCAAGCTGCCGGGCAAAGCATGCGCGGAATAGAAAATGATGCAGGAAGGACAATGCTCACCGGGTTTTACAGCTTTGGCTCCGGCATGACAGAGTACGGGGATAATATGAAGCAGCTCTTCCACAAGGAGGCACTTCCGACATCGGCCACACAGTATGCGTCAGAATACATTCGGAATGACCTGCAGGACGCGGGTCCAACTGTTTTGGGCAATAGTCTGGGACAAATCGCCTATGATGTAGGGCATACGGTCGGATACATGACGCCCAGTATTGCGGCATCAGTTGCAACAGGCAGTGTGGGCGGCGCGGTGCTCGCAGGGGCCTCGTCGGCGGGAGGCGCATATAACAGTGCGCTCAAGGCTGGGCATACCAAGGAGCAAGCACAGAATTATGCAGTGCTGAGCGGAGTAGCGGAGGGCAGCATGCAGTTTCTACTGGGCGGTATCAGTAAGCTGGGCGGCAAGGTGACAGGGGAAGTTGCCGAGGCGCTGACTAAAAATATAAACAACGCCGTCCTGCGGGTTTCAGCCCAGACCGGCCTGCGTGCGCTGGGCGAGGGTGCGGAGGAATATTTACAGGCGCTTCTGGATCCCGTGCTGCGCAATCTGTGTTTGGATGAGAATAACGAACTCAAGCTGGTGAGCGAAGATGCACTCTACAGTGCGTTACTCGGGGTGCTGACTGCCGGTGTGGTGGAGGGCGGTGGGCAAGTTGCAGGAAAAATCATCAACACCAAACAGAATGCCCAGAGCAGCGAAATTTCCAGCGAGACGGGGACGAGCAATCAAACCGGTGCAGATTTGAGCGCTTATACCCAGTGGGCGTCAAAATATCTGACATCGGAGGAGATTGACTTTGCCCATGACCTAAACGGCGACGAACAGGGGACAAGCAACGCAGCGTATGATGCACATGACACGCAGCCAATCAGTGCGCAGGAATCAAATACGCAAACGGCGACACAATGGGGTGATTATGCACAGTGGGCGTCCCAACGCCTTCCGTCGGAGTATATTGATTTTGCCTACAAAATATATGGCGAAGAGCAAGGGACAAGCAACACGGCGTACGGGCAAAACATACGACAGGAAACGAACACCCAAAGTCGTGCAAAATGGAGTGCGTTTGCCCAGCAGGCAGCCCAGATTCTGCCGTCTGAATATATTGACTTGGCCTATCAAATGCACGGTGATGAGCAGGCGACAAGCCCCACATCGCCGCAGAGTGTCGGCGCGCAGGAAACGAGCACCCAAAGCCGTGCAAAATGGAGCGCGTTTGCCCAGCAGGCGGCTCAGATTCTGCCGTCTCAATACATTGAATGGGCCTATAAAAGGTACGGCAATGAACAGGAACTCAGCCCAATGCCGCAGCGACAAGAAAGCGCCTTGCGCAACGGGCAAGGCGAGCAAAATGTCAGCGCGCAGGTCGGCATTCAAAAGCCTGCACTATCTGCAGCGCCCAGCAGTACAACGCTAGTGTCAAATGATCTCGTGCAAAACAGAACTGATGGTGATATAATAGGTGAGAATAATACGGAGATTGGTGATAAGAGAACTAGCGGAGCTAAATTAGCTGAAGGCCTAATAAAAGAGTTAGCTGAAAGTGGCGTTAAGTATAATGCAGATGATGTGATGATGATTACGAAAACACCTGATGGGAAATTATTATGGCTAGAGTCTGGAAATAAAGAAGGAGGACTAAAACATATATTAAATGGTCATGCGAATGATTTCGCGGCAAAAGGCATTACTGATATCCCGAGTTTCTTAAATGAGGTGTTACAAATCAACCCGATTTCTACAGGGACAACTGCTAGTGGCCCGTTTTCTGTGTATTCTATGGATGGAAGCTTATATAAAGTCGCATATGGAACCAATGGATATATTGTATCCTTTTATCCAATAAAGAAGTTTTAGTGAAGGAGAATTAATATGCATAGAGTTATATCGATAAATCAAGCTGTCGCAACTAGGACAATACAATTAGAAAATATTGAGACGGGAACAATCGACATGTGTTTTGATGATTCATCAATTACAACATATAAGGACTTTGGGTTTATCGAAATTGGAAAAGAGTATGATTGTAAGATTGTATTAATTGGAGATATTATTTGCGGCAAATGCAATCAAAGTGTATCCTGTGAGATTGTAGATTTAAATGCTGCAATAGGAGAAAAAACATTAGTCCAAGTTGGCGTGGATGAAGATACCTATTACTTGCCTAGAAGTGGATTAGAAGAATGTATCGTTGGTGAACGGATAGAATATATTTATACCAGAAAAGATTTAGTACAAGTGAATGATGTAATACATGGAGACTTATTAACTACATTATGGTAAGAGCAAAACAGGGGGGCAATATGAGTGACAGTTTTTTATTGCATGAAGAGGATATGCTAAAGGAAACACATACGAATTTGCATGCTGTAGTTTCCCAGATGATCTAGATGATTATGCAGTTGCTCAAGGACAAATGTTTGATGGAGTGGAATTTTCACTTCATAGTGGAGAAGCAGTTATCCCAAGTTATGAGGAATTTTATTGGTATTAAAAAAAGCATGTAAAAACTACTTGAAAAAATGTCCGTCTGACTCAGACAGCATCCAGTCAATTTTACGTAAGGTGAGAATGAGATATAAGATTGCTGAATAAATATATGAAATCATGCGCACAGCAAAAATCTTAGCCCTTAAATCCTCTTACTGCCCCAGCACACACAAAAAGAAATCCCCGTCAAGCGCTTGCCACGAAAGTGGTGCGAAGCACTCTTGACGGGGATTTCTTTTTGTGTCTCCGCATGGAGCGGCTCGCGCAGTATCCCGAGAAGAAGGCGGAGCAGGAGGCATACGCGCGGGAGCATCCGGTGCTCTCGTCGGCGGGTACGGTGATTGCCTCGCCGCTGCAAAGTGTTGAATACGGAATGATGTCCCTGTTATATGCGGGGCACAGTGACCCCCAAAACCTTGACACCTATATCCCCATTGATACCACTGCCATGACGGTAACCAACTATGTGGTCAACACGAGGAACGCGGTATCCAAGGAGATTGCGGAAAACACGAATTGGGAGATATTCGGGAACAATGTGGCGGCCTTTCTGTATAACACCGGGATGAGTTTGGCAGACAGCATGACCTGCATCGCAGCCTTTGGTCCTGCCGCGCCGTATGTCATAGGCGGGGGCACCGCCGCGCAAACGCTCAAGGACGTGGCGGAGCGTGGGGGCTCCAACCGGCAGGCGATTGTATGCGGACTTGCCGTCGGCACGGTGGAGGCGGTATTAGAAAAGGCACCGGTGGATGAAGTGATCAAAATCCTGGGAACTGGGGAAGTCGGGTCCGTCAAGACACTCATCAAGAACGTGTTTAAGCAGGCGAATCTGGAATTCACCGAAGAGGGGCTGACGGAGATTGCCGACATTCTCATTGATACGGCGATTATGGGGGATAACTCCAATTTCGCCAATCGCGTATCAGGCTACATGGCGAATGGGCTGAGCGAAGGGGCGGCAAAAAAGCAAGCCCTCCTTGACTGCGCGGCACAGGTCGGTCGGGCCGCGCTAGCCGGGTATATCTCCGGCGGCGTGATAGGCGGTGTGGCCAGCAAGGTTAATTACAACGCGAATGCGCAAGCGGGCAAGACGAATCCGGTGGAGGGTACGTATAACTTAGGCGCAGTGGACACCACGAATGGTACGCAAAATCAGACGGTGGCTCATGACATCCGCACTGACACGGATGTGATGTCAATGGCAATCTAAAAATGCACAAAAAGGGCGGGGAAAAAATGTACAAAA
>JAJQEJ010000014.1 GCA_021201735.1 Oscillospiraceae bacterium | reverse complement strand
TCCCTATTATACCACAAAAACCTCGCCATTGGCGAGGTTTTTTGACAGGCTGAGCAACTGCACGCGAAACCGCGTGCAGTTGCTCTTTTTTGCGGAATGTTTCGGTTAGTCCTGTTTCCTTCTGTCCCACATATCGATGGCGACCACGGCAACCATGATGATACCGACGATAATCTTTTGGACGGAGGTTGGCGTATCCGTCATCTGGAGCGCGACATAGATGATGGTCAAGATGAAAGAGCCTACGACGGTTTTCCCGAGGTTACCTTCCCCACCCGCCAGGCTGGTGCCGCCGATCGCGGCGGCGGCGACCGCGTAAATTTCATAGCCATTGGAAGCGACGAGCGGGGTACCGGTCTGTGTACGGGATGCGACAATCACGCCCGCCAGCGCGGCGGCGAAACCGCTCATCACAAAAACCAATATTCTGGAGCGGTCGACGTTGACGCCGGAGAGCAGCGCGGTGCGCTCATTTGAGCCGATGGCAAATGTATAGCGCCCCATCTTGGTCTGTGTCAGAATGATGAGGCAGACGACAAAGAAGCCTGCGGCAATCAAAAATTGTGGCGGAAAGACATTTGCAATGGTGTAGCTGCCCGCGAAAATCTGATAAGAGTCGGGAAGGTTAATGGGACTCTCATGCGTTATTACGAGCGCAAGTCCCGCCGCGGCGTACATCATACCGGCAGTGGTGATAAAGAAGGGCACCTTCAGCTTTGAAATGCAGAAGCCGTTGATGAAGCCGCAGACACAGCCTGTGGCAAGGGAAAGGGTAACCGCAAGCCAAAGCGGAGCACCTTTTTGCATCGCCACGGCGGAGACACAGCCGGACAGCGCCAGCACGGAGCCGACTGAAAGGTCAATACAGCCGCTGATCATGACGAAGGTCATACCAAATGCTAAAATGGCATAAACAGAGACGTTGCGCATGATGTTAGTCATGTTTGACACGGTGCGAAAGTTAGGAACAAAAACCGATAGAAGGATAAAGAGGATAATAAAAATAATATAGATGCCGTAAGTGCGGTAAATCCGCCGGCCAAGAGATACTCTCATGCAATATCATGCCTTTCCGGGTAAAATCCCATTTTTTTGAAATAATCAATCGATTTCCAGCATCATGCGAACCATCTCTTCTTTTATGTCGGACGTTTGGTTCGGAATGACCTCGCCGACTTTGTGGTGGTTGCGCATGACAATGATGCGGTCACAGATGCCAATGAGCTCTGCCTCTTCGGACGAGATGACGATCACGCCGACATCCTGCTGGGCAAGTGAGACAATGATATCGTAAAATTCTGCTTTTGCACCGACATCAATGCCGCGGGTTGGTTCATCCAGAATCAGGAGTTTCGGCTTGGTCAAGAGCCATCTGGCAAGGCAGACCTTCTGCTGGTTGCCGCCGCTTAGACTTTGAATTTGCTGCTCAATACTGGGCGTTTTAGTGTGAAGTGCGTCAATCTGTTTGGATACGCTCGCAATTTCTGCTTTCTTATTAATAAAGGGACCCCTCATGCGGGAGGACAGGCTGGAAAGTGCTGTATTCTCCCGCACAGAACGGACGGGGAGGATGCCCTCGATTTTTCGATCTTCACTTACATAGGCAATGCCGTTTTTGACGGCTTTCGCAGGGGATTTGGGGGAAATTTGTTTTCCATTCAGGTACATCTCGCCCTTGTGCAGGGGATAAATACCAAAGATTGTTTTTGCAATTTCGGTGCGTCCAGCGCCGGCGAGCCCGGCAAAGCCAAGGATTTCACCCTTGCGCACCTGAAAGCTGACGTCTTCAAATCTGCCGTGGCTGGTGATGTTCTGCGCCTCAAAAATGGTCTCGCCGATATGCGGCGTATGTGCCGGGTACTGCTCCTCCGCCTTGCGGCCGATAATACCGGAGACAAGTCGTTCGTTGCTGATATTGGCGATTTCATCGGTAAAAACCCACTCGCCGTCACGCATCAGGGTCAGCCGCTCGCAGATGCGGTAAATCTCCTCCAGACGGTGGGAAATGTAGACCATGGCGATGCCGCGCTTTTTCAGATCGCCCATGATTTTATAGAGTTGCTCCACCTCTTTGATCGTGAGGGAGGAGGTCGGCTCGTCGAAAATAATGATTTTTGTTTCGGTCGCGAGCGCCCGCGCAATTTCCACCATCTGCTGCTTGGCGGGGGAGAGGGTGCGTACTTGCGCGTCGAGATCGACATCAAGCTCAATGGAATCGAGAATTTCCTGCGCTCTCTTCCGCATGCTTTTCCAGTCATAGAATCCTGCATGAGTTGTTTCATTGGAGAGAAAAATGTTTTCCAGCACGCTCAGGTGGGGGAGGATATTCAGCTCCTGAAAGACCATGTTGACGCCCATCGCGTGTGCCTGCGCAATGCTCTTAATATGTACCGGCTTATCGTTGAGGTATATCTCCCCCTCATCCGGCGCAAATACGCCAACGAGCACCTTCATCAGGGTGGACTTGCCTGCGCCGTTTGCGCCCATCAGAGCGTGTATTTCACCCGGCTTCAGGTAAAAGCTGACGCCATTGAGCGCCTGTACGCCGGGGAATGCCTTTTTGATACCCTCCATACGGAGGATGTATTGCTCGGACATAGTAATCCCGTGCCTTTCCTGGGGTGGTGTGGTAGTGCCCCACTTGTTTGATAGAAAGTGGTAGCGGCGGCATCTGCCGCCGCTATCGTTGTCTTTAGAATTAAGCGTTAAAGTTATAAGCCTCGAGATCCTGGCAGAACGTTAAGTATTTATCAACGGAATCAGCGGTAATCTCAGAGTGTGGGCTTGTGATGGTGCTCGGAATTGCAAGACCGTTGAGGTAGTCAAGCGCCATTTCCACGCCCCAGTAGCCGTAGAGCTTTGCCCAGTGGTAACCGGTGACGTAGATCTCACCCTTTTGAATTGCGTTCATACAGCTGACGCTGATATCGTAGCTGCCGATGATGACATCTTCACCGGCCTTGAGCCCGGACTCTGACAGAGACTTGATCGCGCCAAGCGCCATCAGGTCGTTACAGGAGAGAATTGCCTTGATGTCGGGGTTGGTCTGCAGCATATTGGCGGTGACCTCCTGGCCCTTCGCCTGCTCATAGTTTGCGTTCTGCTGGCCTACAATGGAGATGCCGGGGTATTCTTTAAGCGCCTTTACATACCCCTCGGTACGCTCGATAGAGGTAGAAGCGCCCTCCATGCCCATCAGGATGATGACCTTGCCCTCGCCGCCGATCTTCTCCGCGACCATCTTTGCAACAGCATAGCCGGCGTCTACGTTATCCATACCGATAAAGCAGTCGGGCACGCTCTGCGCGTCGGTGGTTTCCACTGCGGTGTCCACCGCGATAAAGGGGATGCCTGCCTGATGCGCGGCTTTGACTGCTGTAGCGATGCCCTTGCTGTTTTGCGGCGTAACCACCAGCGCGTCAACTTTGTTTGCGATGAGCGTATCGCAAATTTCGATCTGCTTGTCAATCTCGCCTTCCGCACTGGTTGCCTGATTGGTAATCTTACAGCCGTAAACCGCGCCCGCTTGGACAGCGCCATACGCGACTTCGCGGAACAGCGGGTTACCCATAGTCTTCACCACAACGCCGATATTGTACTGGGAGTTGCCGGTGTTTGTGCTGCTGGTGTTGGAAAGGTCACTTGTTTCGGCTGTGTTGCTGCCGGTGTCGGTGGTACAGCCTGCCATCAGGCCGACGCAGAGGGCACCCGCAAGTGCAAGAGATGCTCTTCTTCTAAATTTATTCACTGTAACTCCTCCTTTTTTGCCGGTGCAGCAATATGCACCATTGGCATACGGTGGTACACACCGTACTTACTAGACTTGATTAGTATAATCCATAAAGCAGGAGTATAGTCAAGCGTTATCAAGAGGTGGAATGTCACAATTATTTTTTTACGTTGTTATATAACCTGCACAAAATGCGTGCAAAAGGGCAATGAAAAACCGGAGAATACGATTTCTCCGGTTTTCATGGCGTTAGTCAATATGAATGTGGTTATTGATATGTTCCGGACAGTAACAGTAGTACCCGTTGCATTTGGAGCAATAGCGGAATTCCATGTCGGGGTAGTCGGTGTCCGTTTTTCCGCATACCGCGCATTTGTGCAGGTACCCGCGCTGCTGCTGGTTTTGCCGGGCTTGATTGGCGGCGTGTTTAAAATGAATGGTCTGCCGGGAGGTGCGGTATTTCATGCGCCTAAATGAGTCGCGTATGGTGGGCCAGAAGAAAATAAAGTAGTTGAGTATGGCGATCAGCGGGACAATCGCGCCTACGAAATCGCGCTGCACCAGACTGGCAATGATGGTATAGGCGAACATAGCAGCGTCAATCCACGCCAGCCACTTGATCTTTATGGGGATGATAAAAAACAGGAGCACCTGCATGTTGGGGAAGAGGGTGGCAAAGGCAAAGAACATGGAGAGGAAAACATAGTGCATGCTTGCCGTTACGGCCGGCGAGACGGAAGGGAACAGCACATAGAGGACAAAGCCGATGATAATATTGAGCACCGCGCCCAAAAGGATAAAGACCGTAAACTTGACCACGCCCCACTCGCGCTCGAGTATCCTGCCGATGAAGAAGTAGAAATAGAGGGAGATGATCAGGAGAATCGGGCTGGAGTTGATCGGGACAAAAACAAAGGTGACAATGCGCCAGACCTGTCCGTGGAGGATGTAGTAGGGCGCAAAACTGATGAGATTGGAACACCCACTCCCGCCGCTGCTGAACATATCGAGCAGGAATACAATGATTTGCCCTACAATAATGATCAGCATCAAGTGCTGAATATAAAATCGCGGATGCTTGTAGCAAAAGCGGTCAATCCAATTTGAAATAGCGTTCAATGCGCATTCCTCCCGGTGTAGCCATTTGTAGCGGCTTGTCTGCATTGTACCAGTCTATCAGGGTTTATCGTAAAAATCAAAGAATAAAATGTAAATTTCTGCGGTGAGATAACTTTTTCGCTATTTATGCGCCATCACCCAACGCACCGCGCAAGTACGACAAAGAGTCTTTGCGTGCCTGCTCCAGACAGCGCTGGACGGCCTTGTAGTCGAGCGGATCGTCGATGGCGGCGGTCTCCGGCAGGCCGAGGATACGCGCTGTGCAGCCCAGCTGATGGAGCAGGCTGTATATGCGGGAGTAGGTCGGCTCGCCGCGCTCCTTTGGAGAGAGCGCGGTAAAAAAAGGACGGGAAAACTGAAGGGAAAACGCCGCGCCGTGGAAGGAGTTGGTGCAGACATAGCTGGCGTGCTGGAATAAACCCAAAAATTCACGCGGCCCCGCGTCCAGAATCAGCGTGCGTGCCCCGTCAATTTTCCGCCGCGCCCCGGCAAGCTGCACGATGGGCAGGCCGGTTTTGCGGGAGAGTTCGAGCGCGCAAGGGGCGATTTCCGCCGGATCGGAGACAAAGTAGCACAGGATGTACCCCCCCTCAAAGGCGGGCGGCACGGAAAGCGACGCCCAATCGCGTTCGGTCAAAAGCAGGGTGGGGTCGAGGACAATGGGTACCTCACGCCCCGTGATCTGCGCCAAGAGGTCGCTCCCTCGCTTTTCCCGCGCGGAGAGGGCGGAGAACGGGGCGAGATAGCCTTGCAGTTGGGCGGAGGCATCGGCGGGGAGAGAGGGGACCCCCAGGCTGGGGGCGTATGCGATGCGCGCGCCGCTTTGGGCGAAGGTAAGCAGGAATGCCTCGTCAAACTGCTGGTTTTCAAAGATATAGGGGTTCCAGATCTGGTCGCTGCCCGCGAGATAGACGTCATAGGCGGGCGGTTTTTCCCGCAGGTCGGCGATGGAGGTGTAGCGCGCCGGGCTCAGGCGCATCTGCTCGGCGACGAAGGACTCGAACCGGTCATAGCGGCGTTGGAGGGCGCTGTAATGCAGCGCGGTGTGCAGGTTGGAGAGCATATTGCGCGCCCCGCCCCGCTTAAAAATCCGGTTGGTGCTGGTTGTGTGAGGCAGGCGGTAGTCGATCACCTCGCACTTGCAGCCGAGCTGCTCCACAGTGCGCATGGTGGCATATGCCTGTAATTGCGCGCCATAGTGATGGGCAAAATGGAAGGTAATGAGTCCAACGCTGCGCATAACGGCACCCCTTTTCACAAATTCATTGTTTCTTATTATATAGTAGAAAGGATTTGGGCGTCAAGTCCGCTTGACAAAGGGTGCGTGACCGGGTACTGTAACGGAAAGAAGAATATGAGGTGAGGCTATGCCGGCACAGGGGCGCTATCTGAAATTGGACAACCTGAAATGCCTGCTGATGTTCTGCGTCGTGTTTGGGCATCTGCTCGAGCTGTTTATGGGGCCGGGGGTTGCGACGCTCTACCGGGTGATATATTCGTTTCACATGCCTGCGTTTGCCTTTTGCTCCGGGTTCACGGCGGCGGAGCGGCCGACGGATGTTGTGACGAAGCTCCTATACCCCTACCTCATATTCCAGACACTGTACCAGATTTTTGCCCACGCGGTGCTCGGGAGTCAGGGTGCATGGACCTATGCCACCCCGTACTGGCTGATGTGGTATCTGATGGCGCTGATGCTGTGGCACCTCGCCCTGCCGCTGCTCAGATCAGAGCGTGTGGCGGTGCGCGCGGCGGTGCTCTGCGCGGCGGCGCTCGTGAGTATTCTGATCGGATGGGTTGTGCCGGTGGGATACGGGTTGAGCCTCTCCCGCGCGGTTGTCTATTTTCCATTTTTTATCGCGGGGCACTTCCTGCGCCGGAGGCGGGGCATTGCCCCGCAGTGGAAGCGGCGTGCGCTGCCGATGGGACTGCTTGCGTTGTGCCTCACGGTCTTTGTCCTGTTCGCGCTTTGGCAGGAGGGGGTATGGCACAATAGCTGGTTTTATGGATCTATTTCGTACGGCACACAAGGATATACGTGGGATTTTCGCCTGCTGACGCAGGTGGTGGCGTGTGTCTGGATCGCCTTTCTTCTGTTCATCCTGCCAAACCGGAACATCCCTGTCATTTCGTATATCGGCGCACACACGATGCCGGTTTATCTGCTGCATGGGTTTTTAATTAAGCTGCTCGGTAAGCTTGGCATGTTTGACGTGCTGCGCTGGAAGCTCCTTTGGGCGGTTTTGATTGCGGCGGGGCTGCTGCTTGCCCTGTCCGCAAAACCGGTGTGCCGTCTGCTGCGGCCCTTGCTGCGGTGGCCGCTGACAGGGCGGCGCAGGCGCTGATCAGGTCTTCCGCCGAATCCAGCTTAGCAGCTTGCGCTCCAAGCGGTCGGCATATTTCATGCAGACCACAAAGAGCACGACGCCGCAGACGCAAAGCGCCACCATTGCCGGTACGGGCAGGGAGAGCGAGGAGCCACCGAGCAGGCACGCCACCAACAGGCCCCACGGCCGGGCAAGGAGCGTGATGAGAAAGAAGTGCAGCGGCTTGATATCAGTCAGCCCTGCCAAAATACAGATCAGGTCATCGGGGAAAAAAGGAAAGAGGAAGACGAGGAATAAAAAGGTACCCCGCTTGTTGTGCAGGAGATCAAGGTACCGCGTGGACACCTTCTGGCTCACAAAGCGCTGGACGAACGGCTGCCCGATGAGCCGCGCAAGGGAGAAGACAACCATAGAGCCGAGCAGCACCGCGCCGAAGGTGAGGAAAAACGCGGGCCAAACGCCGAACAGCGCGGCACCTGCCAGCGCGATCATATTGTTTGGAATCGGGGCGAGGATCACGGACAGGAGCTGGATGCCAAAGAAAATCAGATGGGAGTACGGCGCGTAATCTTCCATGTACACCTGCAGCGTCTCCACAGAGGAGATGATGTCAAAGAAACCGTTGCGGTACAGAAGGGCGGCGGCCACGGATAAAAGCGCGGCTACAACGGCGAGTGTAATGATCCAACGTCGCTTTTTCACTGCAAATCCCCTCCGTTTGTATTTACAGTTAGCATACCACGTTTGGGCTAAAAAATGGGGAACAAACCGTGAATTTAAGAAAAGTTTCATTTCGGCAGTGGATGCAGCGGTATGTTTGCACCGCTTTTTTCATAATGATGGAAGAAGGAGATATACGGAAGGGGCGAGGGGCAGATGCGGCAATTTGAACTGGCGGACGGTCGGGGGCGGCTGACGCTCTGTGAAGAGGGGAACCGCGTCGTCGCGACGGCACGGATGGAGGATGACGGCAGGGGGATTTATAAGGTGTATCTTCTGGGAAACGGGAGCCGGATGCTGCTCGGCACCCTCGCCCCGGAGCAGGGTGCGCTCACCCTCAGGCGTACCGTCTCTCTGCGCGCGCTGGAGGAGCAGCGCCTTTGGCCGCCTTCCGGCGCGGAGGCGGAGCTGTCGTTTTCCTTTTCCGGGGGCACAAGAGAAGCCGTCCCGCTGCGCGGCTGGAGGCGGGAGGATTGCCCCGCGCGCCTGATGGGTGACCGCCTGCTCGCCGAGAGCGCGAAATGCCTTGGCGGTATGCTGTGCCGCCGGGAGGACGGGTTTTGTCTGGCATTTCCCTACCGGGAGGATTGCGCGTTTCCGCTTGTGCCGCTCTTCTGCTTTGCAAGGGTAGCAAAGCTGGATGGGCGGCGCTTTTTTTTATTTGATTTTAACGAAAATGGCTGCCCGATTTTTCGTATAAATGACGCGGAGAAGAAGCATACTAGCAAATAGTGGTACCGCTAAAAACGGAGTCTGGCGGTGCTTTTACAAAAAGGAGGTAAAAATTATGGCCAATTTGACCGCAAAGGAACTCACAGCCCTATCTGACCAGCTGGATTTCGAGAAGGTGCTCTGCTGTAAGTATCAGGCGGCGGCGCAGGAGACGACCGACACGGAGATGAAAAGCCGCTTTCAGCAGTGCGCGGGCCAGCACAAGCAAAACTATTCCTGTTTACTAAATTTCTTACAGTAATTTGGAGGTATCAGCATGAACGATCAGGAACACATTACCGATTTAATGATGTCTGAAAAGAAGATGTCCGCAAACTACGACACATATGCATCCGAGTGTGTGAACACCAGACTGCGCGACGAATTTGTCAAGATGATCGGGCAGGGGCATCAGACACAGACGGACCTCTTCCGCATTGCCCAGTCCAAGGGGTGGTATCCGGTGGAGCAGGCACCCGCCGATAAGATCAGCACCGCCTATCAAAAGTATTCCAATCAGATCCCGCAATAAGCCAAGACGCTGACATCCCACGGTGGGAATGTCAGCGTCTTTTATATGGAAGCATTAACCGATTTCCTCCGCGAAATTGCCGGTATAGAGCTGATAGTATTTGCCCTTGCGATCCATCAGCTCGTCGTGCGTGCCGCGCTCAATGACCTCGCCGAGCTCCATGACCATAATACAGTCTGAGTTCTTCACGGTGGAAAGCCGGTGGGCGATGACAAAGCTGCTGCGCCCGTACATGAGGGAGTCCATACCGGATTGCACGAGTTTTTCGGTGCGTGTATCAATGGAGGAGGTCGCCTCGTCGAGGATCAGCGCGGGAGGATCGGCCACGGCGGCGCGGGCGATGGAGAGGAGCTGCCGCTGTCCCTGACTGAGGTTCCCACCGTCGCCGGTGAGGAAGGTCTCATAACCCTCCGGCAGGCGCTCAATAAAGTCGTGTGCGTTGGCAAGCTTCGCCGCGGCGATGCACTCGTCATCGGACGCGTCCAGATTGCCATACCGGATGTTCTCCATGATGGTGCCGGTGAACAAGTGGGTGTCCTGCAGGACAATGCCGAGGGTTCTGCGCAGAGAGGATTTTTTGATCTTCTGAATGTTGAGCCCGTCATAGTAGATGGAGCCATTTTGAATGTCATAAAAGCGGTTGATGAGGTTTGTGATGGTGGTTTTGCCTGCACCGGTGGAGCCAACCAGAGCGATTTTTTCCCCGGGCTTTGCGTACATACTGATGTTGTGGAGCACCATTTTTTCATCGGTATAGCCGAAATCAACGCAGTCGAAGCTGATATACCCCTCTAATTTCTGGTAGAGGAACCCGCCGTTTTCATCGGGGAACTTCCACGCGTAGGTGCCCATTTGTTCGTCGCTCTCGACCACGGTATCCTCGTCAATATATTTGGCGTTTACAATGTCCACAAAGCCCTCGTCCGTCTCCGGCTCCTGGTCGAGCAGGTGGAAGATGCGCACGGCGCCCGCAGAGGCCATAACGACAAAGTTCATCTGCTGACTGACCTGTGCAAACGGCTGGATGAAGGATCTGCTGAGGCCGAGAAACGCGACGACCACCCCCAGTGATATACCGGGGAAGCCGTTGATGAAGAGGAGCCCGCCGACGATGGCACAGATGACATAGTTCAGGTTACATATGTTGATGGATACGGGCATCATCCTGTTGGCGTAGTTGTTTGCGGTGTCCGCGCTGGCGCGGAGCGCCTGGTTGAGCTTGCGGAAATCCTCTTCCGCCGCATCCTCATGACAAAAAACCTTGACGACCTTCTGCCCGTCTAAATACTCCTCAATAAAACCGTTGGCCGCGCCGAGATCCTGCTGCTGCTTGGTATAATAGATGCCGGATTTGTCGGAAAGGTTACGGATGACCAGCACGACAATCAGCCCCATCACCACCGAGATAACCGCAAGCGGCACGTTGAGGACAAACATGGACACAACGGTAACGACCAGAGTGATCACCGCGTTGATGAGCTGGGGCAGGCTCTGGCTCAAAAACTGGCGGAAGGTGTCAATGTCGTTTGTATAGGCGGACATGATATCCCCGTGCGCCGTGGTGTCGAAAAACCGAATGGGGAGCGACTCCATTTTGGTAAACAGATCCACCCGCATGTTGCGCATGGTGCCCTGCGTGACATTGACCATAATGCGGGTGTAGCCGTAGGTGGCCAATACGCCGATGAGCAGGAAGATGCCGAGGCGGACAAGCGCGAGCGCGAGGGGCGCGAAGTCGGGCGTAGTCGCCGTCTGCTGGTAGGACGCGACCATGGGCGTAATATAGTCGTCTACCAGTGTCTGCATGAAGAGTACACTTCTCAGCGTGGCGGAGACCGAAATAACGATGCAGACAATCACCGCGACAAAGGCGGCGGCGTAGTGCCGGAACATATAACCGATCAGCCGTCCAAGGAGTTTCGGCGATGCCTTCGGAAGGTTCGTTTTGTTCTCGTTCATGGTCATGCATCCTCCTTTCCTGGGGTCGTGTCAAAGTCGCCGCTGCCCTGCTGCTGCGATTCGTAGATATCCCGATAGATCTCGTTGCTCGCCATCAGCTCGTCGTGGGTGCCGAAGCCGTTGATTTGGCCGCCCTCCAGCACCAGAATGCGGCTTGCGTCCTGAACACTGGAAATGCGCTGGGCGATGATGATTTTTGTGGTGCCGGGGATGTTGCGGGCAAAAGAGTCACGGATTTTGGAATCCGTTGCGGTGTCCACGGCGCTTGTGGAATCGTCCAGAATCAGAACCCTGGGCTTTTTCAGCAGCGCGCGGGCAATACACAGGCGCTGGCGCTGACCGCCCGATACGTTGGCACCGCCGCGCTCAATGTATGTATTGTACTTTTCGGGAAAGCGCTCAATAAATTCGTCGGCGCAGGCGGCTTTGCATACTTCTACGCATTCTTCCTCGCTTGCGTCCGGGTTGCCCCAGCGCAGATTTTCCAGAATGCTGCCGGAAAAGAGGACGTTTTGCTGCAACACGACGGAGACCTGATTGCGCAGTACCTCCATGTCGTACTCGCGCACGTCGTGCCCGCCCACGCTGACGGAACCCTCGGTTACGTCGTAGAGGCGGCTGATGAGATTGACCAGACTGGTCTTGCCGCTGCCGGTGCCGCCGATGATCCCGATGGTCTCGCCTGCGTCAATATGCAGGTCGATATCGGACAGCGCCATCTTCCCCTCTTCGCTGTGCTGGTAGGCAAACGCGACGTTGCTAAAGTCGATGGAGCCGTCTGGGATCTCGGTGATCGGCGCGTCGGGGTTTACCATATCCGGGGTGTCGTTTAACACCTCGCTGATGCGCCGGATGCTCGCGGAGCTCATTGAGATCATCACGACGACCATGGAGAGCATCATCAGCGACATCATAATTGACATGACATAGCTGAACAGGGATGTGAGCTCGCCCGTAGTGAGCGTACCGCCGACGATGAAATGGGATGCGATCCAGCAAATAGAAATAATGCACCCGTAGATGACGAGCATCATGGCGGGGGCGTTGAAGGCGAGGATGCGCTCCGCCTTGGAAAAGAGCGTATAGAGGACGTTTGCCGCCTTTGTGAATTTCTTGTTTTCATAGTCCTCCCGCACAAAGGCCTTTACCACACGGATGCCGGCGACGTTTTCCTGCACACTGGCGTTTAAATTGTCGTATTTTGTGAAGACGACGTTAAAGACCTTTGTGGCAAGGAACATCACCAGAAGCAGAATGGCAATCAGGATGACCATGCCCACCACGAAAACCATACTGATCTGCACATTGATGATAAAACAGAGTACAAGGCTGAAAATGATGGTGAGCGGGACGCGGATGACTACGCGGATGAGCATCATAAACGCGTTTTGGACGTTCGTCACGTCGGTGGTCATGCGGGTGACGAGCCCTGCCGTGCTGTATTTGTCGATGTTGGAAAAGGAGAGGGACTGGATTTTGTGGTATATGGCCTCCCGCAGATTTGCCGCGAGTCCCGTGGATGCGTGTGCGCCGAACCGGCCCGAAAGCGTGCCGAAAATCAGGCTCAAAACAGCCATCACCACCATCACAGCGCCGTATAAATAGATGTTATGTAAGTTGGATTTTTGCAGCCCCTCATCGATGATCATAGCCGTGATGAAGGGCAAAAGAACCTCCATTACAACCTCCAGACCGGCAAAGACCGGCGTCAGGACGGTGCTTTTTGTATACCGCCCGAGTTGGGCGAGAATGGTGTGCATTGTTTTAATAACCTCCTTGAAAAATGTTTTGCCACACATTATTTCTTATGTTATAGTTATATAACAAAACAACTTGAAAGTAAAATGAAAATATATTATCGACAATAAAATAATTTTATTATAATGAATAAGATGGGCTTTTTAAGGGGTGTTTTTTATGAATACTATACAACTGGAATGCTTTGTTGCGGTCGCCGAATTTCTAAATTTTACAAAGGCGGCGGAGGCGCTCAAAATCACCCAGCCTGCGGTCAGCCATCAGATCAACTCGCTGGAGGATGAGCTGGGCACAAAGCTCTTTGTCCGAAGCAAAAAGAAGGTACATCTGACCAAGGCCGGGATGCAGTTTATCGGTGATGCGACGAGTATTTTGGGCATTGAAGTCTCAGCTAAGGCAAGACTCAATGACAATGAGGAGGCGAGCCGCCTTTCTCTTGCGATTGGGTGCCACAACCAACTGGAGTTGAATATTCTGCCCCCGATTTTGCGCCGCCTGCGCGCGGAATTTCCACAGTTGCGCCCAAACCTCAAGCTCATTCCCGCCGAGGCGATGGAAAACCTGCTGGAGGATGAGAACATTCAGGTCATGCTGAGCATGCGCGACGGGGTACTCAATAGCGGGATCGGGACGTATCGCGAGCTGCTGAAATGCCCGGTTGCCTGCATCTGCGCGCCGGATCATCCATTTGCGCGCTGTGAAGTGCTGGAGGAAGAACAGCTGACCGGGAATCTGGTGCTCTGCGAGCCGCGGCGCGCGCCGGACCCCGTTTTTAAAGTGCAGAGCCATGCCGCGCATATGCGTCCGGCATCGCAGAATTTTTTCTGCGGGGGCTATGAGAATGTCATTGCCCTCGTGCGCGCTGGGGTCGGATTTACCCTCATGCCCGATGTGCCGGTTGCGCGGGAACATGCGCTGTGCTACGTCCCGGTGACCGGGTTTGACGCCGTGTCCTTCGGCGTGGTCTATAAATCCATCCGCGGCAATCCCGTGCTCAGGCGCTTTGTGGAAATCGCGCAGACATATGTCGGGGAAGCGTAAAAGCAAACTATAAGCAAAAGAATGAGTACGCAAATCCGAACCGCGGCCCTGCAGGCCGGGGGCGGATTTGCGTACTCTGGCTTTTTAAGGGTTTGTTGTTTGTTTAGCCGTTGGCCTTTAAAAGGCCCTGCTTCACATCCCAAAGCGCCTGAGAGAGATCCACATAATAGGTGTGCGGGTTTTCGAAGCGCTTCACCTCGTCCCAGAGAAGCGCAATCTGCTGGCCGCAATATGCGCGCATCTCCTTGATGCTCGGTGAGGTATACACCCGGCGTCCGTCTTTGAAGATGGGGGCGAGCAGGGAGCGGGCGGTATAGTTTGTTACGGTCTTCCGCTTCCACGTAGCGTCCGGGTCAAAGAGATGGAGCGGCTGCGTGGGGTCGATGACCTCGTCGTGCAGGGTGATCAGATCCGCGATTGCCTTGCCGGTGCCGTTGGAAAAGATACGGTACACCTTTTTAAAGTGGGGGTTTGTGATCTTGGAGGCGTTTTCGCTCACCTTGATTTTGGGGGTGATCACCCCGTTTTTATCCTCCACAGCAGCAAGCTTGTATACGCCGCCGAAAACCGGCTCGCTTTTGGAGGTAATCAGCCGCTCTCCGACGCCAAAGGAGTCGATGGCCGCGCCCTGCAGCAACAGATCACGGATAATATATTCGTCCAGCGAATTGGAGGCGACGATTTTGCACTCGGTAAGGCCCGCCTGATCAAGCATGGCGCGTGCCTTGCGGGAGAGATAGGCCAGGTCGCCGGAATCAAGCCGGATGGCGCAAGACTGGATGCCCTGCGGTTGCAGCACCGTTTGAAACGCCCGGATGGCATTGGGGACGCCCGAATTGAGGACATTATAGGTGTCCACGAGCAGAGTGGCGTTATTCGGATAGAGTTTGCAATAGGTCTCAAAGGCAGTGTATTCATCGGGGAACATCTGCACCCACGCATGCGCCATCGTGCCGCCTGCGGGGGCACCGTGCAGTTGGTCGGCGAGGGTACAGGCGGTACCGGCGCAGCCCGCAATATACGACGCGCGCGCGCCCAAAACCGCGCCGTCCGCCCCCTGCGCACGGCGGGAGCCGAACTCGCTGATGGGCCTGCCCTCGGCGGCCCGCACGATGCGGTTCGCCTTTGTGGCGATCAGGGACTGATGGTTGAGCGTCAGGAGGACAAAGGTCTCAATTAGCTGCGCTTCAATGGCGGGTGCGCGCACGGTGAGAAACGGCTCGCCGGGGAAAATGGGGGTGCCCTCCGGTACCGCCCAGATGTCGCCCGAAAAGCGGAAGGTGTGCAGGTAGGCCAGAAAGGATTCGTCAAAGCACTGTTTTTGCCGCAGGTAGTCCATATCCTCGGCATCGAAGCGCAGGCTTTCAATATATTGGATGACCTGCTCGAGTCCCACGGCAATGGCAAAGCCGCCGTCGTCCGGGACGCTGCGATAAAAGACATCGAAATAGCAAATCTGCTCCCTGTAGCCGGATTGGAAGTACCCGTTTCCCATAGTAAGCTCATAAAAATCGCATAGCATGGTGTAATTCATGGGCTCTTTCATCAAACATTCCTCCGTTTGTCAGGGGGGAAATTACTCCTTGGGCGTTGCGCCCAAAGCGTTGTGCAGGGTCTGCGTGATCGCGCCGCGGAAGACCCGCACAGCATAGACGTGCATCTTCTCCAGATGCTCCGGAACCTGCTCCGCGGTGATCTCCTTTTCCTTGCCTGAGCGGGACAGGTCGTTATCCAGAATATATTTTACCTCCGGATCCTGCTTGCCGCCGCCCAGCAGGCCTGGGCCTGTGCTGAGCTTTAAGTGATACCCGCCGCTTAGGTTCATTTCAACGTTGAGCAGATTTTTGGTGACGGAATTTTCCACCACGTCAGGCTCACCGAGTACGCCGAGGAAGGCCGGTTGGATTAGGTCGTCCCACAGCGCATCTTTCAAACCGAGCACCTTGCGGGAGAAGGCGTTGACATAGCGCAGGCCGATTCGCTCAAAAAAGGCGGGGTGATAGATATCGATAAACTGCGCGAGCGGCTTGTCCAGTCGCGCGGCAAAGTCCTCCCAGCGGCGGTACTGCCGGGTGGACAGGGCGATAAAGGAGTTGGTCAGATTGATTTTCCAGAAGCCGTCCTGAGAGATGAAATTGTAGTTGGTAACGGGCGGCTGTGACTGGAGCGTCGGGTTCGGGCCTTGTGACACCTTTGGCGGGAGCTGTTCCTCCTTCACCTCATACCGGGGGAAGTCCTGGCGGATGGCCTCCTGAAACGCCACGGGCGCGGTTGCGCCGATGGAGAGGATGGAAGGGAAACGGAGCTGGCAGATGACCTCCAGCAGGGGGGGCTTGACATAATCATATCGATCATATTCAGCAAAGAACATAAGGATATCTCCTTCCGGTTGTACAAAATAGTAAAAT
The DNA here is from genome assembly GCA_021201735.1 of Oscillospiraceae bacterium. Taxonomy (GTDB): domain Bacteria; phylum Bacillota; class Clostridia; order Oscillospirales; family Oscillospiraceae; genus JAJQEJ01. The sequence goes on along the minus strand of JAJQEJ010000014.1, from coordinate 27,174 downwards.
CTATTTTACCGCCATTTCTGGTATATGTCAAACAAAAGCGCGGGAAGAGCACCATACGGCGTGGTAGGGAATAGGATAGTACAGAAAAATAGACACCTGAATTGGGAAGATGGAGGAGGACGCCATGAAAAGAAGACTCAACATCTGGATCATAGGCGGCGATATGCGGCAGGGAAAGCTTGCTGAGCATCTGCTGGAAGATGAACACACGGTACATACTTTTGCGCTGGAGGAATATGAGTCATCCGCCGACGTGATTATGGAAGACGGGCTGGAAGCGCTGCGGCTTGCGGACTGTGTCATCCTGCCGCTGCCGGTGCTGGGGGAGGGGAGTCTGCTCAACACGCCCCTATCCAAGCGGCGGCAGCCGGTTGCCGGGATTTTGGATTTACTCTGCCCGGAGCAGATGATTTTTGCCGGTATGGTAAGCGGAGAATTAACCGCGATGGCGGATGACCGTGGCCTGACCATATATGATTATTTCCGCCGCGAGGAGCTGGCGGTCACCAACGCGGTGCCGACGGCGGAGGGGGCAATTCAGATTGCGCTTGAGGAGATGCCCGTTACGCTGCACGCCGCGCGGGTGCTGGTGATCGGATACGGCAGGGTAGGCAAGATGCTTGCGTACCGCCTCGACGCTATGGGCGCAAAGGTGAGTGTGGCGGCCCGCAGTTTTGCAGACCTCGCGTGGATCGAGGCCTATGGCTACGGCGTGGAGCGCAGTGACCAGCTTGAGGGCTGGCTGTGCGCGTATGATCTTGTGATCAACACTGTTCCGGCGCGCATTCTGACCAGAGAAGCGCTGCAGGATCTGAACCAGAACTGCCTTGTGATCGACGTGGCGTCCAAACCGGGCGGGGTGGACTTTGACGCCGCGGCCGAGCTGGGCATCCGGGTGATTTGGGCGCTGTCGCTGCCGGGGAAGGTCGCGCCGACAACGGCGGGCGAAGGTATTAAGAAGGTTATCTATAATATCATGCATGAATTGGGGGTGTAAGCATGAGGGATATGAGGGATCTCAGCGTGGGATACGCAATTTGTGGCTCTTTCTGCACCCACAGCCGCGCGGTGCGGACGCTTGAGCGGCTGCGCGCGGAAGTAAAGACGGTGGTTCCCATTGTGTCGGAGGTCTGCACGACGACCAACACGAGGTTTGGAAAGGCGCCGGATCTTCTGCGGGAGCTGGAGCGGATATGTGACCGCAACGTCATCGGCAGCATTGCGCAGGCGGAGCCGATCGGCCCGGAAAAGCTGCTCGATGTGCTGGTGATTTGCCCCTGCACGGGCAATACGCTTGCAAAGCTCGCCGCCGGGGTGACGGACAGCAGCGTGACCATGGCGGCAAAGGCGCATCTGAGAAACGGCAGGCCGCTCGTCATCGGGGTGAGCACCAACGACGGGCTGTATACCAGCGCCAGAAATATGGCGGAGCTGCTCTGCCGCAAAAACGTCTATTTTATTCCGTTCCGGCAAGACGACCCGAAGGGAAAACCGGCGTCGCTGGTCGCGGAATTTGCGCTGGTCGAGGACACGATACGCGAAGCGCGCGAAGGCCGGCAGCTCCAACCGCTGCTCCTTCCCGCGGCAAGGTAAAAATATCTGCTTGTGATTCCCCCCATAAGACGGTATGATGGATGTAACAGATGGGGAGGTGGAACCAGCATGAAAGGGCGGTTTGCGCCGAGTCCGAGTGGGCGGATGCATCTGGGAAACCTTTTCGCTGCGCTGCTTGCGTGGCTCTCAGCCCGCGCCGCGGGGGGAGAGATGGTACTCCGCATGGAGGATCTCGACACCGCGCGCTGTAAGGACGTGTACGCGCGGCTGCTCGCGGAGGACCTCCGCTGGCTGGGGCTGACGTGGGAGGAAGGCTATGGGGCAGGAGGACCGAACGGGCCGTACTGCCAGAGCGAGCGGGGCGCGCTCTATGCCGCGGCGGTGGAAACCCTCGCGGCGCAAGGACTCATTTATCCATGCTACTGCACCCGCGCCGAGCGCCTTGCCGCCTCCGCGCCGCACGGGGGAGCGGAACCTGCGATATACGACTGCCACTGCCGCACGCTGTCGGACGGGGAGCGGGAAGCTTTGGCGCAGCAGCGCCCCTGCGCATTGCGCGTTGCGGTTCCGGCGCGGGAAATCACGGTACACGACCGGCATATGGGGGACTATACCCAGCACCTCGCGCGCGACTGCGGCGACTTTATTGTGCGCCGCGCCGACGGGCTCTATGCGTACCAGCTGGCGGTTGTGGTGGATGACGGGCTGATGGGTGTAACGGAGGTTGCGCGGGGCGCGGACCTGCTCAGTTCCGCGCCCCGGCAGCTGTGGCTTTACGCATGCCTGAACCTGCCGCCGCCGGAATTCCGCCATATTCCGCTACTCCTCTCGCCTGACGGCAGAAGGCTCTCCAAACGGGACAAGGACTTGGACATGGGCATATTGCGGGAACACTTCCGCCCGGAAACGCTGGTCGGCTATCTCGCGATGCTCGCGGGACAGCAGGACAAGCCTGAACCGGTGACGTCACAGGAGCTCGCGCGCTATTTTGTGTGGGACAAGGTCCCGCGGAAGGACATCACCCTCCCGGCTGGAAGAGAGCGGTTTTTTAACATGCAGGATTGTCAAGACGGGGCAACTGTGATAAAATAATATATTGATGTATCCTTGAGGAGTTGTTGGCATGGAATCAGAAAAGAAAGTGATGCTCTCCGGCATTCAGCCGAGCGGCGCGCTCACATTGGGGTCTTATCTGGGCGCGATCCGCAACTGGGCTGGCCGGGCGGAGAAATTTGACTGTTATTATTTTATGGCGGATATGCACGCCATTACAAGCCGCCAGGTACCCGCCGACCTGCGCCGCAATACACTCGAGCAGCTCGCGCAGTATATCGCCTGCGGGCTGGATCCGGAGAAAAATGTGCTGTTTGTGCAGTCGCATGTGCCGCACCACGCACAGCTCGGCTGGGTGCTCAATTGCTATACAATGTTCGGCGAGCTCTCCCGTATGACGCAGTATAAGGACAAGTCGGCGAAAAACGCGGAAAACATCAATGGTGGGCTTTTTACCTATCCGGCGCTGATGGCGGCGGATATTCTCCTGTACCAACCGGATTATGTGCCGGTGGGGGAGGATCAGAAGCAGCATGTGGAGCTTACGCGCAATGTCGCGCAGCGGTTTAACGGAATATATGGCGATGTATTCAAAATTCCGGAGCCGTATATTCCCGAGGTTGGCGCGCGCATCATGTCACTTGCCGACCCATTGGATAAAATGTCAAAATCAGACAAGGATCAAAACGGCAGCATCCACCTGATGGATGCGCCGGAAGAGATTATGCGCAAGTTTAAGCGGGCGGTCACGGACAGCGACACGGAGCACTGTGTGCACTATGACCGCGCGGAAAAGCCGGGGGTGGCAAATCTGATGCAGATTTACGCTGCCTGTACCGGGGAGAACTATGAAGCGATCGAGCGGACGTTTGCGGGGCAAGGGTACGGCGCGTTTAAAGCTGCGGTCGGAGAAGCGGTGGTTGCGCTCTTAGACCCCATCCGTACGGAAGCCGCCCGCCTGCTTGCGGACAAGGCGTATCTGGAGGAGGTCTATCGCAAAGGGGCGCAGCGGGCATCGTATACGGCGGAAAAGACACTGCGGAAGGTATATAAGAAAATCGGATTTCTCGCAACGTGAGCCGTCAGAGGATGCGTATTGAAGGAGTACTGTAACGAATGAATGCAGATTTAAATGGCATTGCCGTTGTGGCGGCGGCATTGGCGGTTGCCTTTCTCGTCGCGGTGATCTTAACGCCGGTTGTCAAGCGCCTTGCCTTCCGCGTAGGTGCGGTTGATGTGCCGTCGGATGAGCGGCGGATGCACAAGCGCCCGATTCCGCGCATGGGGGGGCTCGCGATTTTTTTGGGGTTCCTTCTGTCAACCATCGTTTTTGTCGATTTAACAGCACCCGTGCGCGGCATGCTGTTTGGCGCGGTGATCATTGTCGTGCTCGGTATTTTTGATGATATCTATAACCTGTCGGCAAGGTTTAAATTTGTCGTGCAGATTATTGCGGCGCTGGTGGCGGTGCTCTCCGGCAATGTGATCGCAACGCTGTCAAACCCCAACATTTTTTCCGAAAACCCCTACTGGAATTTGGGCTGGCTTGCCATTCCCGTCACGGTCATCTGGATTGTGGCGATTACAAATGCGGTCAATCTGATTGATGGGCTCGACGGCCTCGCCTGCGGGATATCGACCATCAGTTCTATGACGCTGGTGGTCATCGCGCTGGTGTGCAGCGCGGGCGATGTGGCGATTTTGATGGCGGCGCTCGCGGGTGGCTGCCTCGGCTTCCTGCCGTACAATCTTAACCCCGCAAAAATTTTTATGGGGGACACCGGCTCGACTTTTTTGGGCTTTATCCTCGCGGTGGTCTCAGTGCAGGGGCTGTTTAAATTCTATACGATTATCTCCTTTGCGGTGCCGTTTTTGATGCTGGGGCTGCCCATTTTTGACACCTGCTTTGCCTTCCTACGCCGTATTGTGCACGGGCAGAGTCCCATGCAGGCCGACCGCAGCCATGTCCACCACAGGCTGATTGACATGGGCTTTAACCAGAAGCAGGCGGTGGCGGTGCTGTATATTATCAGCGCGATTTTAGGGCTCAGCGCCGTGGTACTGACGACGAGCGGGGCGCTCAAGGCGATGATTCTCCTGATCGCGCTCTGTGCCGCGGGCGGCGTTGCGGCAAAACTCTTTCTACAACACAACAACGGCAACGGCAACAATAAAAAGCCGCCCGCACAGGAGGAACCCCCTCCCACCAAACGGGAGAAGGGGGTGGACAAGCGGTGAGCGTGCGTGTTATGACCATATTCGGCACCCGCCCCGAGGCCATTAAAATGGCCCCCCTTGTCAAAGCACTCGCGGGTCGTGAAGATTTGGAGAGCCTGTGTTGTGTTACGGCGCAGCACAGGGAGATGCTGGATTCGGTGCTGGAGATTTTTTCGATCAAGCCGGACTTCGACCTCAATATTATGGAGCCGAGCCAGACACTCTCCACCATCACCACAAAGTGCATTGCGGGGATGGAACAGGTGCTGCAGACAGCCCGGCCAGACCTCGTGCTGGTGCACGGGGATACCTCCACCACCTTCGCAGGTGCGCTCGCGGCATTTTACCGGAAAATCCCGGTCGGCCATGTGGAGGCGGGCCTGCGCACGGGGGATATCTACTCCCCATTTCCCGAGGAGATGAACCGGCGGCTCGTCAGCGACATCGCGACGCTTCACTTCTGCCCGACGGAGCAAAACTGCAGGAATCTGGCGGAGGAGCATATCACAAAAGGGGTCTTCCGCACCGGGAATACTGTGATCGACGCGATGAAAGCCACGGTGCGGGAAGGGCACCGCTTTTCCGACCCCCGCCTGAACACGTTGGGGGAGGGTGAACGGCGCATCATTCTCATCACCTGCCACCGGCGGGAGAATTACGGCGCGCCGATGGAGCATATTATGAAGGCCCTGCGGCGCATTGCCGACACCTTCGCGGATACGGAGCTTGTCTATCCGGTGCATCTCTCCCCCGCGGTGCGCAGGACGGCGGAGCAGTACCTTTCCGGCCACCCGCGAATTCACCTGATTGAGCCGCTCGATGTGCTGGAGATGCACAACCTGCTCGCGCGCGCATATCTGGTCATGACCGATTCGGGCGGCCTGCAAGAGGAGGCACCCGCGCTGGGCCGCCCGGTGCTTGTCCTGCGGCGGGAGACCGAACGCCCCGAGGCGGTAGAGGCGGGTACGGTGAAAATCGCTGGAACCGATGAGGAGCAGATTGTGCGCATGGCATCGGAATTGCTGGAGGATCCGGACGCATACGCCCGCATGGCACATGCGGTGAATCCCTATGGTGACGGGCTTGCCTGCCGTCGTATTGCGGATGCAATTTCATGGCACTTCGGTATGCGGGATACGCCGCCGGAGCCTTTTGGGGTATAAACATATCTGCGACGGGAGGGGAGAGGCGATGGAGACCAAAAACCGGAATACACTGATTATACTTACGGCGATTGTCATTGCCATTGCGGTGTTTGCCGCCTTTGGGCGCAATCTGTTTGTCCTGAATCTCGACCCGATTACGATGCCCCAGGTGCTGGGTAGCGAAGCGCAGATGATCGTTGACCCGGATACGGAGCTGACGTGGATCGCGGTCACGCCGGACACGGTACAGGACGTCGTCGCCACGCTGACACGCCCGGAGAGCTACTACCGCACACTGAAGGTGGAGGATTTCGCGCAGGACGGCAGTAGCGGTGAAACGACAATGCAGGTCTGGTCGGATGACGGCTGGACCAAGACGCAGACGACAGGTGCCAACGGCGTCGTGCGCACCTCCATTGTGGGCGACGGCACACTGTGGTGGTGGTATGCAGGGAGCGGGAGCGCGGCAAGCGCACCGGCTGACGAGAAGTCCGCCGATGTGGACGGGCAGAGAATCCCAACCTATGAGGATGTACTCGCGATGGAAAAGGCGGATATCCGCTCCGCCGGATATGAGAGCTGGAACGATCTGCCCTGCGTCTATGTTGCGGTGGACGGCGGTATCGAGAATTATGAGCGGCGCTACTGGATTTCTGTGGAGAGCGGGCTGCTGGTCTGCGCTGAAATATGGGACGGCGAGACACTCTGCTACCGTATGTCTTCCGGACAGGTTGAGCGCCCCGTTTCGGCGGGTATGTCGTTTGCCCTGCCGGACGGCACAGCACTGCATACGGTCGAAGCGGCGGACGCTATTCCAGCCCCATAACGAGGAAAAGGCCGAGCGCGATGAGCAGCTCCGTATCGTCGCCATCCAGAAAAATAAACAGAATGATCAGCAGGAGCAGGATATCGCCCGTATCGAGCTTCTCGAGCTTCAAACCTTTGAGCAGTCCGCCGAGCAGGCCTTTTTTCTCCTGAGCAGGCTCCTCGGGCGGATGTTCTGTTTGGTTCGGCTCCTCGGGCGCACTGGAAGGCGGGCGCTCCTCCTCCGTGATGCGGGTAAAACCGCTCCCGTTTGGTATGTAACGGTTATACATCGGGCTCATCTCCCTCCTTTTTCAGGAATTGGAAGGCGATGCGGATGACGCGCGATAGCTTTGCGATTTGAATGGCTCTGTCCACCTTTGGCTGTCGCGCTTCTTTCACAAAGGGCTTGAGGGCGCTGAGCAGCGACACGCGCTTGTCGTCCCCCGCGCCGTATGCCGAGAAAAGCCCTGCCGCTTTTTGCAAAATGGCGGGGTCCAAATCGCGCAGAAGGGAGAGCGGGCTGTCGCCCTGACCGAGCAGTTCGAGCAGGGCGCTGAAATCGAATGAGCCCCCCGGTGCGGAAGGGGCGGCCTCGCCGTCTTCTCCAGCGTCAGAGGCGTGCGGTTCCTCCGGTGCCTGCGTGTCGTCCGCCTGTGGTGCCGGAGACGGCGCGCCGTCATTGGATACGGATTTGGCGATGGCCATGATCTGCTCCATCGCTTCGGGGTTACCTAAGATGGCGTTTAACTTTTCATCCATTTCCGCCATATGCCCTCACCTCCCTTGCCGACATATAGTCTGGGATAATTTATTCTGCCTTTGGGATGGTTTTTTGAATGCGGGATACGGCCTGACTGCCCTCTTTGCTTTTCATGACCTCGTCTAAAATGCCGGAAAGCTGCGCGGTGTCCCCTTTGGCAGCGGCATCCGCCGCCGACTGGATGGAACCACCCGCCTGCTGGTTGAGTAAATCCATGAGCTTTTTGGTGTCGGGAGATTCCAGAAGCTCGTTGAGGAGTTTTTTGTTCTTCATCAGGTTGGCGGCTTTGGGGTCATCCATCAGATGATCGAGGCTTGGGTTCGATTTTGGCATAATAGCATCCTCCATCCAATATTATAGTGGCGTTCACACCATTATATGTTTCGATCAGGAGAAGGTGCAGCGGTAAAAACGGCAATTTTGCCCTGATTTTTTCTGTGAGGCGGCTTTTCCCCTGTAACTGCTTCACAGTGCCCCGTCAAATCGCAATCTGCTTGACAGAAAAATTGCAAAGTGTTAAAATGTTGATTGCCGAGTTGCAAAAGGAGCGTAAATCCAGGTGGGTTTGCGCTCCTTTTCATGTTTGCGCAGGGGGTATGTAGGATGGAAGATGCAAACATCAAAAACAAAATGGGTATTGTGCCTATCAGTAAGCTGCTGCTGACCATGGGCATCCCGATGATTCTGTCTATGATGCTGCAGGCATTTTACAATATTGTGGACAGTTTTTTTGTGGGGAATATGCCGGGTACAGGAGTAATTGAAAACGCGGGGAGCTACGGCCTCAACGCGCTGGCGATTGCATTTCCCATTCAGATACTGATGATTGCCGTTGGCGTGGGTACCGGCGTAGGAATCAACGCCCTGCTCTCACAAACCCTTGGTATGGGGAATCGGGAACGTGCGAGCAAAATTGCGGGGAATGCAATTTTCCTCGGTATCTGCACGTATATTGTGTTCCTGCTGATCGGAATCTTTGGCGTGGAGGCGTATATCCGCACCCAATCCAACGATGAAATCGTCATCAGCATGGGCGGTACGTACCTGCGCATCTGCTGTATCTTCTCCTTTGGCTGCGTCATTACCATGATCTACGAAAAGCTGCTGCAGGCGACAGGGCGAACCGTAATGTCCACCATTGCACAGGTTGTCGGCGCGTTGCTGAATATTGTGCTCGACCCCCTCCTGATATTTGGCCTTTTGGGCTTTCCCGCGCTGGGGATTGCCGGCGCCGCGTACGCCACGGTGATCGGGCAGGTGGTGACGCTGGCGCTCGATATGTTCTTTCATCATAAATATAATCGGGATGTCGATACGAGCCTAAAATATATCCGCCCCCGAAAAGATATTATTAAACAGATTTACGCCATCGGGATTCCGGCCATCATTATGCAGGCGCTCATGTCCTTCATGACCTACGGCGCAAATATTATTTTAGGCCGGGTATCCAGCCCGGCGGTTACGGGCGATATGCTCGTCACGGCATACGGAACCTATTATAAAATCCAGCAATTTGTGTTTTTTGCCGCGTATGGCATGAACAATAGCATTATCCCGCTGGTGGCATATAATTATGGTATGAACAGCAAAGCGCGCGTAAAAAGCGGCATAAAATATGGTACCCTCTACACCCTGATTATTATGCTGCTGGGCATGGTGCTGTTGCAGATTTTTGCAGTGCCGCTTGTGGGGATTTTCCATATGTCGGCGGAGACGGAGCGGCTGTGCACACTTGCAATACGAATCATCACTGTGGGCTATTTTTTTGCAGGCGTCAACATTTCGTTTCAGGGCGTTTTTCAGGCGCTGGGCTGCGGCATGCGCTCGCTTTTTATCTCCCTTGTGCGCATGATTGTTGTGGTGCTGCCGGTGGCATATTTGCTGACGCTGCTGCCAAACGCAAGTGAGGTGGTGTGGTGGGCATTCCCCATCGCAGAGGCCTGCGCGCTGCTGCCTGATGTAATCTTTATGCGCCAAATCAGTCGCGAGAAGATCCGGCCGCTGGCGGGGGCCCAAGGCGCGGAACACGCTTCGGGCTGAGCGAGCCCGACGATCACCGCATTTTTGGTGCAACGCTTTCTTGTAAATAGGCGCGAATACTGTTATAATGGAACAAATGAGTCGCGAAAACAGAAGGGGGCGGAACAAATGGGAGCAAATGGGAATGAGGCGCATCTGCCGTATATTGATGTGAATGAAGGCACAGCCCGGCTGATGAACAACACGAAAATCTATCTATCCATTTTAAAGAAATTTGATGCCGTGCCATTGGTAGAGGAGATTGTAGCCGCCGCGGCGGATGCCGATTATGAAAGATTGCAGCGAGCGGCACACACGCTGAAGGGTGCAGCGGGCAATCTGAGCTTAACGCGGTTTTACGAGGTCGCTTTTGCCATTGAGCAGCGCGCAAAGGAAGGGGCAAGCGATGACGCACGGCTTGCCGAACTGCAGGAAGTTCTAGCGGGCAGCACACGGGCAATACAAAGCTTGCTCGCTGAAAGTGAATAATGCAGATAGCCCCCCATCGTAGGATGATGATACGATGGGGGGCTATTCGTAATCCTGATTTTTGGAGGGCAGAACTTGATAGAACTGGAACAATTGCCGATACCGCTGTTGCAATGGTATAAAGAGACGGCGCGGGATTTGCCGTGGCGAGCGGAACCGAGCCCATACCACGTGTTGGTGTCGGAGCTAATGTTGCAACAGACGCGCGTGGCGGCGGTGCTAGAGTACTACCGCCGCTTTATGGATATGCTGCCGACGGTGGAAGCGCTGGCGGCGGTGGAGGACGACCGGCTTATGAAGCTCTGGCAGGGGTTGGGGTACTATAACCGGGCGCGGAATCTGAAAAAAGCGGCGTGCCGCATTGTTGAAGAATATGGCGGTGTGTTCCCGTCACAATATGAAGGTCTGCTTACCTTACCCGGCGTGGGCGAGTACACGGCGGGTGCCATCGCGTCCATCGCCTTCGGCGTGCCCGTCCCGGCGGTGGACGGCAATGTGCTGCGCGTCGTAGCGCGGCTGACGGGGGACGACGCGGATATTGCCGTAGCAGAGACGAAAAAACGCATGCGCGGGGGATTGCAGGCGGTGATTCCCGCCGTGGCGCCGGGCGATTTTAACCAGGCGCTGATGGATCTGGGCGCGCTGGTCTGCCTGCCCAACGGCGCGCCGCTGTGTGAAAAATGCCCCGCGGCGGAATTTTGCGCCGCAAAGCGGCAAAACCGCACCGCCGACCTTCCCGTCAAGGCGGCAAAGAAGGCGCGGCGGGTGGAGGAGCGCACCGTGTTCTTCATCTTTCACCAAGGGTGTGTGGCGCTGCGGCGGCGTCCGGCACGCGGGCTGCTCGCGGGGCTATGGGAGTATCCGAATGAATGCACACCTGCGCCGTTTCCGGTTGCGCCGCTTGTGGTGGAGCCCGGCGGAACGGCAAAGCATACTTTTACACATATTGAGTGGCATATGACCGCACAGGTGATCCACGCGGCGGATGCGGCGCTACCGGCGGGCTGGGTCTGGGCGGATCGCGCGGCGCTGCGGCACGTGTACGCGGTGCCGAACGCGTTCCAGCGCTTTTTGCCGCTGGTGGAGCGCAATTTATACTAGCCTCCGTATCAATCGCTGCATAGCGATTGATAGCGCGGAGCGCGTACGGAGCTTATGAGACGTGCCGCATAGCGGCGCGGTGCCACAGGCACCGCCGCTCCAATTGACTCTTTCAATTGGAGCGTAGTATTAGGCGTGTAAAGTACTATCTTGGCGCATGAACCAGAAGGAGGGCGGATGATTTTGCGGTGCAGCATATGCCCGCGCGGCTGTGATGCCCTGCGCGGAGAGTCTGAAGGGGAGGGCGTCTGCGCCATGCCGTCCCTGCCGGTGGTGGCCCGCGCCGCGCTGCACCTGTGGGAGGAACCGCCGATTGCGGGTAAGCGCGGCTCAGGCACGGTTTTTTTCTCCGGATGCACACTACAGTGCGTTTTTTGTCAGAATGAGGAGATTAGCCACCGAAATTTCGGAAAAGTCATTTCCATCGACTGCCTGCGGGAGATCTGCCTGTCGCTCGTCCGGCAGGGGGCGCATAATATCAATTTTGTGAACCCCACCCATTACGCCCACGTCCTTGACACGCTGCTCGAGCAGCCGCTGCCGGTGCCGGTTGTGTGGAACTCCGGCGGGTATGACAAGGTGGAAACCCTGCGCCGCATAGAGGGGAAGGTGCAGGTCTACCTGCCTGACCTGAAATATCTGGATGGAGCCGTCAGCGCACGGTATTCCGGCGCGGTGGACTATCCGGAGATCGCTATGGCGGCCATACAAGAGATGGTGCGGCAGACAGGGCCGTGCGTCCTGTCGGAGGGGTTGCTCCAGCGGGGCGTGGTCATCCGGCATCTCCTGCTGCCCGGGCAGCTTGCGGGAGCAAAGGCTGTGATGGACTGGGTGGCCGAGGTCTTCCCGCGCGGGACGGTTTTGTTTTCCCTCATGAGCCAGTACACACCGTGGGCCGATGCGGCGGCATACCCGCCGCTCGGGCGCGCCGTGCGCGGCTCGGAAGTGCGCGCGGCAACCGACTACATGCGCCAGCTGGGGTTAGAGGGGTTTGTGCAGGAGCGCGCGTCGGGCGACGCGTGCTTTATCCCCCCGTTTGACCTGACGGGCGTCTAAGTAAGTAGCGTGCGGATGTCGGCGGGCAGTGGACTGTGCCATGTGTGGACACCGCCGGTGAGCGGATGGCTGAGGCGCAGACTGCACGCGTGGAGTGCAGGGCGGGAGATGAGGGTGTGGTCCTCCGTTCCGTAGAGAAAATCGCCCACAAGCGGGCAACCGATGTGCGCCATGTGTACCCGGATTTGATGGGTGCGCCCCGTTTCCAGCAGCAGGTCGACAAGTGCAAACGGGCCGTGGATACTGCGTGTTTCGTAGCGGGTGCGCGCCGGTTTCCCATCCGGACACACCATGTGGCGGATGGAGGAATCCGCGGCGCGGCCAATGGGCGCGTCAATGACACCGGAAGATGGTTCGGGCGCGCCGACACAGACGGCGCAATACCTTCGCACGAAAGCGCCGGTGTGTAGCTGGGCTTTCAGCAGGGACTGTATGTGTGCGTGCTTGGCGACGCACAGGAGCCCGGAGGTGCCTCGATCCAGGCGGTTCACCGGGCGAAAGCGGCAGTGCTGGCCTGTCTGCCCATAATAAAAAGCGACGTGATTGGCGAGGGTGTGCACCTGCTCCCCCGTATGAGGGTGAACAGGGAGTCCGGCGGGCTTGTCAAGGATGAGCAGGTCCTCATCCTCAAACACAATGTTGAAAGAACCCGGCGTTGGGATGAGATCGCCCGTTTCTGCATCGTCCCCGATGACGACGGAAAGCCGCTGCCCGGCCTGGACGTGCACAATGACAAACACCGGGACACCATCGAGCAAAATGCCGTCTGGGATCCGTTTTGCGCGCTTGACCATGGTGCCGGAGAGGTGCAGCTGCTTGCGGAGCACCTCATCCACCGTTTTGCCGGAGAGGGACGTGTCGATGGTCAGCGACAGCCGCCGCGGTATGAATTCTGGCATAGGAGACCTCGTTTCAGGAGGAAATATATTACATTCCCTCATCTGCATTGCTTTTTGCCCAAAAAAAGTATAAAATAAAAAACTGGAATATAGAGGGCGCTATCCGTATCTTAATCACTTTTGCATTATTTTGCAACCCGGAAGCGCATTCAGGAAAGCGGGGTAAACCGGATATGGCAGATAATCTGGGGCTCTATGTGCATATTCCCTTTTGCCGCAGTAAATGTGACTATTGCGATTTCTATTCCCTCGCGGGGAAAGAGTCTCGCATGGACGACTATCTCAAAGCGCTTTTGATCCATATCAAAGAGACGGCGCCGCTTGCCAGTGGCTACCGTGTGGATACGATTTATTTTGGCGGAGGAACCCCAAGCGTGTTTGGAGAAAAACGCTTGCGCACCCTGTTGCGCACCCTGCAAAAGAGTTTTGACGTCGCGCGGGATGCGGAAATTACGCTGGAGGGGAACCCGGACAGTCTGGATAAGCGGCGGCTGACCGAGCTGAGCCGCGCTGGGGTAACCCGTCTGTCGCTCGGCGTGCAGTCCGCGTCGGACAGTGAGCTTGCGTCGCTGCGGAGGCTGCATACCTTTGCACAGGCGCAGCAGGTGATCGGTGCCGCGCGGGAGGCCAAGATAAAGAATATCAGTGCAGACTTGATCTACGGGCTACCGGGGCAGGATATGACAAGCTGGCAGAACACCGTGGAGCAGATACTTGCGCTGCAGCCGGAGCATATGTCCTGCTATGGCCTCAAGGTGGAGTCGGGTACGCCGCTCGACCAGCGTGTGATCCACGGGGAGATACTGCCCGACGAGGATCTGCAGGCCGATATGTACCTCTGGATGGTGGAGCGGCTGGCGCTGGCGGGCTACCACCAGTATGAAATCTCTAATTTTGCCCGCCCGGGCTGCCAGTCCCGCCACAATCTGAAGTATTGGATGGGGCGGCCGTATATTGGCTTTGGGCCGGGTGCGCACTCGGATTTTGGCGGGCGAAGGTATTCTTTTGTAAAGGATCTGGAGCAGTATATTGACCGGGCCTGCAACGGCGGTGTGCTGGTGGATGAATATGAGCTGATTGCCCAGCGGGAGCGCGGCACCGAGTACCTGATGCTCCATCTGCGCACCACGCGGGGAATTGAAGAGTGGGAATACCGGCGGGAGTTTTTTATGAACTTTGAGCCGATTGAGCAAAAGCTGCAGGAGTTTGAGCAGCAGGGCTGGGCCGCGCGCCACGACCGCCGCTGGCACTTTACCCCCAAGGGCTTTTTGGTCTCCAACGAGCTGATTGGCCAGTTGCTTGAAGTGCAAGAGGCGGCCACCCTGGAGAAAACCATCCCACGCTTGCGCAGCGGCGAAAAAGAGCGGGAACTCAATGACGGGATGTAGCCGGAGCGGGAGATTCCGTATTTACATCACGTCTGAAGTGTGTTAATATAAGACAAGTGTCTTTTTGCCGATGGGATTGCGTGGACGATTGTGGCATCCTTTCCGGTTCGACGTTAAAAAAGAAAGGACTACCAGAGAAATGAAGAGTAAATTCAAGCAAAGGGCGCTGGCGCTGACGCTGGCACTGGCGTGCGCGCTTGCCCCCGCGGCAGCGGCCTCGCAGGCAATGGGGACGGAGCTGAAGCGCGAAACGAGTGAAATTGCAACCGGAACCACGCTCACAAGTGAAACCATTTGGAGCGATACCTACTCCGATTTTCGTAAGGAGTGGTTTTTTACATATACGCCTAACACACAGGTCACGCCAACGGTGTCCTATGGGGAAAACGTATCGAAGCTGGAGACGCTCAGTACCATGGCAAAGCGTCTGGAATCGCAGGGGAAGCGCGTCGTAAGCGGTATAAACGGAGATTACTTTGTGTTCGCGACCGGCAACCCCATCGGGATTGTCATCACAGACGGCGTGATCCGTGTCTGCACCCCGTACTTTTACGGCATCGGGTTTTTGCCGGACGGCACCGCCTTTATTAAAAAGCATGATATCACCATCAGCGCGTCCTTTTTGGGGGAAAACAACGCGGTGAACGGCGGCATTAATAAAGTGCGTACCGTGGAGGGCGGGTATTTCATATTCACAGAGGATTTTTACTCCACTACGCGCAACACAAGTGAGGGCGTGGATGTGATTTTGCGCCCGGTGACGGACAATCTCGGAGAGACGGTTACGAGTAGCCAGGGCTATCAGGTGACCACATCGGACAAGCTCAAGGTGGGCGGGCGTGTGCATTATGTGGTGGAACAGGTGCTGGAGACCAGCAGCGCCACCGCAATCCCGTCCGGTTGCGTCATCCTTTCCATCAATAAACAGGCGGATGCAACACTGGTTGAGCGGTTGAAAAAACTTACGGTAGGCGACACGGTCGACATTGATGTTTGCGCGCCCGACGCGCGGTGGTCCGAGGCGACCACCGCGCTCGGCGGGCTATACAAGATGGTGACAAACGGGGTCGTGGAGAGCGGACTGGAGACGGGACAAAGAGCGCGCAGCGCGGTTGGCGTCAAGGCCGACGGCAGTGTGATTTTTTACACCATGGACGGCAATCAGTCCGGGCACAGCGTCGGCGCGACCATGACGCAGGTGGCGCAGCGGATGGTAGAGCTGGGCTGTGTGGATGTGCTTTCTATGG
Source organism: Oscillospiraceae bacterium (assembly GCA_021201735.1). Taxonomy (GTDB): domain Bacteria; phylum Bacillota; class Clostridia; order Oscillospirales; family Oscillospiraceae; genus JAJQEJ01. Next base: position 11,439 of record JAJQEJ010000014.1, on the reverse strand, counting down.
ACGGCGGCGGTTCCACCACGACCGGCGTGACCTACCCGGATAGCTCCAGCATGCAGGTGATCAACAGCCCGTCCGACGGCTCGCAGCGTTCGGTCAGTACGGCGCTGTTCCTTACCACAACGCAGAAGGCAACCGGGGAGCTAGGGGCACTGCAGGTGTCGCCGAACGGCGGGATGATTCTGGCGGGATCTTCGGTACAGATGAAAAGTACAGGGCTTGACACCAACTACTATTCCATGTCCTATGGGGGCCAGCCGGAGTATTCTGTTGTAAGCGGAGACGGCACGGTGACAACAGGCGGGCTGTTTACCGCGGGCACAACAGACGGCAGTGTGGTACAGGTGCAGGCAGCCGACGGCAATGCAACGGGGTCAGCATACCTCACCACGTGGAATAAGGCAGACAGCATCAAGGTGATCAACGAGAGCACCGGTCAGGAGGTCACCAGTATACAGGCGCGGCAGGACTGGGTGGTCGACCTTTCCGCGTCGGCGACGTATAAGGGACTCACCATGTATACGAGTGACGCCGCCTTTACATGGTCGGTCAGCGGCGGGGTCGGCACCATCGACCAGAATGGCGCGTTCACCGCCAACGGTACCGGGGGCACGGGAACCATCACCGTCAGCGCGGGTGGAAAAGCCGCCAGTATACCGGTCACCGTGGTCGGCAAAGTGACCGAGGTGGCGTCCTTTGAATCGACCGTGTCCCTCAGCGCCGGTTCCGGCATGACGGTTTCGCTGGAGGATGATCTCAACTATGTAAAATACGGCCTGAAGAGTGCACGCCTGGACTACGACACCGCCGGTTCGGGCACCGCATCGGCGGCGGCCTCTATGACACTGGGGAGTGGCGATGCCTACCTTTGCCTGTGGGTATATGGGGACGGTTCCGGCAATGCGCTCACGGCGAAGCTCGCGGACGCATCCGGCGTGCAGAGCACGGTGGCGCTGACAACGCTGGATTTCACCGGCTGGAAGTGGGTCACGGCGGCGATTCCGAGCGGCGCGGCGACGATAGAGAGTGTGCAGGTTGTCTATAGTGGCGGCGCGAAAACGGCAGGGACGGTCTATCTCGATCAGATTACAACCGGGAACACAACCACGCAGGATACAACCGCACCCGCCATTACAGCGGCACGAAATGGTACACAGCTGAGCGCAACCATCAAAGACAATGTGGACACAGCCATAAACAAAGAAAATATCTCTCTCACGCTGGACGGCGTCGCCCGTGATTTTGCATGGGATGCCAGTACTGGGACGCTGACCGCGACGCTGCCGGAGGCGGACAGTCAGACTCACCACATCGCCATCATTGCGTCGGATGCCAGTGGCAACCGTGCGCGCGGCAGCGCCGACCTGCCTGCCGTCTCCAGCAAAGCGCAGATATTCCAGGATGTATCGAGCCACTGGGGAAGAATGTACATTGAATATCTCTATGATATTCAGGTGGCAAACGGCACGCAGACGAGCAAAGGGATCTATTACTATCCGGACGCCAACATCTCAAGGGCGGAATTCTTTACCATGCTGGCGCGCTGGATGGAGTTGGACAGCAGCGCATACAGCGGCGTAAACCTGCCCTTTGCAGACGCGGGCAGCATTCCAGACTGGGCGCTGGGCAGCTTCAAGGCGCTCTACTCGCTCGGCGTTGTGCAGGGGACGCAGAGCGGTGGTAAGCTTCTGTGCAATCCGCAGTCGAACCTCAGTCGCGCAGAAGCGATGACGGTGCTCGGACGCATTCAGGCGAGGGGTTTTCCGGAGGTGAGCCTATCCTCCTTCACCGATGCGGCGCAGGTGCCGTCGTGGGCGGCGTCTTATGTCGCTTCACTCGTGGGACAGGGGATCATCACCGGCTCTAACAATAAGATTAACGCAACGAGCCCCATCACCCGCGCCGAGTCTGCGAAAGTGCTCTATTCCATGCGGTAATGCATGAATTTTAACGGGAAGCAGGTGGCGTATGGAAGGGCAGAGCTATCTTGTGCAGGTGCCGTGCGCCCTGCTTCCGTTCCTGCTGGAAAACGGGCAGGGGAAATCCCGCAACAATCTGAAATCACTGTTAAAGTGGGGCCAGATTTGGGTGGACGGTAAGCCAGTCAAGCAGTTTGACTATTCCCTCCAGCCCGGACAGCGGGTGGAGATTCGTCCGCCGGAGCCTGCCCACGCAGCGTGCCCATTTCCGGTGGTCTATGAGGATGAGGAGATCCTCGTGGTGGATAAGCCCGCGGGCATACTCACCATTGCGACCGAGCGGGAAAAAGACCGCACGGTATATCGCCAGGTAAATGAGTATTTGCAGCAGAAAAACGGCGGGCGTGTCTTCATCGTCCACCGGCTGGACAGGGATACATCAGGCGTGCTGCTTTTTGCAAAGACAGAGGCGGTCAAGCGCCTGTATCAGGACAATTGGGCGACGCTTGTCCGCCGCCGTGGATATCTGGCTGTGGCGGAGGGACAGGTGCAGCCGCAGGAGGGCACGGTGCGCTCCGAGCTGTGCGAGACGAAGACGCACCTTGTCTACTCCGTGCCGCCGGGGCAGGGCGGGAAAACGGCGGTCACGCATTACCGCGTACTGGGCAGGCAGGCCCCATACACACTACTCGAGCTGGATTTGGAGACCGGACGGAAAAACCAGATCCGCGTACATCTGTCGGACTTAGGCCATCCGGTGGCGGGAGATAAGCAGTACGGCGCAACGACAAACCCCATCGGTCGGCTGGCGCTCCATGCCAACGTGCTGGAGCTCACCCGGCCGGTGGGCAACGCGCCGGTCGCCTTCTATGCCCTCGCACCGGAATCCTTCCGGAAGCTTGTGCGGATTTAAGCGTGCAAAAATGCGTAAAAAAGGAGAAAAAGCTTGACAATCATTTGGACTTGCAGTATAATAAAATCCGCTGCTTAGCCTTGCGTATTGCGCGAAAGATGCGCGCGTGGATTTGCAAACCATTGAAAATGCCGGGTTTTATAAGCTGGTGTAGCTCAGTTGGTAGAGCAGCTGATTTGTAATCAGCAGGTCGGGGGTTCAAGTCCGTCCACCAGCTCCACGCGTTTGATTGCATTTATTTATGGAGGAGTTCCCGAGTGGCCAAAGGGGGCAGACTGTAAATCTGTTGCATCTTGCTTCGATGGTTCGAATCCATCCTCCTCCACCAATGAAAAAGGGTGCCCTGTAATCGCTGCGATTACAGGGCACCCTTTTTTGCTGGATAGTTGCGTTTGGTGCAGGAGGCTGTGGGATCCACGAAGCAGATCCTACAGCCTCCTGTTTCTTATGTGCGGAAATTACATGGCCGTGTAGCCGCCATCGACGGCAATCGTTGCGCCGGTGACGAAGGAGGAGTCTTCGGAGGCGAGCCAAAGGTGAACCTTTGCAACCTCTTCCGTGGTGCCAAAGCGACCGAGCATGCTCAGCTGTTTGGCATATGAGATTGGTTCGAGGCCAAATTGCTGAATTGCCCCTTGCAGCATCGGCGTGTCAATTGCGCCGGGGGCCACTGCATTGACCCGAATGCCATAGTGGGAGTAGTCCACAGCCGCTGCCTTGGTCAGTCCAATCACGCCGTGTTTGGCGGCGACATAGAGCGGTGTGCCCGGCTGGGGACGGATTCCGCTGACCGAGGAGGTGTTGATAATTGAGCCGCCCTTGCCCTGCTTCACCATCTGCGCAAGCTCGTACTTGAGACACAGCGCCACACCCTTTAGGTCCACAGACATCAGCGCGTCATAGACGGCCTCGTCCATCTCGGCCAAGGGCTTGTCATCCGGTGTACGCGCGGCGTTGTTGAGCGCTACATTCAGTTCCCCGTATGTATCAACGGCAAACTGCACCATTGCCGCAACATCCTTTGCCTTGGAGACATCGGTTTTTACAAACGCGGCTTCTCCGCCCATGTCAATCAGGTGCTGTACCTGCTTGCGTCCCAGCTCCTCGTTAAAATCGGCGATGACGACGCGTCCGCCAGCTCTGATAAACATTTCGCTGGCCGCTGCGCCCATCCCCATGGCACCGCCGGTAACAATACATACGCTGCCGTCAAGTCTTCCAACAAATCTCTCGTTTTTGTCAATCATCACGGGTTCCTTCTTTCGAAAATAAACTGGGCAGTTCAACGGACGTCCTCTGCTTATTCTAGCAGGATACCAACGCAATGTAAATAAAAGTTAACTGTTTAACGATGGTCTCCTGCAGCGCAATGATGCAGAAAAGGATCGTGGCATTCCTGCTGTTTTTCTGTGCTTAAATTTGTTCGCGATAGCAGCTGCGATGTGGTGCAAAAGCAAAATCAATGGGAACGGATGTAAAACCCCCCATATTTTTTTGCTAGAGAGGTTGACTTTAAACACTATGCTTGATAAAATATGAAATATATACATATTGTATTTATCTGTAAATATTATACAAAGTATTGTGCCTCGCGTTCCTATTCAAGCATGGTGCCTAAAGTCAACAATGTGCGCCAGATGTTCCCGAAAGTTTTTTTTGGGGGCGAATCGTATTTTTTATCACAGCAACAGAAAGGCATGGATAGCGAGATGAAAATTGCCGTATGTGATGATGAATTAGAAATCAGCACAAAATGCGCGGATTTTGTAACACAGCTTGCAAAGAAGCACGATCTGTCTGTAGACGTACAGGTATACAGCACAGGGGAAGCGCTGCTGTTTGATATGGAGGATGTCGCAAGGCGTCCTGATTTGTTGTACCTGGATATCAACATGCCCGGGATGAAAGGGATTGAGGTAGCGGACACACTGCAGGCGAATGGGGCAGAAACCGCGGTCATTTTTCTGACCGTATCAAAAGCGCACATGCTGCAAGCGTTCGATGTGCACGCGTTCCATTATTTGGTAAAAGAAGATACGGACGAGCGCAGGTTCGAAAAGATATTTCTGGATGCGGCAGCGCGGATACAGAAGAAGAAACAAGAGGTCATCACGGTTTCCTGCGCCGGTGAAAGCCGCATCATTCCGGTAGAGGATATCCGATATTTTGAAGTCAAGGATTACATCCTGACGGTGTATTATCAAAACGAATCCTTTGAATTCTACTCGACGCTTGGCAAGGTAGAGGAGGCCCTTTTAGGGCACGGATTTTTACGAATACACCGCTCCTTTCTCGTGGCAAAAAGCAGCATCCGAAAAGTGAGCAGAAAGGAAGTTGAACTGGCCGGTGGCGTAACACTGCCGGTCGGGCGGAGTTACTGGGACACAATAAAGACAGCAACAGGATCATAGATTGAAACTGGACTTGTATAGTACACTATACGGGTCTTTTTTTATACTCAAAATGTCGTTTGCGGGTGAATTTTGTCCGTTTACAAGTGATCCGGCACAGAGAAGAGAAAATATGATACATTACAAACAAATGTGGCGCGTGCTGCATAGGGGGAGGTGGTCGTATCATACGGAGAAGGAAACGCAGGCGCTGTCCGGTAGAGGGTCTTTCGATTCTGCTTGCTGTTGCAATCAGTGTCATTTTGATTGCTCCCATGCAAGTCAGGGCGGATGATATGGAGCCGCCGGATGGGTTTGCCCTGCAAGCGTGGCATGTGATGGAGCATTCTCTGGATGACGCGGACGAGGCGATTGAGAGCGGCTGCTATTACCTCATATACCGTCCGGAGTTAGACCTGTCGGAGGAGGACGTGGCACAGTACATCTCGGATGGAATATTATATGATGTGCTGGATTCCGAACTTGCGCTATCCGCGTATAACATGGAAACGGGCGAGCTGGATGGCGGCATCACATACGCTTTGCAGGGCGTAGACGCAATTGAGGCATTGGGGGGCGAATCATACGACATTACGGTGACAGTCGATCCGCCCGACGGCGAGAGCATGGAGGAAGTATCACTGTCCGTGACGGTCAACATACTGGCACCGGAGGTAAGCATACCGGAAGCACCGGATGGTTTTGCATCCTATGAGTGGTATGGCGGTGAGGGCAGTCAATTTTATGTCTGGTACCGCCCCGGTATTGAGATGGAGGAGGACGCCGCCGCGCAGTACATTGCCGACGGGACCCTGTCTGATGTGCTGTTATCGCAGATGGAGCTGTCCGCGTATGATGTGGGGACAAATGAAGAGATTGCGGGCATGCTCTATGCATTGCGGGGGCTGGACGCGGTCATAGCGTTGCCAGATGCAACGTATGAACTAACCGTTGCCGCGTGTTACCCCGGAGAAATTATGGCACCGGAGGGGGAGGGAGCAGAATTTTCAGTGACGCTGTACATCGTCGCGTCGGAGACGGAATCGTCACCAGAACCAGAACCAGACATAGAGCCAGAGCCGAGCCCGCAGGTGCCAGAAGCATCGGCATCGCCGAAACCGTTTGGTGCCACGCATGCACCTGAACTGGCCGCGGAAGAGGTGCCCCCTCAAAACCCGGCTGAGCAGGAGGAGGAAATGAGCGTGCCTGATGTGCCGGTAGAACCCGAAGTTTTGCCCGATGCGGAAAACCCGGCCACATCTTCTGCGCGGGACGAGCCGGAGCCGCCGGTACCGGCAGTGGTCAGCAGTCCCGTAGCAGGCCGTACATACGCCGCCGCGGACAAACCAAAACCGGCGCGTACATATGATGTGGCCGAGCGCACGGGCGAAGAGCTGACCTTGGCGGAGCCGCCGATGCCCCTTGCGGCGGATGTCCCGGTGGAACAACCGGAGCACATTGAGGTAGCAGACATGCCTGCGCCTCTGGTTGTGCCGGAACAGCAGAGCCTTCTGGATGGCAGGCTGTATGTCGTGATGGGTGCGGCCAGTGTCGTCGCGGCGGCGGTGTTCATCGCGATACTGGTGCCTGATGTTAAAGTACTCAGATGGTACCGAGAAAAGAGGAGGAAAAGGTTATGGAAGTAATCAATGTGGTCTCCATCGCAGTTTTCGTGGGGATCATGGTGGCGGGCATATCTATCAAACGCTATACCCGCGCAAGGCTGAAGGAAATCGACGGCCTTGGGGCGGTGCACCGGCGACCGGCGCAGAATATCATAGCGAAGTTTTAGAGGGAAAAAGATGTTTTCAAATAGGATGAGATAGAAGGGAAGACAGGATAAAAATGATGAGATTACATAAGAAATTGTACCGGGTTCTTGCGCTGATGCTTGCTATCGTGCTGGTCATGGGGATGGTATCAACAGTGGCACTTGCCGACGGCGTAGAGGATGACGGCACCGCCGTCACGGAAGAAATGACAGGGACAGGGAGCGGCACAGGCGACGAGGAAACTGCCGCAGAGGAATCTCCAGATGGACAGGCATCTTCCGGGGGAGAGGAGACCGCTGCGCCGGAGGAGAGTGCTGCGCCGGAGGAGAGCGTTGCGCCGGAAGAGAGCGCCGAGCCGGAAGAGAGCAACCCGGGCACGGAAGCCGGGGATGCGGCAACTGCCGGGGAAGAGACGGAGGGATCGTCCGCGCAGACAACAACAAACTATACAAACAGCATCAGCGGCGTCATTTGGCTGGATAACAATACCACAATGGGCGACGGCATCTATGACGCCACCGAGTCATCCATTCAGGGTATCACGGTCGACCTGTATCAGGCGGACGACACCACAACGGTGCTCCAGAGCGAAGTCACGGACGCAAACGGCACCTATACCTTTTCCAATCTAGTGCCGGGCGACTATATCGTCGGCCTAGCCAGCCAGACCGTGGGCGGCATTGAATACCTCCTGCCCATGGCGGGCATTGTGGGGGATAACATGTTTGCCCTTGATCTGTTGACATGGACGAATGCCTTTACCGCCCCCATCACGATCACCACGAATACCGCGGTGTTGGATATCAACGGCGGCATGCGCAACCCGCTGGGTATTATGCCGACTGGAGCGGGTGCAAGTTACATTGTGACAAGAACGCTGACTGGAGCGGTACTGGGTACAACCGACGATCTGGAAACGGCGGTTTCATATTGTATTTCCGGTGTGGCATGCACCATCACCGCCTATGCGGATGACCCTGACATGAGCGCCAATATCACTGCTACAAATAAATATATCACCATCCCCTCCGGGTATGACATCACACTGACCTCCGACTCGACAACCAGTATCAGAACCATTACGCAAACGGCGGTTTGTGGGACGGGAACTTCCGATAATAGTGCCAGACATTTCACTGCAATCGGCACACTAAGATTAACAAACATTACCCTGGAGGGCACCAACACGGGAACCGGAACTGGCGGCGGCGGTGTGTCTATCGGCTCCTCCGGTACCCTGGAGATGAATGATGGTGCCACCATACAGAATTGTTATGCATATCGTGGTGGTGGCGTGTATGCCGTCGGTTCCTTTGTAATGAACGATGGTGCCACTATACAAAGCTGTTCCGCGTATAGCGGTGGTGGCTTGTGTCTTGGCGGTCTCATAACCTATACTCTGGACAGCAACGCCGTGATACAAAACTGCAGTGCAACAAATGGTGGCGGCGTGTATAACCCCAATTCTAACACTACCATTATCGGCGGCAAAATCACCAACAATACAGCAACGAATGGCGGTGGCTTATATAACGCCGGGGTTATATCTGATTGCGAGATTAGCTACAACAAAGCAACCTTCGGCGGCGGATATTACGGAATGTGGAATGACATGACTAATTGTGTCATTACCAAGAATGAGGCTTCATATGATGGCGGCGGTGTATATATTAATGACTATTCACACACCATGACCAGCGGCGCCATCACCGATAATACAGCCAACAGAAATGGCGGCGGTGTGTATCTTTACGGCGGAAGTGCACTCACCATAACTGGCGGCACTATCACCGGAAACACTGCGGCAGTAACTGGCGGTGGTATCTACACGGAAGATTATCAGTACAGTAACCCGGTCAGTACTGCCAAGTATTCAAACATCAGTATCGGCGGCACCGCAGTGGTCACCGGCAACACAGCGAGTGCTACGTATGCCGCGCCTAATAACTATTTGGATTTTACAAACCGCGTGACCAATCCCTTTAACGGTCTTCTATTGGATAACGACAACATCAACTATACCGGTGTAGCTATCGCGAAGTATAAAGTTTACGATAGCAGCGACACCTATTTAGGCGCAACGCAATACCTCAGCGAAGCGGTGGACCTTTGCACCACAGCGGGAAGCTATTCCATTTACGCCCTAGCAGACGACACCGATATGAGCGCCAATATCACTGCAACAAATAAATATGTCACCATCCCCGCCGGGTATGACATCACCCTGACCTCCTACGATTCGGCAACCAGCATTAAGACCATTACCCAGACGGCTGTGGCGGGGACGACGTCAACCACCTATAATGTTGCCCGGCATCTATGGGTAGCCGGGACCCTGACATTAAAGGACATTACGCTGGAGGGAACCAATACCGGAACCAGCGGCGGCGGCGGCGTGATTGTTGACGCTGGTGGTTCCCTTGTAATGGACGATGGCGCGACCATAGAAGAGTGTTACGCGTATTATGGTGGTGGACTGTATTTACGCAGTGGGAGCAGCAGCAGCAGCACTACCGTGACGATGAATGGCAGCGCCGCAATACAAAATTGCAGCGCGATCTATGGCGGCGGCGTGTATAGTAACGGTTATACGCAAGTAATTGGCGGCAAAATCACGAATAATACGGCAAACATAGGTGGCGGTCTGTATAATGTTTTCTATGTATCTGATTGCGAGATTAGCTATAACACAGCAGGCGCTGGCGGCGGATTTTATGGAATGTGTTATGAAATGCGCAACTGCGTCGTTACGCACAATGAGGCTAACTATGGCGGTGGTGTAAATAGTCAAAGCATGTACATATATGACACCGAAATAAGCTACAATAAAGCCGCTTACGACGGCGGCGGGTTTACAACTGATTATAGTTATGGAGAGCTCAATAACTGTAAAGTGATGAACAACGAGGCGGCATACAATGGCGGCGGCGTCCATCAGACCAGCGGTGGCGGCTTTTTTGCGAATGATTGTGAATTCAGCGGGAATACCGCGGGTGACTACGGTGGCGCATATGATTCTGAAGGGGATGGCGGTAGCGCTGTCTTTACGAATACAACCGTTATAAACAATTCGGCGACCTACGGCGGCGGATTGGCGCTTGATGCAAGTCGTGGTACTGGCTTTATAATGTTTACTGCCTGTGAAGTCAGCGGCAATAATGCAGACTATGGCGGTGGAATATATGGTGGATACGATAATTACTGGTCCTCTGGGTGGAGCCTTGAGTTAGACTGCTCAAGCGGTACTGAAATTATCAACAATACAGCAGTTTATGATGGCGGCGGTATTTGGACCGCTTACTATGATTATGCAAACCCGATCAGTTCCTCTGCGTACGTTGGGCTTACTATCGCAACGGATACAGTCTTCAGTGGCAATACATCACAAAAGACATATGCTCCGCCGACCAACTACAGTGATATGTTAAATTCCGGTTACATGAGCATGACAGACTTTGACGGCGCATTGCTGGACAATGACAACATTAACTACTGTGGCCCTTATGCGGTCACCTACATAGCGAATAATAGTACCTCGGAGCCGAATTTTTATGACTATACAGGAAGTACGGGGACTCCAACTATCACGACAGCAACCACCACTTCCGCCGGGTTTTCCACGCCATCCAATTGGTATTTTCTAAAATGGAATACAAAAGCGGACGGAACCGGTGATGACTACGCAGAAAATGCCAGCTATACCATCACAAAAGGTTTGACCCTTTATGCTATATGGGTCGATCTGACGCAGTATTATCTCATTACATTCGACGCCAACGGCGGTACCGGCACAATGGCGGCGGACAGTGTACAGATGGGGGGAAGCTATACCCTGCCTGGCAACGGATTCACAGCGCCGTATGGGTATCTGTTTGATGCATGGAATACGCAGGCTGATGGAAATGGCGTATCCTACAGTGTGGGAGGCAGTTTCACCCCAACATCCAATGTAACCCTGTATGCCCAGTGGATAAAGGATCCCACTATGTGGGTGGATATCATCTATGACGGGAATGGGGGGATTGCATCCAGTCTTCCCGCAACCGAAAATGTCCTTCCGGGCTCTTATACCCTGAGCAGCACCATCCCGACCCACGCGCAGGACAACGGCGTGGACGTGCTGTTCGTGGGCTGGAGCACCTCCCAGCACACGAACATTTTGGGTGCAACCGACAGCCTGCCTGGCGATATTGTGACGAGTATCACTGTCTCTGCCAGTACCACGGTTTACGCAGTGTGGGGCTACGATCAAAACAGCAATGGCACAGCGGATATTTATGAGACAAAGTACACCGTGACTTACCACACGAACGGCGGTAACAACGACGGCCCCGCTACTGACATGAACGTGCTGACGGGTACCCATGCGCTCAACAGCACGACGATCCCGACCCACGCGCAGGATAGCGGTGTGGATGTGGTGTTCATTGGCTGGAGCGAGACACAGC